>JAFGEY010000136.1 GCA_016931365.1 Anaerolineae bacterium
ACGCGATTCGCGTCAGCACCGCTATCGGTGGATCGACTAACGTTGCGCTGCACCTGCCAGCAATTGGCTATGAGGCCGACTGCTGCGAGATCACGATGGATTTGTTCGAAGAACTGTGCAAAATGACGCCGCACATCGCCCGTATCTATCCCGCTGCCGCGCCCAACGTGCCCGATTTTCACCAGGCCGGTGGTATTCCGGCGGTGATGAAAGAAATTTTGCCCTTACTCCACGCCGACGCGCTGACCGTGACCGGCCAAACCGTCGCCGAGAACGTCGCTGACGCCGAGGTGTGCGACCGGGGCATCATTCGCACGCTGGCCGATCCGTGGGGCACGGGCGGCGGGCTGGCAGTGCTCAAGGGCAACCTGGCTCCCAACACGGCGATCACCAAGCCGGCAGCGATCAAGCCAGAGATGCACGTGTTCGCCGGCCAGGCGCGCTGCTTTGACTCGGAAGAGGCGGCCAATCAGGCTATCCTCGGTGGCCAGGTGCGGGAAGGTGAAGTGGTGGTGATTCGCTACGAAGGCCCCAAGGGTGGGCCGGGGATGCGCGAGATGTACATCGCGATGAAGCTGCTCTATGGACGCGGGCTGGCGCTCAAGACGGCAGTCGTCACCGACGGGCGCTTCTCCGGCACCAACAACGGCTGTTTCGTCGGCCACGTCTCGCCGGAGGCGGCTGAGGGCGGCCCGCTCGCCATTGTGCAGGACGGCGACCGGATCACGATCGACATTCCGGCGCGCAGCCTGCACCTGCACATCTCCGACGAGGAGATTCAGGTCCGCTTGGCCCGCTGGCAGCGGCCCGAACCCAAAATCAAATCAGGCTATCTGGCGCTCTACGCCCGATTGGCCGAATCGGCAGACAAAGGGGCGATCATCCGGCACAAGATCGACTGATTTCCATTCGCGTTGTCCTGACTTCAGGTTATTCCAGTTGGGACAGAAGGCCATCGTACACTCACAGACATAGGCATAGCAACTTGGGAGTTTCACATGGACACGCCAATCAAATTTATCATCCCCGGAATCGTCTTTCTCTTGACGCTGGCATCTGGCGTTTGGTTGAGCCATTTGGGAAAACCATACAATGGCTTTCTCTTTAGCGTGCACAAGCTGATCGCCCTGGGCGCGGTCATCGTCATGACCATTCAACTTGCCAGGACGCTCGAAAATGCTGATTCTCTGGCCCTCATCATTGCTCTGCTCGCCCTGGCAGGACTTTGTGTCGTCGCTCTGTTCGCCACCGGGGCGTTGATGAGTATGGGCAAGCTGAACTACGCTGTCATGCTGACCATCCACAAGATTGCGCCAGTGGTGGTGGTTATAGCGATGGCGCTGGTGGTCTACCTGCTGGGATAGAGGTATGCTATGAAGGTTCTCGCTTTGGTGAGCAGTTATAGGAAAAAGGGGAACACCGCCCGGATCGTGCAGATGATCGGCGCGCATCTTGAGACGCTGGCGGCGCGTGCCCGGCGGCCGTTGCTGTTCGAGACGCTCTATCTGGGAGACTTGGACTTGCAGCCGTGCTGGGGATGCCGGACGTGTTTTGATCGCGGGTAAGACAAATGTCCTTCGTTTCTATCCCTGATGATATTCAAGATTCAGCAGTTAGCCTGGCAACGAGAAGTCTCGGACTCTTGTGATCGCGCCTACTGGGAAAACCAGGGCTGGCTTGCGCCAGAGCGGACGTTCTACATTGCGCACCGCGCGAGCCGTGCTAAGGTTGTGCTGGCACGGCTGGTGGGCGCAGTGGTCGCCAGACTTGTGAGTTAACAGCCGATTTTTGAGGAGGAACTTGTGTCAGATTCAATTCTCGTCGTTTATGCCACCCGTTACGGTTCAACGCAAAAGGTCGCCGAGGCAGTTGCGACAACGCTGCGCGAAAGTGGGCTTGAAGCAAGCCTTCAGCCTGCACGGCAAGCGCGGACACTGGAAGGATATCGCGCGGTCGTGTTGGGGGCGCCGCTTTACATCGGGCGATGGCTCAAGGATGCACAGCGTTTCCTGACGCAACATCAGGATGCGCTGGCGAAGCGGCCCGTTGCCATTTTCACACTTGGCCCCACGCGCGCAGGTGAGGAGGAGTGGCAGGGTGTGCGTGCCCAACTTGACCAACAGTTGGCCAAGTACCCCTGGCTGAAGCCAATCACGGCCGAATTATTTGGCGGCAAGTACGACCCGGCCAAGTTGCGCTTTCCCGATAGTTTGCTGGCTATACTGCCCGCCAGCCCTCTTCATCAAGCGCCGGCCAGCGACCTGCGAGATTGGGAGGCGATCCGTGCATGGGCGGGCGATCTGGCCGCGAAACTGTAAAGCTCAAAACGTGCCCAATCCCCACGTGAAGGCTGGCAACGAAATGGAGTTCTGCAAATTCCGAGGGTGATCTTGGCCACGAAGGTTATCTCCACTGCCCGCCGCAGCTTGTGCGGAGCCGTTGGGCGGTCAACGCGTTTGCGCGAGTGAGCATCTCAACGTAGGCTCGATCTATCCTATCCCGAATAAATCGGAACTGAATGCGGATGTACTCGATCCGCCAGCTTTGCTACGGGGAAAGATTCTTGCCCAGGCGATGGTTTCCATCGCACAAGCAAGAATCTTGAGGGATAGACCCTACTTATCATAGGAGCACGAATATGTCAGCCGACTCGATCATCCTTCCTGATATGCCTGTTATTGAAGGATTGCGCTTCCGTTTCATTTGTGGTGAGCAAGACGCAGATACGCTGTACGCTGTCCACGCCGGGCGCATCGCTCACGATGCAGTCGATCCCCTGTCCACCTTTGAAGACTTGCCGAGCCGCGATGATCTATGCACGTCGCTGTCCCAAGCTGTAGCCGCCGGTCAGCAAAATCAGTGGCTTGTGGCTCAGGTCCAAGATCGTGTTGTGGGTTACAGCCAAATTGAACACTGGTCTGAAGATGATGGGACGTGGGTGTATCTCATCCTGGGCTGGGTATTGCCAGAATGGCGCAGACAGGGGATCGGTACAACGATGCTGCACTGGTGTGAAAATACGGCGCGTCATTTGGCGGCGACACAACATCCGAATGAAAAGTTCGAGTTCGCGGCCAATGCGAGCAGCACGGAGCAAGATACCACTGCGCTTTTGCTGCACGAAGGCTATTACGCCGGATATACCGTGCTGGAGATGGGATGGGATACTTTGGCGCCGCTGCCAGTCCCTATACTCCCGGCAGGGATCGAGGTGCATCCCGTATTGCCTGAGCACTATTCTCTCATCGCCGCCAGCGTCGGCGCAGCTTATCAAAATGAGTACGCTGAAAACCGGTTTCAAGAAACATTTGATTCTATGGACTATGCCGCCCGATTGAGCGCGCCCAAGCACGATCCAACGCTTTGGCAAGTTGCGTGGGATGGCGATCAAGTTGTAGGCCAGGTCTTATCGCTGATCGAAAACGGCCAGGCCGAAGTATTTGAAGTCAGCGTCCGTCCTGCGTGGCGGCGGCATAAACTGGCGCGTGCATTGTTGTCACGTGCTATGCGCTGTCTGCACGAACGTGGTGTGGAGGTGGTCCGGCTTTACACGGTAGCCGAATTTCGCACGCGCGCCAGTGATTTGTATCGCAGTGTGGGTTTTCGCGTGCTAAAAGAGTTCCCGCGCTATCGCAAATCACCGGCATAATCCTGGCATACTGTTCAACAAGGAGAAAACATTTATGAAAGATCGAACTTTGCTGATGATCCCCGGCCCGATCGAGTTTGAGCCGGAGGTGTTGCAAGCCCTCGGCGCGCCGACGACCAGCCACGTTGCGCCCGAGTTTGTTGAGGTCTTTGGGCAGGCTTTGGAAAGGATGCGCCAGGTCTTTCTTTGCCCAGGCGGGCAGCCGTTCGTCATGGCCGGGTCGGGCACGCTGGCCATGGATCTGGCCGGGGCCAATCTGGTCGAACCGGGCGACCGGGCGCTGGTAGTCAATACCGGCTATTTTGGCGACCGCTTTGGCGCGCTGCTGGAACGCTACGGCGCGCAGGTGACGCACGCGCGGTCGGCGGTCGGCGGTCGGCCCTTGCTCGAAGAGGTGGAAACCATTCTGAAGAGCGGCCCATTCAAGCTGATGACCGTGACCCACGTGGATACCTCGACCGGTGTGCTGACCAACATCAAAGAATTGGCCGCGTTGGCGCGTCGATATGACATCTTGATCGTCGTTGATGGGGTGTGCTCGGTGGCGGGCGAAGAGCTGCGCATGAGCGAGTGGGGCGTGGATGTAGCCCTGACCGCCTCGCAAAAGGCCGTCGCCGTGCCGCCTGGGCTGGCTTTGCTGGTGGCCGGGGAGCGGGCGATGGCGGCGTTCCGAGCGCGCAAGACGCCGGTGGGCAGTTTTTACGCCGATTGGACGCACTGGCTGCCGATTATGGAGGCCTACGAGGCGCGCAAACCGGCCTATTTCGGCACCCCGGCGGTCAACCTGATCGCTGCGCTCAATGTCAGTCTGGGGTCGATCCTCAAAGAGGGGATGGAGGCGCGCTTTGCCCGGCACGCGCGCCTGGGACGAGCGTTCCAGGCGGCGATCCAGACATTGGGACTGAGGCAGGTGCCGCTCAAACCAGAGTGGGCCGCTCACACCATGACCGCGCCGCGTTATCCGGCTGGCATCAATGGGATCGAATTTCTGCTCCAGGCGCGTCAGGCCGGCGCGATCCTGGCCGGCGGGCTGCACCCGCAGATTCGTGGGGAATATTTCCGTATCGGCCACATGGGGCCGACCAGGTTGGGCGACACGCTGGCGACGGTCGGCGCAGTGGAGGCCGGACTGGCCGCCTGCGGTTACAAGTTTGAGCCGGGCGTCGGTATGGCAGCGGCGATGAAGGCGTATCAAGCGTGAAGAGTGAAACGTAAAAACAATGATGTTCGATGCTTGACGTTTGACGTTTCATGCCTCACGTTTCACAGCTCGGGAGTTTCCAATGGAATATGTAACGTTGGGTCGAACTGAAACGGTTTCCGAAAATTTCCGAAAACAAATTTGACAAAGTTTCAGAAAAAAGGTAGAATATTTCCGTTAGTGTGGCATAATGGATTTTGGTTTCGCGAGTAGGTGTTGTCCATGAGCGATACTCCCGTGAATCCTACCATTACCGACATTGCACAGCGGGCTGGCGTTTCTGTTACAACCGTTTCGCGCGTGCTCAATGAGCATCCTGATGTGGCTGAAAATACACGCCAACGCGTGTTGGATGCTGTGGGGCAGCTTGGATACAAAACCGGCCCATCTTCTGCGCGCAAAGATGCTGTATGCTATGTCACTATCATCGCACATACGCTAAACAGTGAATATGGCAGCATGCTCCTCCGGGGAATTCTGGATCAACTCGATCTGGACGCTCGCCAGGCCGTGCTTCACCTCACCGATGCGGATCTATCCCGCGAAGTCAATTACATTCAGGTTGCCCGGCGCACGAGCAGTAATGGCCTACTGATCATTACCCCACACACGCGTGAAAACGAGCTGATTGATTCTATTGGTTGCACCATCCCGTACGTTTTTATTGATGCTTATCCCGATTCGACGACGATGCCATGCGTGCGTGCTACCAACTGGCAAGGCGCGCGCGAGGCGGTCAATTATCTGATTTCGCTGGGCCACCAGCGCATTGGCTTTATCGGGGGGTGGCGCGGCAGCGGAATTGCCGAACTCCGCGAGCATGGATATCGCAGCGCACTCGCCGAGGCTGGGATCCCTTTTTCCCCCGATCTCGTTCAAGAGGGAGATTATCGTCTGGCGACGGGCTATGAGGCGGCCGCGCAGTTGCTTGCGCTCGATGAGCGGCCGACTGCGATTTTCGCCAGTTCCGATTTGATGGCTTTGGGCGCGGTCAGCGCGGCTTATGCAGCAGGTTTGCATGTGCCCCAGGATGTCTCCATCGTGGGATTTGACGATATTCCGCTGGCCGCGTCGTGGCATCCACCCCTGACGACCGTGCAGCAGCCGCTCTATCAAATGGGACGGATGGCGGCGCAGATGATCGTTGCTTTGGCGGCCGGGCAGGAACTTGTGTCGCCGCAGATCGAGCTGCCAACCCAGTTGATCGTCCGCGAGTCTTGTGCTGTTTGCGGCCAATCGGTATAAATGATGTGTCATTCGGCCAAGTGAAGCGTTTCAGAGGAGACCCTCCCTTTTATGACAGACACGGTTCTCGAGTACGCGCTGGATGCGCAAGGATATATTCACAACTGGCTGGTCGCCGGGCCGCAGGCGATCCCGGTTCAGGATTTTGCGCAATTTGACGGCAGTCCGGATCAAGTCAGGGAACAGATTGCGGTGCAGTATCATCGCGCCGGATTTGATTTGCACGAGCCACCGCTAGAATGGGCCGGGTTCGAGATCGACGGCGTCAAGCTCGAGTGGCGTTATGGCAAATGCCGGGGCGACCATTTCCTGAATCTGAGCAGCTTTTACCCGGCGGCGCATTACCTGCGTGCCTGGGCCTATGCCGAAGTGATGTTGCCCGATGCGGGCGAGTTCGAGTTTGCGCTCGCCACCAACGGCCCCGCTGATGTGTGGATCAATCGCCGGCGCGCGCACGCGCACATTCACCCCCAAGTTCCGCAGCGCGTGTCGTTTGCAGCGTCGATGAACGAGGGCAAAAACGAAATTCTGGTGCGGTTCGAGATGCCGGCGGTGCGGGAGTGCCCATACCTGATGGCGTTGCAAATCAACGGTGCGCCGGAGGGCGTCAAGATCGGGCTGCCCGTACAGCATGGGAACCTGTTTCGACGGCTCAAACTAGAGCTCGTTTATGACGAGGTTCACCTGGAACATCTTGTTGTGACCGGCGCAGAAAATCTTTGTTTCACCTGGGACCAGGAACTCGAAGAAGAAGACCAGATCAATTTTTGGGTGCGCGATGCTCAAGAGCACGTCAAGGTCGCCGGCTGGAGTGAGTCGATCCCCGGCCAACGCACCCAGATTGGCGGCCGCCAGGTGATTTTCGACCAGGGTTCGCATGAGCTTGTGCTGTTTCCGCCAGCGCACGTCATCGAGCGAAGCGGCATTCGTTACAATGAATCGCTGCCCTTTTACATCCTTGAAACCCCCTTTTCCGAGGTCTATTACGGTACCAATGAGTCACGCCGCGATGAGGCGCTGAACTATGCCGTGCGACGAGAGGGCGACCTCTATGCTGAAATTGCCAAGCTGGCTTTGAACGAGTGGGGGCAGGTCGATCAGCATATTGTGGTTGAGGCCGTGGAGCGAATCCGTTGCCGCCAAGTGGGCAGCGTCACCGATCTGGTGGGCTTGTTGGGAGTGCTGCACCGCTATCCCCGCACATGGGCTTTTTCAACCGACCTGAAACTCAAGATTCAGGATTGTGTGATCGGGTTCCGCTACTGGTGCGACGAACCGGGCCGGGATGTGATGGATCTGGATTCGGAGAGTCACGCCATCTTGTTCCATACCTGCGAAATCCTGGCCGGCCAATTGTACCCCGATCAGGTGTTCGATAACAGCGGCCTCACCGGCCGCCAGCACCGCGAGAAGGGCGAGCAGTTGGCCCTGGACTGGCTGCGCGAATGTGGCGCCAAGGGGTTCACTGACTGGGATTCGCCAGTTTCATTCGAGGAAATCCTGCTGGCTCTCTCTCACCTGGCCGATTTGACCGAAAACGAAGAGCTGGCCGAACTGGCGGCCGTGGTGGTGGACAAGCTGTTCTTTACGATGGCCGTCAACTCGTTCAAAGGGGCCTTTGGTTCGACGCACGGGCGCGCTGACACAGCGATGGTCAAAAGCGCGCAACTGGAGGCCACCTCGGGGATCGCGCGCCTGATGTGGGGGATGGGGGTTTGGAACGAACACATCGGCGGGCTGGTGGCGCTGGCCTGTTCGGACTATGAACTGCCGACGATGATCGCCTCCATCGCCGTCGACCTGGGTAGAGAGATGTGGCACCGGGAACACCATCCCGGCGTGGACAAGGCGACCTATCGCACGCCGGATTTTATGCTCTGTTCTGCGCAAAGCTATCGGCCGGGCAAAAAGGGCGATCGGGAGCACATCTGGCAGGCCACGTTAGGGCGCGATGCGGTGGTTTTCGCCACTCACCCGCCGCATTTGGGCGAACACGATGCGCAGCGGCCCAATTTTTGGTGCGGCAATGCCATTCTGCCGCGTGTGGTGCAGTGGAAAGACGTGTTGGTCGCCGTCCACAACTTGTCTCAAAAAGATGCCGGACAGAATACGTCTGGAATGGGTTTTACACACGCCTACTTTCCGGTGTACGAGTTTGACGAGTATGCGTTTGAGGATGGCTGGGCCTTTGCGCGCAAGGGGGATGGCTACTTGGCGCTCAGGTCGAGCGCCGGATTCGAGTTGATCCATCGCGGGCCGGGGGCATTTCGCGAGCTGCGCGCCTATGGTTCAGAGCAGGTTTGGGTCTGTATGGCGGGACGCAAAGCGGTTGATGGGCCGTTTGAGCAGTTCAAGTCCGGCGTCAAGGCGCTCAAGGTCGATTGGGATGGGCTTGATGTGAGGTTGGAGACGCTGCGCGGCGAGACGATCTCGTTTGACTGGCAGGGTGATCTGCGGGTCGATGGCAAACCGCAGACGATTTCCGACTTGAAGCACTATGATGGGCCAAACTGTGTCGCCGGCTGGCCGTGCGAGCAGATGGATGTCAGGTACGGCGATTATGCCGTCCGCCTGCGGTTTGATGTGTGAGTTGGGGAGACGGTAGCACGAATGGCCGCATATCATATTTGTATGGGACTGCCCTGGTGAAAGGGTGCATTTGTTCTTCGGAGCAGCCTTTGCGTTGTGAAAAAGGTCAATTTTGCATCGCGTAAAAAATATGATATACTAGAATCCGTCTCTTCAAACTTCTCAAGCCCTCAAGGTTTGTTGTTTTTCAAAACAGCAAACGATGACAGGATATAGTTACAGCAATTGAGTTCGAGTGTCAGACAGGAAGGGCACAATGTCGTTCTCAATGTCTATACTCTGTGTCGACGTAATTCAAAGCGATGTGTGAGAACCAGCCGACTTGCTGCATGCGTGCAGTGGGTCGGCTGTTGTCTTTTTAGCCTGGTACTGTTTTGTAGTTGTGGTTTGGAGAGGAGGTGAGCGTTCAAAAATCTTGTCAGGCTGTGTTTTTCGTTTCTATTCGTTCTATTTTAGTTTAAGGAGAGGAATAAAGTGAGCAAAAACAAGCTTTCACGTCGTGAGTTTTTGTATATGGGTGCCGTGACTGCAGCAGGCGCCGCCCTGGCAGCCTGCCAGCCCCAGACCGTGATCGTCAAAGAGACGGTGCAGGTCGAAAAAGAGGTGACCAAAGAGGTCGTCAAGGAAGTTGAAAAAGAGGTCACCACAGTCGTTGAGAAGGAAGTGACCAAGGTCGTTGAGGTAGAAAAGCTGGTCACGCCGACGGCCCTGCCTTCCAAGTTCAACGAATCCCCGGTGGCGGCCAAGATGGTCGCCGAAGGCAAAGTTCCCCCGGTCGACGAGCGCCTGCCGAGCGAGCCGCTGGTGATTATGCCGTATGACGAAATTGGCCAGTACGGCGGCCAGGTCCGCGTTGGCGCCATCTCGACGTCGCTGACCTCAGGAGATAGCGACCTGGTCAACCCGCCGCAACAGATGCTGCGCATCACCCCCAACCTGCAGGAGCAGGTGCCCAACGTGCTGAAAGACTGGTCGGTGTCGGCTGATTTCAAGTCCATCACCATGTTCATGCGCAAGGGCATGAAGTGGTCGGACGGCGAGCCGTTCACCGCCGACGATGTTTTGTTCGTGCACGAGGACCTTATCCTCAACACCGATTTCACGGCAGTTATCGGCGAGCACCTGCGTCCGGGCGGCACGCCCATGGTGGTGGAAAAGCTGGACGACTATTCCTACAAGATTACCTTCGCCATCCCGGTGCCCTACTGGCCCATGCTGGTCATGGCTCACAAGTACGACTACTGGGATCAGTGGGTGTGCCCGGCTCACTATCTGAAGCAGTTCCACATCAAGTACAACCCCAAGGCTAATGACCTGGCCGTGGAAGCCAAGCGCGATTTCTGGTATCAGAACCTGGGTGACAAGCGCAACCGCGGCCTGACCATGGAAACCCCGCTCGTCCTCGCGATGGTTGCAAAGGAAGACAGCCCGGAGCGCGCGATCTGGCAGCGGAACCCCTACTTCTGGATGACCGACAGCGACGGCAACCAGCTCCCCTACTTTGATGAGCTGAACTTTGGGCGCGACGCCGACCTGGCCCTGCACAACGCCAAGATCGTCGGCGGCTCGTACGACTTTGTCGGCTTTGACACCAGCATCCAGAACTTCAAGACTTACTCCGACGCCGCGGAACAGGGCGGCTATGGGGTCGTCCTGTGGAAGAGCGGCAAAGGCTCGGACGTGGTCTACAACGTTAACTGCAACTATGGCTGGCAGGGCATACAAGAGACGGAGAAAAAGCCGGATGATCCCACGCGCAATATGATGCGCGAGATCTTTACCGACGACCGCTTCCGCCAGGCGCTCTCCATAGCCATCAACCGCGACGAGGTCAACGAGGTGTTGTATTTTGGCAATGGCACGCCGGGCCAGATGACCGTCATCCCCGACTCGCGGCACTGGAAGCCCGAGTATGTCACGGCCTGGGCGCAGTATGACCCGGACGCGGCCAATGCGATGCTCGACGAGCTGGGCCTCAAGTGGGCGGATGACAAGGTGCACCGCCTGTGGCCGGACGGCACGCCGATGATCATCGCCTGGGACCTGTACGAAAGCGAGACGCCCAAAGGCCCGACCACTGAGTTGATCAAGGAATACTGGATGAATGTCGGCATCGAGATCCAGTACAAGTCGGTCACCCGCACGCTGATCACGCAAAAGATCACCGGCAACGAGGAGCCGATGTCCCTCTGGCACGGCGACGAGACGACTGACGTGCTCTTTTCGCTGCGGCCCAAGTACTTTGCCCCCATCAGCGGCGACGAGTCGACCTGGGGCCAACTGTGGGGCCAGTGGTACGGTGACCCGGGCAAGAGAGGCGTCGAGCCGCCGCCGGTCATCCAGGACCTGTATGACTGGATGGATGAGTACAAGCTCTCTGGCAGCAACGAGGCAGCCGCCAAGACCCTGGCGTCTCAGGCCGAGCACATCTGGACCATCGGCGTCGTCGGCAACGCGCCGCAGCCGCTGATCGTCAACAACAAGATGACCAACGTGGCTGGGGCCGGCTACTGGGTGTGGGACAGCTTGTGGACGTGGCCGATCTACCCGGAGCAGTGGTTCTTCAAGGCCTAGCTTTGGGGTAGGCTGGGATCGCCTGCACAAATGTGCGGGCGGTTGAGGCCACGAGTTTTCAGACGGTGTGCTTCCGGGGCGGCGCTGTCGTCCTGGAAGCACACCCTTCAATTCCTATCGGGTGTTTAGATTTGGGTTTAGACTAATCGCCAGAAACCAGGTTTTTGATCGGCAAATTGCCCATCTTGACGCAATGTGATCAAAAACCTGGTTTCCCGGGCTAGTCTAGACTCCAATTTAGAACCTGCGGACAGGTTCGCAGGCCGGGAAGGAGGCTGACTGATATGCTTGCATACATCGTGCGCCGTGCTCTATATATGCTGCTCATGTTGATCATGGGGTCGGTGGTTTCGTTTATGGTGATCACCCTGCCCCCCGGCGACTATATGACTTCGTACATCCAGCAACTCAAGGCGCAGGGTTCGGATGTGTCGATCGACCAGGAGGTTGCCCTGCGCAGGCAGTACGGCCTGGACTATCCCCTGCCCGTGCAGTATTTCAAGTGGATCACCCAGTTGCTGCAGGGCAACATGGGCCGCTCCTTTCAGTGGGGCAAGCAGGTCAATGATGTGCTCAAAGATCGCATCATGCCGACGATTTTGATCTCATTGGCCACTTTGGTTGTCACCTATGCCATCGCCATCCCGATCGGTATTTACTCGGCGGTGCGGCAGTATTCGATCCTGGACTATCTCTTTACCGTCATTGGCTTTGCCGGCGTGTCCGTCCCCGAATTTCTGCTGGCGCTGGTGCTGATGTTCTATGCCTACCGCAACTTTGGCATCACCATCGGCGGGCTATTCTCAAACGAGTTTGTAGACGCCCCCTGGTCCGTGGCCAAGTTGGCGGACATGGCCCGCCATCTGCCCGTCCCGCTGTTGGTGATCAGCCTCAGCGGCACGGCCTACCTGATCCGCGTGATGCGCGCCATGCTGTTGGACGAACTGCCCAAGCCCTACGTGCAAACCGCGCGGGCCAAAGGGCTGAAAGAAAGCCGTCTCCTGATCAAGTATCCCATCCGTGTGGCCTTGAACCCGATTGCCAGCACGATAGGATGGGCGCTGCCGGCCCTCTTTTCCGGGCAGGTCATCGTGTCCGTCGTGCTCAATCTGCCGACCATTGGCCCGGTGCTCTTTCAGTCGTTGATGACTGAGGATATGTTCCTGGCCTCCAGCGCGGTCTTGATCAGCACGGCGCTGACGCTGGTGGGCACGCTGCTCTCGGATATTCTGCTGGCCTGGCTGGATCCGCGCATCTTGCTCGTATAAGCATCGCGGGCCGGGTTCTCATTCAGACGGAGGAACAATGGTAGCGACAACAAAACAGACTTTGACACTCAAGAAAGGCCGCGGGGCGCGCAGAGGCAAAGAGAGCATTTATTACTTTTCGCAGTGGCAGTTGATGTGGCTCAAGTTTACCAAGCACAAGCTGGCCGTTGTCGGGGGCATTGTCGTGTGCATCTTGTACCTGACATCGCTGTTCCACCCCTTTCTGGCACCCTACAATGCGATAGAGCGCACCAAGTATATCCATTTTAAGCCGCAAAAGGTGCATTTCTTTTCCGAGGGCCGGCTGACCTGGCCTTTTGTCTACGACATTACCAGCATAGTTGACCCGGTCAAGTATGACCGTATCTACGTCGAAGACACGGAAACGATGTACCCGATTAACTTTTTCGTGCGGCGGGGTGAATACAAGCTTTTTGGGGTGTTCAAATCCAGCCTTCATCTGTTTGGTGTGCCGGAGGGAGGGGACATCCTGCTGCTCGGCACCGACGAACTGGGCCGGGATATGTTCTCCCGCGTCCTGTATGGCAGCGCCATCTCGCTCTCCATCGGCCTGGTGGGCGTGTTCCTGAGTTTCATCTTGGGCATCGTCCTGGGCGGCGTTTCTGGCTATTATAGCGGCGTCATTGACACGATCATCCAACGGGTGATCGAGTTTCTGCTCTCAATGCCGACGATCCCATTGTGGATGGCCTTGAGCGTCGCCATACCCACCGACTGGCCGGCGACCAAGACCTATTTTGCCATTACCATCATCCTCTCTCTGCGCGGCTGGTGCGGCCTGGCGCGCGTGGTGCGCGGCAAGCTGTTGGAAACCCGTGAGGAAGACTTTGTAATGGCGGCCAAGCTGCTCGGCTCAAGTGACATACGGGTCATCCTCCGGCACATGCTGCCCACCTTTTTGAGCTACCTGATCGTGGATATGACCCTGGCCATTCCCGGCATGATCCTGGGCGAGACGACGTTGAGCTTTTTGGGCCTGGGTTTGCGCCCGCCGGTGGTGAGCTGGGGCGTGCTGCTGCAAAAGGCGATCAACATCCGTGTTGTAGCCACGTACCCCTGGTTGATGATCCCGGCCATCCCGGTCATTTTTACCGTGTTGGCCTTTAACTTTATGGGCGACGGCCTGCGTGACGCGGCCGACCCGTACAAGTAAAAGAACTTTAACAGGTAAAGGGCTTATCAGATGACAAAATTTCGCGCGGGCATCATTGGCTGCGGCGTGCGGCGGCGCGAGGACGGATCGACTGGCTTTGGCCAGGGACACGTCCACGCGCTGGGCTACGAGGCCACAGACGACGTTGAACTGGTCGCCGCGGCCGATATCAAACAGGAAAACCTCGACTGCTTTTGCGATCAACATCGCATCCCTGGCAGATACCTCGATTATAAAGAAATGCTGGCCCGGGAACGCCTGGACATTGTCAGCATTTGCGTGTGGCCGCATCTGCACGCGCCGATGACGATCGACGCGGCGCGGGCAAGGGTTAAAGCGATACATTGCGAAAAGCCGATGGCTCCCACTTGGGGCGAGGCCAGGGCAATGGTTCGTGTGTGCGACGAACTGGGGGTGCAGCTGACTTTAAATCACCAGCGCCGCTTTGGCGCGCCGTTTCGCGCGGCTAAAAAGCTGCTCGACGATGGCGCAATCGGCCGGCTTGAGCGCCTGGAAGCGTTTACCTCCAATATGTACGACTGGGGCACGCACTGGTTCGATATGTTGTTTATGTACAACGACGAAACGCCCGTCGAGTGGGTGATCGCCCAGATCGAGGCGCGTGGTGGGCGGTCAATCTTTGGCGTTGCTATTGAAGGACAAGGCATCAGTCAGTTCAGGTACCGAAACGGCGTCTATGGTCTGATGCAGACTGGAAACGGCCACGAAGCGATATGTGCCAACCGACTCATCGGCAGCGACGGGGTGATCGAGGTTGGCGTCCAAGACGGGCCTTATGTGCGCTACCGCAATCTGGCTACAGGCGGACAATGGGTTGCCGTTGAGATGGAGGAAGGGCTGCACGGTTCTGGTGCTGTCGTCGACGGTGTGCTTGACCTGATCGACGCGCTCAAAAGTGGGCGCGAACCGGCGCTATCCGCGCGCAAAGCGTTGCAAGCGACCGAATTGATTTTTGCCACCTATGAGTCGAGCCGCAAGCGCGGTCGTGTTGATCTGCCGTTGCAGATCGAGGACTCGCCGTTCTTGTCAATGCTCCAATCCGGGCAAATCAGCATCGAGGATTGAGAAAGGATAGATGAATTATGAGTGAAAATGGGCATGAACCCCTGATCGAAGTGCGGGACGTCAAGGTGTATTTCTACCTGGACGAAGGGACGGTGCGCGCGGTGGAAGGGGTGAGTTTCGAC
>JAFGEY010000137.1 GCA_016931365.1 Anaerolineae bacterium
CGTCCCGTCGCGCTGCTGTGTGAGTGCCAGCGTCCGCCCGGCCAGGCGATCTCTTCGACCGCCTGGGTGGCGATGTCTACCCGCCAGACACCTGTCTCACTCCTGATGCACCAGACGTGCTGCCCATCGGCGTCCCACCACTCGTGCGTCACCCGCGTCGGCGTCGAAAAGATCGGCCGAGGCGCTTCGCCGCGCCGCAGCAGCCACAGCCGGTCTTCGATGCGGAAGTTCAGCCCGGTGATCGGGTCGGGATGGTTTTCCTGCGCCAGCAGCACCAGGTCGGGATCGATGGGGCTGAACTGGGCGTGGTTGTGGTTACGCTGAAAGGCGTGCCACAGTTCAAAATCGCTGCCATCCACAGGCAGCGCGCCAAAAACCCATTGCAGCCCGATCGCGGCATCAATAAAGAACGCCCGTCCATCCGCCGAGCGCGTCAGGTGTGTCGCGATGCGGTGCACCGTGCGCAGCTTGACCAGGTCTTCGGGCAGGCGGTTGATCAACTCGGCGCGATCTTGGACCGACGGCCCTCGCCGCCAGACGGCGTTGCCCATCCCCCAGTAGACGGTTCCCGTTTTGGCGTCAATGCAGGGCGAAGCGTGGTTGAACTGCGTGTCGGGAAAGTGGCGCACCTCCTGGGCGGCGAAATCCACCACCCCCAGCGTGCGCCCCTGCGCGGCGGTGCCCGACGGCGGAAAGGCGCAGTAAAACCACAGGTAGCGTTCGTCGTCGGTCAGGTTGGCGTTGACAAAGTAAAAGGCCTCCTGCACCGGCGCGACCTTGTGCGTCAGAATGTAGCTGGTCACGCCGGACGTCGGGTCGGTCCAGGGCGTAAAGAGTTTGGATTGGGTCAGTTCGAGCATCGTTGTCCTCCTTGAGCAAATATCGTTTTTCGTTCTGTCTTTCCTTTACGCATCTTGCACAGCGCATCCATCCACGGCCAGGCGCGTCCACCCGCCGGTGGGCAGCGTCAGCACATCGCGCGCGCCGAGGTTGCACGAGACCGCGTATTGTTCGACGTCCGTCACTCCGGCCAACCACTGCACGGCGGCTCGCGGCGTCGTCTGCCTCAGAGCGGCGATCTGCCCAGTAGTCAACCCTTCCAGGTGCACCGTCGCCGCGCCCACCGACCCCACCAGCAGGCTGGGTACCTGTGGATGGACATCGCGCTCCAGGTCGCGCACAAAATCCTCGATCACAAAGTCCTGCACGCGCGTGCGCAGATCGACCAGCGGCTTGCGGCTGGCCGTTGAGGCTTTGTAGACGCGCACACCACGCACGTGAACGTGCGTAATCGCCCCCACCCCATCTGCCACCGCCGGATCGTCTGGATCGAACAGTGGCACGCGGCACTCGCGGCAGGCATCCAGGTTCAGCGCGGCCACGTGGCAGCCGCCACGCAGATCGCGAATCTCGATGTCTTCAACCGGCGAGCGCACGCTCAATAGGCGCACAAAAGTATGGCAGTCGGTGGCGGTCAGGTTTTCGACCCGGATGCGGCGGATCGGGCCGCACAGCTTGCCCAGGTTTTGCGCTCGTTCGTTGGCATCATCGGCGCTCAGCGCCACCAGATCGTCATTGGGCACCGACACCCCAACTCCGGTGATGTTGCGAATCACGCCGTCCTCGCAGAACCCGCCCAGATGGACGCCGTCCTGGTTGGGACGCAGGTGCGGCGCTTCCAAGCGAATGTCCTCCACCGCAAAACCCTGCACCCGACCCAGGCGGATGTAATACGACTCGGGGTCGCGCAGGGTGAGCGCGCGCAAGGTCAACTCGCGCACCCCGACAAAATTCAGCAGCACGCCGGTGTAGCTCGTTGGCGCGTCCGGCCCGCGCGGGTTATGAATGTTATTGCCGTCCCAGATGCCACCCTCGATGCATATCTTTTCATCGCCGCGCTCCGGCTGCGCGTTGGTCAGCAAAAAACTGTGGCGGTCCACGCCCGCGCCGTCGGCCAGAAAGAGCCGCGCGCACGGGTGGACGCGCAAATGGGTGTGAGACGGCACGCGCAAGGTGCGCCCGATCCGGTAGACGCCGTAGGGGATCACCACCAGGCCGCGCCCGGCATCCAAGGCGGCCTGAATCGCTGGGGCGTCATCGCTGTCACCGTCGCCGCGCGCGCCATAGTCACGGACGTTGATGCCATAAACAGAAAAGTCGTTCGGATGTATTTCATCCGCCGGATGTTGTGTATCCACTAAATCGGTCATCATCACTCACTCCTTGTTCAAATCGGGCACGCACAATGCGGCTTCTGGCGCACCGAGCAGCCCCGCCTCGATCAGCGCGATTGTCCCCAGCAGCCCGCCCCAGTGATAAAAACGGTCGCTGTTGGGCGCATCGCACCCTTCGCCGGTGCCGGCATTATAGTTTTCGTGGACGTGACCGTGCTCGCGCCATTCTTTGAGCAGCAGCGCTTTGGATTTCTCAGCCAGATCAACACGCGCCTGCGGCAGATCGTAACGACATAGTCCCAGATAGACCAGCAGGTTCATCGGCGCCCAGATGCGGCCCCGCCAGTAGTTCTGCTCCGGGTAGGCCGGGTCATTGCGGGCGATCGCGGGCAGCATCCACTCGCCCCAAAACTCGTCGGGGTTGTATAAGTGCTCGTCGATCATCCGTTGAGCCTGCTCTGGCGTCGCCGCGCCGCCCAAGAGGGCATAAAAATGCGTCGGCGACAGGCGATGTTCGAACGCACCGGTATCGGTGCGCCGGTTGAGAAACAGTCCGGTCTCCTCATCCCACAACGATTGCATATTGCGCCGGAAAATCTCGGCCCGCCGCTGCAATTCCAACTGTTCCACATTGCGCCCCAGCACACCGGCGATCTCGGCCAGCGCCTCGCAGTCGGCGATGTACATCCCGGTCAGCCCGACGTCGGCTAACTCGATCAATCCTGTCGTTTTGTTAAACGGAATATCGTCGTACATCGGCGAGTTGTCCAGCCCCGATTCCAGCGCCGCGCCCAAGCGCTCGCCCACACCCTCGACCTCCCAATGCGCATCGGCCAGCGGCGCGTAGGGGTTCGACCCCCAGCACAGCAGCCCGTCGGCGCAGCGGCGGTGGCGCACCCACCAGCGGTTCCACGCAAACAGGTCGTCAAAGACCTCGGTCAGGAACCACGCTTCGCCATAGCGGCGGTAGATTTTGCGGCAGATCAACGCGCCCACCGGCGGCTGCGAGCGGTCACGGCTCTTGAGGTCGGCCACGGTGGCAAAGTTGGGGATAAACCCGCGCTCGGTTTTGGCGCGCGTGATCTCGATGGCGTTGGCGCAGGCCAGATCGCAGTTGTCGAACGCGGCCATACAAGCCGCAAAGTAGGTATCCCAGTCAAAGAGCACAAACCCGCCCCAACCGAGGTTCCACTGCCGGCTCACCGGCGAGACGACGCGGTCGCCCTCCGGCTCGTAGATGGTGTCCCAGGCCAGGCAGGTCTGCACGGCGGTGTACACCTCGACCAGATCGCCGGTCAAGCCCATCGCCGCGACTTTGGCTTCGCGCGCCGCCTTCTGCCGCTCGATGACAGCCTGCGCCTCGGCCAGGGTGCGCCGCCGGCCCGTGGCGACGCCGACCGGGCCGTCCAGCGCCATCGCCAGGTAGGGCGTCTGCGCGGCGATGTATGGATCGACCACGCTCTCCCGCGTGCCCCAGGCATAGACCGCGCCGCCGGGCAGGTGCCCGGCCAGGGCGTCGCCTTCCAGCGCGACATAGCCGGGCCGGTTCCACAGGATGCCGCCCTCGACCACCAGCAGCGGCGCGCGGCGCTGCGGCAGCATCCCGCCGACTTGCAGCGGGGTAACCAGCAGCACCAGGTCGTTGCCATCCAGCGCGCTCTGCACCCGCACCTCAACGCCCTGCCATTTGAGGTTGAGTTCGGTGTAGCGGCCGTCATAACTGCGCGGGCCGGGGTGGATTTGCTCGTCCTGTTCGCCGCGCCGGCCGATCAGCGCTTCCTTGAGGTAGCGCCGCCCGCGCCACTCTTTGATCCCCAGGTTGAGCGCAAAACCGCCCGGCAGCAGCACGTGTGAGAGCACGCTGCGCGTGTTCCAGGTGTTCCAGCCCCGAGCCAGTCGCTGTTTGAGCGATGTGTATTCATCCATTTCGTTTTCCTTCATTATCGATTCTCCTTACATCAGCAGATCGATCGTATGCACACGATCATTCTGGTGTCGCACAAAGCGGCACTGCTTGGCCGATAGTCGTGCGGACCGCGACCACAACCCGGCACATCAATGCGCACGATCCAGGATGGAGCGGCACTCTTGGCCATCCAACTCGGATACCGGGTCATCAGTCTGAAAGATGAGCGTGGGGATCGCCCCCTGCTTGAGCGTGGCCTCGATCATCGCCCGGCGGTTGTCGCCCCGGCCATAATTGTAGCCGATCCCGCGCGTCAACCCCTTGAACAGCACCTCGTTCACCGGCGTGGTGCACTCGGCCACCCACGACACGTCTTCCCCATCGATGGCGTGAACGTGGGCAAAGTTGTAGAGGTGGAACTGCACCACCGACAGGAATTGGGTGGAAATCTCGTTGCGCGCCTCGCCCGACACGCAAAAGTGCGGAGCCAACTCGGCCAGCTCACCCATCAGCTTGAGCGATCCTTCGGCATAGCTCAACCCTTCCAGCACGGCATTGTCGCTGTTGTGAATCCACTGCGACACATCCACAAAGATGCTGTCCAGCCCCAACTCGCCGATCAGCCCGGCCACCTGCCGGGTGAGCTGCCGCCGCCAGGGCGACCAGGCCAGGTGGACGTTGACCAGCACGTTCCACTCTTTGTGCGCCGGCATCAGCGAATAGCTCTGCGGCGGGCCAAAACTCTTCCAGCCTTCCACCGGCAGCCAGCTCCAGCCGCCCCAGCGCAGGTCGGTGGGCGTGCGGATGCAAAAGTCGCGCGCCTGGAAAAAGAAGGGATGGTCGGGACTCATCTGGCAGGTGTTGGCGTGCAGTGCGACGTGAAAGCCCATCTCCCGCGCCTTGAGGATAAAGGCGCGCCCCGCCTCACTGACGGTGTAGGTGGGATAGTCCTGGTCGTATTTGAACGGCCGCCAGTGTGGCAGGTGCAGGAACACCCGGCGCGGTTCGATCCGCCGGGCCAGCGCGTGCAGCATATCGGGGTCGGTCGGACACCAGGAGACGGCCAGCCGCAGGTCGTCCAGCCAGGCCGGGCGCAATGCGGCGGCTTCGTTCAGGCGATAGGCCTTCCAAAGCCAGTCGCGGTAGCGGCGCACAGGCGCCATCCAATTGCCCTGGAAGGCCGAGATGCGCCAGCACAGGTTGCCCACACAGCGATTCATCTCCAGCGGGCCGGGAGCCAGGGTCACAAAACCGACCGCCTGCGCTCCCTGGCCGTGCCCGATGCGCACACCCTTGTAGAGGAAACGCTCATCCCACGCCTGCACCGAAAACCCGGCGCAGTCGCCCTCAAAGATCAAGAAACCGGCCTCCCAGCTGTTGGCCCACTCGGCGACTTTGCCCTGCATTTGTGAATGAGCCAGCGGCAACCGCACGCCCTGCTGGAACGGCGCGACCACGGCCAGGTCGGGGCGAATTCCGGCCACGTTCAGCGCCAGCCCGGCGACGCCGCCCTGCATCGTCCACGCCGAC
>JAFGEY010000138.1 GCA_016931365.1 Anaerolineae bacterium
CCGAAACACGCATCAAAAGTGTTCCGGGGCATTCAACTATATCTGAACTTGGCCCTATACTGCGTCAAGTTAGCGGAAACAATAGTTATTGAGATAATATGAAAAATCGAACCGAGGTGTGGTATGAGATATAAAATCATCGTCAATCCGATCTCCGGCAAGGGCTTTGGCGCGCGAGCTGTGCCCAAAATTGAGCAACTGTTTGCCGCGCACAACCTCGACTTTGACCTGGTCTGTACGGAGCAAGCCGGACAGGCCATCTCTCTGGCCCGGCAGGCGGTTCTCGACGGCTACGACACGGTCGTCGCTGCTGGCGGCGATGGCACCTATCAGGAAGTGATCAACGGGATGCTGGCTGCCGATCCCGATGCACGTACCAATGGCCGCATAGTGGGCAATCTGGGCATCCTGCCGGTCGGTTCGGGTTGCGACTTTTCCTGGTCAATAGGCATCTCGCCCGACCTGGAGACCGCCTGCGCGCAATTGGCCCGGGGGCAAACCCGACGGGTCGACGTTGTACACCTCTCTGTCGACGGCGAAACGCGCTATTTCGACAATACACTGGGCATCGGCTTTGAGGGCGTGGTCACGGTCGAGGCCAGAAAAATCAAGTACCTGCGCGGGATCGCGCTCTATTTGCCGACGGTCATCAAATCGATCTTTGTCAGCCTCAAATCGGCGCGCTCAATCATCGAATACGAAAAGGACGGAGAAATGTGCCGCCTGGAAGGAGCGTATCTGATGATCGACGTCTGCAACGGCGGGCGGGCAGGCGGCTCCTTCCTGGTCGCGCCGGAGGCCCAAGCAGGCGACGGGCTGCTCGACTTGATCCTCGTCAAAGACATTCCGCGTCTGCGTATGCTGGCCCTGGTCCCTCACTTTCTCAAAGGCACACACATCAAACAACCCGATGTCCAGTTTTTGCGCAGCAAACACATCACCATCAACTCTCAAGATGGGCTGTTTGCCCACGCCGACGGTGAGATGATCTGCACCGACGCGCACCGCATCGAATGCGAAGTCATCCCGCAAAAACTCGATGTCGTGTGCTAGGCCTGTTCAAACCGTAAATACTGCGGCTTTTGCCCCACCTGGTCGGCGTACAGGCCCCGGTTTTCCGGCGGCAGCAGCGCTGCGATCTGGCCCATGATCTCGGCCATGATCTGATCGCGCTCGGGCTGTCGAATGCGTCCTTCTGGCGGGGCGAGGTAGAACGGCTGACCGATGCGCACACACACCGGCGTGCGCCGCAGTCGCTTGATGTTGGGCCAGAAATGTTCTACCCCGGCAAACCCCATTGGATAGATGGGCACACCTTCTCCAGCGCGAAGCAAAATCAACGTCACCCCGGCATAGCCCCGCTGCAAGCGCCCGTGACCGCTGCGCGTACCTTCCGGCGCGATGTACAGCGCCCACCCCGCTTCCAACGCCTCGACACAAGCGCGAATCGCGCTCAGATCGGGCGTACCGCGCTCAACCGGGATCGCGTCGACCGACCAGGCCAAAAAGTTGAAAAAGAACCGCCGATAGGTTTCGACCGCCGTCATCCCTTTGACGTAGCGTCGCGCGATCGCATAAGGCAGCACAGGGTCTAAAAAGTTAATGTGGTTGCCGAGCATCACCAGCGGCCCCGTTTTAGGAAAATTCACTGCGCCTTCGACCTTGATTTTCATCAGCATATGGGCAAGCACGCGGACGAAAAAGACAACGACGCGACCGAGCAGGTAACGTTTGGGTTTCAATGTAAGCCTCCATCCGAATCTGTGATCGACATAGAATGTAACACCCCAGAGCGCGCAGAGACGCTCAGACCACGGTTAACCACACGCCGGCCACGGTCAGCACGGTGCCAAACAGCGTGCGCAGCGATGGTTTTTCACCCAACAAGAGCGCCAACGGCACGCCAAACAGCGGCGTCGCGGCGGTGAGAACGCTCGTCCGGGCCGCGCCGGCGTACTGGATCGCCCGCATAAAGGTGAATGTGCCCAGCCCGGTGCCGGCAATGCCGGCCAGCAAAATCGCGCCCCAGGTATGGATGCCCCCCTCGCCCGCGCGCTTGAATGCCTTTTGACGTATCGCTACCGGCAGCAGCACCAGCAGCATCAGCGACAGGCGCAGCGCGTTGGCCAGCGTCGTGTCGACCCCTTCGAGGCCGACCCGTAGCATCACTGTGCTCGCCGACCAGAGCAGCGCGGCCCCCAACGCCAGGCTCACACCCGCCGCATTCACGCGCGGCGACACCTGCCCGGCGTCGCGCCCCACTTTATTTTTCGAAAAGGCCAGCAGATACGCTCCGCCGACGATGAGCACAGCTCCGACGGCAGTCGTCCAGTCCAGCCCTTCGTCGAGAAAAAGCAGCGACAACAGCAGGGTGAAAAAGGGGTAAATCGTCGAGAGCGGCATCGCCCGCGCCAGGCCGATCAGTTTCATGCTCTGGAAATAGAGCACATCGCCGACCACCAGTCCCAACAGCGCCGAGAGGAGCAACAAGACCCACGCCCGCGTCGTCAAAGCCCCGATCAGCGCCCCTTTGCCGGACAACGCCACCATCGCCCAATAGATCGCCACCGCCGGGATGGCGCGCAGCGCGTTCAACGAGATCACCGACATTTTATGCGCCTGGCTTTTGATCAGCGCGCTGGATGTGGCCCACAAAAATGCACAGGCAAGGGCATAAAATTCGCCGCTCACAGGCAATGCTCCACAATTATCCCCTCGTCAATATTCAACAAGACAACGAGAGTGCATGATATGGCACGATTGCCGGGATGTCAAGCGGAGGAAAACGCAAGAGGTATTTCAATCGAAGGATGAATCTCGTCTGGGAGAAAAAGAAGCCAAGTTGTGATATTTTACACGCTAAAAACAGCGTGTAAAATATCACATATTTTCTTTCTGTTCTGCTACTCTACCCTGCGCGCTGATCTTGAACAGACTGATTACAAACCCAATCAACATGATCCCCGCGCCGCTCAGATAGGGATAGCGCACATCCACATCAAAGACAAACCCCGCCCAAAGGGGCCCGACGGCATACCCCAGGCTCATGAACGATTGACATAGTCCCATGGCCGCTCCCTGGCCCGGCGCACGGGTCTGCTGCTCGCCCGGATCGACGCGCTTGGACGCCAACGCGATGATCACCGTGCGCAGCAGCGTCTTGGAGAGGATAAACACCCCGGTCGCCGCCAGCACGCTGGGATAGGTCTTGGCCAGCAGCAACACGATAAAGGCGACAGAACTGGCCGCCAGCGACACCTTGATGATCGGCGCTTCGCCCCAGCGCCTGGTCAGCGGGCCGATGAGGATCGCTTTGCCGAGCGTCGAGGTCAGGCCGACGACGGCCAGGATCGTGCCCACGCGCTCCGGGCCATAGTCCAGTTCTTGCGCCGCGTACAGCCCAAAGATGGACTCAAAGTTGGTCAATCCAAAACTGGCCAGAAAGAGCATGAACAGCAGCAGGCCGATGGGGCCGAACAGCGCCGTCTTGAGCGCGTTCAACGACGGCCCCTGAATGCTGCTTTTTCGCCGCGCCTCGACGGGCAGTGACTCGGGGAGCAGCCACGCGGCTAGCAGCAGCGCCAGCAGCGCGGCCCCGGCGGCGATGAAAAAGGGCAGCGACAGCGAACTGCTGCCCAGCCAGCCGCCCACCGCCGGGCCGAGGATCGTCCCCAGGCCGGCCGCCGCGCCGAGCATCCCCATCCCGCTGCCGCGATCCTTTTCCCGGGTGCTGTCGCCGATATAAGCCAGCGCCGTGGCCATCGTCGCCGACGAAAGCACGCCCGACAGCGCGCGGGCTGCAAACAGCATCCATAGTTTGCTAGCAAGCCCGAACAACAGCGACGACAGCGCATAGCCCAGCAGCCCCAGCATCAGGATCGGCTTGCGCCCCGTCCGATCCGAGATGCTGCCCCAGATCGGGCCGCAGATCAACTCGAGCAGCGCCGCCGTCGAGACGAGCAGCCCCATATGCCGTCCACTGGCCCCCAGCGCCTCAATGTAAAAGGGATACAGCGGGATAACCATCCCGTACCCCAGCATCACTACGATCAAGGTGAAGGCCAAAATGGCGATATTTTTGCGGCTGCCTGCGTTCATAACGCACCCTCCCTATTTCAGAATCTCTACCACACCTTGCCCGCCGTCCACGCGCACCCGATTGCCGGTCTTGAGGCGGATTGTAGCGTCACCGCAGCCGACGACAGCCGGAATGCCCAGCTCGCGGGCGACGATGGCGGCGTGAGAGAGTGAGCCGCCGATGTCGGTGACCACCGCTGCAGCGCGCGGGAACAGCGGCGTCCAGCCCACGTTCGTCGAGCCGGCGACCAGGATCTCGCCGGGTTGGAGTTGATCTCCTTTTTCTGGGCTGTCGATGCGCCGCACCACGCCCTCTACATGCCCGGCGGAGCCGGGATGCCCCTTGATGACGTTATCGGTACCCGGCGCAGCGGGGGATACAGACACATGGGGATCGTAAACGTCCAGCCGGCGGTCCGGGTCGGCGGCCCACTGGAGAGGATCAAAGCGCCCTCGAATCCACCCCGGCAAGGGCGGCAGCGCCCGGCACTTTTCGTGCATGTCCCGCCGGGCGGGGATTTGTGCCACTGCCGACGTGTCGCCGGACAGGACGCCGAAGACCTCGTCAACCGTCAAAAAGAACACGCCGTCGCCAAGTCCGGCAAGCTCGCCGGCACGCAGGAAAAACGCGCGAATCACGTCTACGATTCGCGTGATCTCCGAGCGCGTCGCTTCGCGCAGGGTATTTGTCACGACGATGTCGTCGATTTTGCGCTCTATGGCCTGGGCCTTCTTTGGAGGCAACTGGCGCGCGATTTTTTGCCGCACCGTGTCGAATTCGGCATCGCGTTTCTTCAACATCGCGTTCACATCGAGCGGCGACCTGTCAAACTCTGCCAACTGCCGGTCGAGCCAGGCCGGGTCTTCGTACGGACGCGGTTCGGACAGCTCGTTCTCGTATGTCCCACGGTGGCCATAGCGCCATATGTATTCCTCGCGGCTCAACTCCCCACGCCGCAACTTGGAGAGGCCCACCAGCGGCCCCAGACTATCCAGCTCTCCGGCGTTGCTGATCGTGGCCAGCAGCGCGTTGGCGTCTTCCTCTCCCAGGAGTTTGGTCAACTCGGCCTTGAGCTTGCGCGTCAGCGCCGCGAGTTCCTCGTTCATCTTGTCCTGGAGGAGATAGACCTCTTTCCACATAGCCCTGATGTCATCCGTCCATAGGGAGAGCAACGATCTCCCTTGCGCCTCTTCTATCCGCCGCTTCAACTCTGGGCACCGCTCCCGTACCGTCGCCAGAAATTCGGGCGCGGATTTCCGCAGCTTGTTTTTCTTCACTTCGTTGCCAAACTCACGGGGTACCAGCTTGAACAGAATCGTTCCCCACGAGACGGGGAACGAAGGAACGTCCACACCGGCCGGCGGGGCGCCGATAGCGTCCCCGATCACGGCCATCGCGCGCGTGTTTCCGCGTGGTCTTGAGC
>JAFGEY010000139.1 GCA_016931365.1 Anaerolineae bacterium
CCGAAACACGCATCAAAAGTGTTCCGGGGCATTCAACTATATCTGAACTTGGCCCTATACTGCGTCAAGTTAGCGGAAACAATAGTCCAAATGATCTGTGCAATAAAGTAAGCCGCCGAACTAGCACAATGTGGGATGAACTGTTCAAAATGTAACCTGTCAGTGTCGGTCTAATTGCTACAACATCTGTCCAAGGAATCAAGAACCACCAGAACCAAAAGATTTGCACCCAAACCCCATTATCAGAGACTTGGATATCTGGCTGAAAGTTTGCGAACAACATCGCAAAATAACAACAAAGGAAAATCATTACCCCCAATCCCAAGAACAGCGCAGCAATGCCATACTTTTCATCAACGCCTACAGGGCCAGTTATCTGCAAATCTCGGCCATTTATCAACTCGATAATGAAAAAAATCATAACGGACAACACAACAAGTGCGGCAATTGTGCAAACCAGAACACCGGCTGTGAATCTCGCTTTACTAAACCAAGAATAGGAATAACGAATGCGGTCGAGATTTTTCACGTTATCGGCCTCACTCATTATTCTCTCACATGCCCATTGCCAAAAACCACCCACTTGTAGGTAGTAAGCTCCTGCAACCCCATCGGGCCGCGCGCGTGCAGCTTTTGCGTGCTGACCGCCACCTCGGCGCCCAGGCCAAGCTGCCCGCCGTCGGTAAAGCGCGTGCTGGCATTGACGTACACCGCCGCCGAATCGACCTCGTCGACAAAGCGCATGGCGTGGCTGTAATCCTCGGTCAGAATGCCGTCCGAGTGCCCGGTGCCAAAGCGGTCGATGTGAGCCAACGCGTCATCCAGCCCGCCGACGACGCGGATCGACAAAATCAAGGCCAGGAATTCGCTGCCGAAATCTACCTCCGTCGCCGGCGCAAGTGTCCAATTCGCGTTGCCCTTGGCAAAAGATAGAATTTTCATCGCCGTCGGATCGCAGCGCATCTCGACGCCGCCCTCGCTCAACCGCGCCGCGACCTGGGGCAAAAACTCGGTGGCGATGTCTCGATGCACGAGCAGCGTGTCCAGCGCGTTGCACACCGAAGGACGCTGTGTTTTCGCGTTAAACACGATCTCGACCGCCCGCGCCAGCCGCGCCGACGGCTCGACATAGAGGTGGCACACGCCGATCCCGCCGGTGATCACCGGGATGGTGGCGTTTTCGCGGGCCAGCTTGTGCAGGCCCGCCCCGCCGCGTGGGATGATCATATCGATGTAGCGATCCATGCGCAGCATCTCCATCACCAGCGCGCGGTCAGGTGAGGTGATCAATTGCAGCGCGCCCTCCGGCAGCCCGGCCTCGGCGTAAACCTGGCCGATCACTGCGACCAGCGCGCGATTGCTGTGGATCGTCTCTTTGCCGCCGCGCAAGATGACCGCGTTGCCCGTTTTCAGGCCCAGCGCCGCCACATCGACGGTGACGTTGGGCCGCGCTTCGTAAATCACGCCGATCACGCCGATCGGCGTACGGCGCTTGCCAACCCGCAAGCCATTGGGCAGGCGTTTGGCCTCAAACTGCTCCCCAACCGGGTCGGGCAGCGCGGCCACATCGCGCACGCCGTCAGCCATCGCCGCGATCCGCGCCGGGGTCAACCGCAGCCGGTCGATCAAGGCCGCGCTCAAGCCATTGGCCTCTCCTTCGGCAACGTCCTGCGCATTGGCGTCCAGAATCGCCCGCAGATTGACCTCGTCCACCAGCGCATCGGCCAATGCGATTAAAATGTCGTTCTTTTGCGTTGATAGCAGTACGGCCAATCCTCGCCGCGCCGCTTTAGCGCACTGGCCGATAAACTCTAGATTGTTCTCATTACTCATTCTGTCGCCTCTTTTTGAACCGATCCCGTCAAACGTCAAGACTAGAAAAAGTGTGTGCGCATTTCAAGCCTGACGTTTGACGTTTCACGCCTCACGCCTCACGTTTCACACATCACGTCCCCAAAATCACCATATCGTTGCGGTGCACCACCTCATCGCCGTAATCGTAGCCCAGGCAGGTCGCGATCTGGCCGGATTTCAGCCCTTTGATCTGCTCCAGTTCCTCTGCCCCATAGCGCACCACCCCGCGCGCAATTTCGCGCAAGCCTGGACTGCCAGCCTCGCCAGCATAGACGCGAACCGTCTCACCGCGCTCGAACTCGCCCTCCACGCCGGTCACGCCCACGGCGAGCAGGCTCTTGCCCCCTTCGCACAGCGCCCGCGCCGCCCCGGCATCGACGTACACCCTGCCCAGTGCGCGCGATCCGGCCAGAATCCAGCGCTGCCGCCCGGCCAGCGAGCTGTCGAGCGGCCCAAAGCGCGTTCCCACCCGCTCGCCGCGCACTACACGCCCCAGCGCGCCGGGATCATCACCAGAGGCAATCACCAGGGTCGAACCGGCGCGTTGCACGGTCTGCGCCGCCTCCAACTTGGTGCGCATCCCGCCCGTGCCGTGACTGCCGGCGCTTCCGGCCAGCGCCCATATCTCGGCATCGACCTGCGCCACTTCGGCGATCAATTGTGCTGTGGGATCGCCGCGCGGGTCGGCAGTATACAGCCCTTCGATGTCTGAGAGCAAAACGAGCAAATCGGCATCTACCAACGTCAACACCAGCGCGGCCAAGTTGTCATTGTCGCCGACCTTGATCTCGTCGGTAGTCACGGTGTCGTTCTCGTTGATGATCGGCACCACGCCCGCGTCGATCAGCCCCAGCAGCGTATCGCGCGCGTTCAGGTAGCGGCGTCGATGGCGAAAGTCGTCGGCGGTGAGCAAAATCTGAGCCACATGGATGCCGTAAATGTCGAAAAACTGCTCGTAAAGCTGCATCAAGCGTCCCTGACCGACCGCGGCCAGCATCTGCCGGATGGGGATGCTACCGTTGGCGTGCCACTGGCCCATCCGTTCCCGCCCGGCGAGCACCGCTCCAGAGGTGACGATCACCACCTCGACACCCTGACGGTGTAGCTGGGCCACCTCGCGCACGATCTCGATCATCCGCGCCCGGTCGAGGTGATCGCCCCCCGCGCTGAGCACGTTGGAGCCCAATTTGACGACAATGCGTGAAAATTCAGCCATAGATTCGCTCAACAAAACGCTTGACTGGGTCACGCGGGGCAATCTACGGGCCTTGCTGCGCCGGCAGACGGCGCGCCGTCTGCCGGCTGTCGGAGACGGGCACATCCTGGAACTGGCAGCCCACCTCGGACAAAATCTGCTTCGTCTCGGCCGCTTCAAGGTCGCCGCCCAACGCGAGGGTATGCACCACCCACTCGGCCCGGTACAAATCGCCGTGCAGTGCCACGAACACGACAGACCATGTGTTGAGAACGCCCAGCGCGGGATCGGTGGTATATTTGTAGGTCAGCATAGCGCACCACAGATCGGTCGCTGGAAAAGGCAGCGGCAGCAGCGCAGACGAACCAACTCCGCTTGAATTTTGATTGGTGCTAAAATAGGTACTGTCGCCCCATGTCCAGTGGCTCATCTCGGCGAGAAACCGCTCCGGCGCGCGCGCGTGGACAGTTTCGTGCACCGCCGCGATGCGCCCGTCGTCCTGGTTCAACAGGTCGACATACCAGGTCAGCTTTTCCCGCCACGCCGATGGACGCTGCATGCTCAACCTCCATAACAAAAGCGCCGCGCCGCCAATGACGGCCAGAACCACCAGCGCGACGACAAACCAACGAATCGCAATGCGCGTATTCACTGAACGCATCCTTTCCAATTGCCACTCAACGCAACACTAATCCTCAAACAGAAACTTGGTCGCGAAATCGGGATCGCTGGTCAAATTCACCCCCAGCTTGCGCAAACCTTCCGCGTCGCCGGGGGTGGGGATGTGGGTGATGTGCACCTCGCACCCAGACAGGTCTTGCAGTTTCTCGATCGCCAGTTGCGCCGCCGGGTTGGCCGTCGCACTGATGCTGAGCGCGATCAAGGTCTCTTGCAGGTCCAGGCCGACGCTCTTGCCGCGCAAAATATCCTTTTTGAAATGGCTGACCGAAGCGATGACGCTCGGCGGCAGCAGGTGCATGTTGTGCGGAATGCCCGCCAGGTGCTTGGTCGCATTCAAGATCAACGCCGACGGTGCGTGCATGGTTGGCGAGCCTTTGCCGACGATCAGCGTACCATCGTGCAGATCGATCGCTGCCCCCCCGGCCATCTCGCCTTCGACACCCCGCGCCTGCGCATCGATCGCCGCCTGCCGGGCGGGCAAAACCACCGTGCGCTGCTCCGGCCCGATGCGAATTTCATCCATCAGCAGTTCTAACCGCTGCACTGTCTCCCGATCGACCAGGCCCATCGCGTACTCGCAGGCATACCTAAAATAGCGGCGAATAACCTCCTGTGCCGCCGCCTGACGCACTGCCGCGTCGTCGACGATGCCCAACCCGGCGCGGTTGACGCCCATATCGGTCGGCGATTTGTAAAACGAGGGCTGTCCGGTGATCCGCTCGATGATCCGCCGCAGCAACGGAAAAGCCTCCAGATCGCGGTTGTAATTGACCGTGTGCTGATTGTACGCTTCGAGGTGAAAGTGGTCAATCATGTTCACGTCGCGCAACTCGGCGGTGGCGGCCTCATAGGCCACATTGACCTCGTGCTTGAGCGGCAGGTTCCAAATCGGAAAAGTCTCAAACTTGGCATATCCGGCATTGACCCCGCGCTGGTGCTCGTGGTAAAGCTGTGAGAGGCAGGTCGCCAGCTTGCCGCTGCCCGGCCCCGGCCCGGTGACGACCACCAGCGGCCGCGTCGTCTCGATGCAGGGGTTCGCGCCGTAGCCCTCCTCGCTGACCACAGTATTGATGTCGGTGGGATAGCCCTTGGTGTAACGATGCGTGTACACCTTGACCCCGCGCCGCTCCAGCCGGTGCTTGAACAGCGTCGCCGCCGGCTGGTTGTCATAGCGAGTGATCACCACCGCCGTGATGGCGATCCCCCATTCAGCCAGATCGTCGATCGTCTTGAGCGCGTCCGACTCGTAGGTGATGCCAAAGTCGCCGCGAATCTTTTTCCGTTCGATATCTCCGGCATAAATGCAAATAATTACGTCGATCTGATCGCCAAGCTGCTGCAAGAGGTGCATCTTGACGTTGGGGTGAAAGCCTGGCAGCACGCGCGCGGCGTGATAGTCGTAGACCAGCTTGCCGCCGAACTCCAGGTAGAGCTTGCTAAAGCGCTGCACGCGCTCCAGAATGGCCGCCGTCTGCGCCTTGAGGTAGATTTCGTTGTCAAAGCCGTTTTTTTTGCTCATCGCGCCCGCCTGTTCAACGATCCGCACCGTTGTGCATCCAGGTGCGCAGCCCAAAACGGCTGAGGTAGATGGGGATGTTCTTGAACAAAGGGTTGGCCGCCTCGATCTGACGGATCAACTCGCGTTTCTGGCTGGATATGTCGCTGCACAACAGGGTGATCGAGCCGCCTTCGCCGCCCGCGCCGTTGACCTTCCAGCCCAATGCGCCGTGCGCCCGCACGATGTCGATCACCTGCTGCGCGTCGGCGCTGACCAGCGCCAGGTTGAGTTCGGCCTGCGCGGCGGTGTTGATCTGCATCGCGCCGCCCAGGGCCATGAAATCGCCGGCATAGAGCGCGTCACGGGACATCGCGGGCGTTTTGCGCAAAGGTACGAGCTTGGGGCAGTCCGGCCCGGCGTTTTCCAGTTCGGCAATTACTTTATCGTGCACCTGCGACGAGCTGTGCGATTTGCCCAAAAAGATCAGCAACAGGCGGCGCTCCAGCTCCCACCAGACCGCATTGGACACGTAAATCTGCGACACAGATGCATGTGGATATTGGTACATATCGATAAAATTGATCCCACCATAGGCCGAGGCCAGTTGATCCTGGATGCCCGACTGCTGCTTGAGCAGGTTGGTCTCGACCGCGTGTGCTGCCAGCGCCACCTCGTGCGGCGTCATCCGGCCGGGGGTTAGGCAGTCGAGCGCGCCGATCAAGGCCACGCTCACCGCCGCCGAGGTGCCCGTCGAGCAGCCGGCCGGCGCTTCGGAATAGA
>JAFGEY010000140.1 GCA_016931365.1 Anaerolineae bacterium
ATGATCGCGTCCGGCTGGCGAAACATCTGCTGAAATGCCGCCCTGCCGTCGCCGACCATCTCGGTCAGGTCGGGATAAAGCACGTCCAGCGGCGAGTGGGTCCAGGCGTGAACGTCCAGCCGCACATCGAGCAACTGAACCAGATTGTGCGCCTCCGTCAAATGAGTCTGGGTCAGCCCGACGACAGGCTCTACGCCCGGCACGTCTGCAAACTGGGACAAAATCTCCGGCTTGAGACCTCCCTGCTGCTGCCCGCTGCTAAAAAATCCGACAAAATACATAAATATATTCATCCCCGTGTTGGCTGTCTGTCCCACCACGGGCGCACCATTGCTCTGCCGCGTCGAAATGGCGACGTTGCCGCTGCTCAACGCGGCGGTGGTGCCCAAAAAAGTGGGCAGCGTGGTGCTGAAAACGATCATCAGGGTGATAGTGGTGCTGCGACGCTTGGCGCGGCGCACATTTCGGCTGGAAAAAAAGGTCAGGCCGGGCGAGATAAGGTTCATCAGAACCAGCAACAGGCGTTCAAAAGGCACGGTCAACACGAAAAAGAGCAAGCTGACGCCCAATATCATCAAGATCATGCCCACCACCGTAAAGGCGACGGACGCCGATTCATTTTCGCCCATGCCGACCAGCAGTTGGTTCAAAAAGAGCATGCCCCACATCATGGTCAGGGTCAACCCGGTGACGGTGATCTTCCAATCGAAACGGCGCACGCGCAGCCGGGCCAGGTCTTCGATCTGCAAGCTGTCCGCCGAACCGGGCGCGATGGCATAGCGCACCCTGGTCGTTGCCGCCTTGAGCGCCGGGGTCAGCGCGCTCAACACAAGCACGACGCCAGCGATCAGCGCGGTCGACAGCAGTGACCGCGGCGAGACGACCAGCCTGATCTCGTCCATCGCAGGCAGTCCACTCAGCCCGCTGCCGTTCATGAGGATGGGCAGCAGCCCGCCGATCACGCGCTCAACCACCAGCGTCGAGAGCGCCTGCCCGATCAAGATACCCACCCCCACCCCCAGCGCACCGATCAGCCCCACCTCGATCAACACCAGCGCAAAAAGCGACCTTTGCGGCGCGCCGAGGATGCGCATAAAAGCCAGATCGCGCCGCCGGTCATCGACGTTGGCATTGATCAACGAATAGACCAGCAGCCCCACCACGCCCATCGACAAAAAGCCATAGATGATGGTCAGCGTCTGCATGATCGAAAAAGCACTATCGCTGCCGGTCATCGCTTGAGCCTTGGGAATCGTCAGTGCGATTTCGTCGCCCAGGGCTGCCCTGATCTGCTCGGCGGCGCGCCGCACGAGCACCGCCGACACCCGGCTGCTCGCCGCGTCGTACGCGCCCGGATCGAGCACGACAACCAGCCGCTCGGCGCGGCCGGGGATATCCAGCCACCCCTGCACCGTCTCCAGATTGGCCAGGATGCCGTTTTGCAAGCCGCCATCCAGCCCCTGCTGCGTGGCAATGCCGGCCACAACAAAGCGGTGCGAACGCCGCCGCACGCTGGTATTTGCCGGTGACTCTTTGCCGCGCTCGCGCGCTTCGGGCACCAGATAATTCAAGTACAGTTCATCGCCCACCTTGAGGTTATACGTCTGTGCCGTATCCTGGAGCACAACGACGTGATCGCTCTCCAGGTTGTACTCGCCGTCGATCATCTGCACGCTGCCCAACGTATCGACCTGCGGATCGCGGGCCAGCAGCGTGGCCGCCCCGCCCTGCGCGCCGCGGGCGATCTCGACGCTGGCCTGGATGCGCCCATGCACCGCCTCGACCGCCGGATGCGCCTGCCTGACCGCCGCCGACACCTGCCCGATGTCGAGATACGGATCTGTGCTGGTGTCCGTCTGCCGGATCACAATGTCGTGCTCGCCGGTATTTTGCGCAACCAGATCGACCATCTGGCGGCGTGAGGTTGCAATGGCATTGCTGAGCGAAATCAGCATGGTAGCCACAAAAGCCAGGGCCACGACCATGATCGCCGTGCGCACCTTGTGGCGTTTGAAACCCTGCCAGACGTATTTGGCGATCATTGTTCTGCTCCCGAATTGCCCGTCGCCGGCAGAATGCGCCCATCCTGAATCTGGATCGTGCGCGAGGCGTACCCGGCCATGCGTGGGTCGTGGGTGACATAGACCACAGTTGTTTCTCGCTCCTGATTCAGCCGGTGAATGATTTCCATCACCTCGAAACCGGTAGTCGAATCCAGGTCGCCGGTAATCTCGTCGCCGATGAGAATGTCGGGATCGTTGGCCAGTGCGCGGGCGATGGCTACCCGCTGCTGCTGCCCGCCCGACAGCTCGCCGGGATAGTGATGCGCCCGGTCGCTCAGCCCAACCAGAGCCAGCAGGTCGGCGGCGCGCTTGTGTCGCTCGCGCCGCCGCACGCCGGCCAGGGCCATCGGCGCCTCGACGTTTTCCTGCGCGGTGAAATTGGCCAGCAGGTTGTAGCTCTGAAAGATAAAGCCCATCGTCAGCAGCCGCAGCCGGGCCAGGCGATCCTCACTCATACCTACCACGTTCTGCTCCTTGATGATCACGTGCCCGCGGCTGGGCTCTTCCAGCCCGCCGAGAATGTTGAGCAGCGTCGTCTTGCCCGACCCGCTTGGCCCCATCAGGCAGACCATTTCGCCGCGCGCCACGTCAAGGTCGATGCCGCGCAAAGCCTGCACGGCCTCCTTGCCCATCAGAAAAGACTTGCA
>JAFGEY010000141.1 GCA_016931365.1 Anaerolineae bacterium
CTTGTGAAAGGAGAAACCTATGCGTGTCAATGACTGTGTCCGATGCGAAACCTTTCCCTGCGCCGACGTGCGCCACGCGTGTTACCGCGTGCCCGACATCGAGATCGACCCTGAAGCAATCTCCGTCATCCTGGTCTCCGAGGCCGCGCCGGAGAATCCCGCCGACTACTATTACGCCGACGACGACCCGTTCTTCCAGCAGACCACGGTGACGGTGTTCAACGACGCGGGGATCAGCGTCGCGTCCATCCGCGACATCCTCGACCTGGGCGTCTACCTCACCACGGCGGTCAAGTGCGGCAAAACAGGCTACGGGATCAAAACATCCACGGTGAATACCTGCTCCACGCTGCTCGAACAGGAACTGGCGCTTTTCCCCAACGTGAAAGTGTTCCTGCTGATGGGTGACGTGGCGATCAAGGCCGTCAACGCCATCGCCAAACACGCCGGAGAACCCCGCGTCATCCCCGCCGGTTCAACGTACAAACTGCGCGGACCGGCCTACTATTTCCGTGGCAGCCGCGCCTTCCCCTCATACCTGCAAGCCGGGCCGAGTTTCGGCATCGAGAAAACCAAACGCGCGATGATCGCCGAGGATATTGCAGCGGCGATGCAATTCATTCAGGAGAAAACACATGGTTAACTACCGCATCATTGAACGCCCAGCCTTCGACGTGCTGGGCAAAAAGGGCTGGATCGCCGAGCAGGATGATTTCGACCGCGTCTGGAAACAATGCAGAGCGGAAAACGTGCTCAGCATCTTCGAGTCCCTCACCGGCTGGCAACGCGGCCCACAAACCAACGGCGAAACGTTGGGCATCTCGCGCGTCGAAGCCGACCCCACTGACCGCAAATTCTACTACATGGTCGCCGTCGAAGTCCCGCCGGGCGTCACCCACCCCGACCTGGAACACTGCCAGGTTTCCGCCTCACAGTGGGCCGTCTTCGAGTGTCACGGTAAAATCCCGGAGGCTATCGTCGAGGCCGAGATGTTCGCCTTTATGGAATGGCTGCCCGCCTCGGACTACGTCCACGCCCTCGCACCAGAAATGGAAGTCTACTATCCAGGCGAGAGTGGGCCAGACTATTACTGCGAGTTCTGGCTACCGGTAACGCCCAAGACACAGTAGCTCACATTTAGAATTCGTCGAAAACCATCCGCGTGCGCGCTACTTCCTGAGGTAGTTCCAGCGCCTCGAACAACGCCTGGGCTTTTTCCAGAGCAGTTTTGGCATTCTGCGCGTCCCCCTGGGCCAAGTAGACCTGTCCCAGGGCACGCCAGCCATAGGCGCTCAGGAACCGGTCCTGGTTTTGTTCGGCGACCTGGATGGACTGCCGGACCAACTTCTCGGCCTCCGGCAAGGCTCCCTGAGCCAGCTTCACTTCTCCCAAAACGCGCAAACCATCAGGCAAGGTGCCGGTCTCCTCCTCTTGTACAACCTGTTGGGCAAAGTGAGCAGCGGCTTCCAGGTTCCCCAACCCCAGATGCGCCTCGGCCAAATTCTGGGCCGCGACGGCCATGCCCCACGAATCTCCCAGGGCGGCGAAGGCATCCAGGGCTATGGCTGCCGGTTCGAGAGCCTCCCGGTAACGCCCTGCCAGATTGCACAAATAGGCCCAGTTGACCCCCAGACCGGCCAGGCGGTTTTTGCGGCCTATACGTTCGTAATACTGGTGGGCCTTTTGCAGGTGCGTCTCCGCCTCGTCGAACCGAGCCTGTCGGGCCAGCAACGCGGCGAGATGATCGTGAGTCTTGGCCTTACCCTCAGTATGCCCCAGTTCTGTGGCCAATGCCAACGCTGCGATATAGTGTGCCTGAGCCTGCGCATAGTTGCCGCGCTCTTCCTGGAGGTAACCCTGTAGGTTTTCAACCTCGTAGCGCGCTAGCAACGCCTCGCGCCAGGCCTGCTCCAGATCTTTTTGGCGCATATAGGTCCAGCCAAGGTTACGATGAAACTCAGCCGCCTCACCCTCCAACAACCGCTCCACCGTTTCCAATCCCTCCCGGTAGGCTCGCGCGGCCTCGTCGTACCGGCTTTGTAACTCCAGCGTGTGTCCCTCCAACCGTCGAGCTCGGGCGGTGGCAACGTGGCTCGCCGGCCAGGAGATTGAGCGCAAATCTTCCCGGATCTCATCGTACCTGCCGGCCAAGACCCTCAGTTCGCCGCGCAGCAAGACCAGGGTACGGGCATCGTCCGCGTTAAGTTGATTATGGGATACCTGATCGAACAGCGCCAGAGCTGCCCCGGCCTGCCCCTGGTTGATTTCCTGGGTGCGGTGGGGATACCAGACGTGTATGGCCACTCCAGGCTGCCCCCCTAGCAAAAAGTGGTACACGGCAGCCGTGTATTCACCGCGCTCTGCGCGTATCGTGGCCGCCTCCAGGTGCAGCGCCTCTTTGTCCTCCGCCGGAAGCCGGGCGTAGATGACCTTCCTGAAGGCCGGCAACAGCATAACGCCGCCATGACCGTCCCATTGCACCAACCGCCGCTCTACCAGCCTGTTTAGCGTGCTTTGTTCTAGGGAAGTGGGCCAGGCATCGCCTGGGGCAGGGCGGCGAAAGACAGCCAGCGCCATCAGCAATCCTTGCTCGCCCGCGCTCAGTCGCCGCCAGACGCGGCTCAACAACGACTCAACGGATGGGCTGCCGGAGAGGCGCTCCAGAGCCTCGGCCAACGGTTCGCCGGAGCGATGCAGGGTGATGAACATCTCCAACAAGCGCGGGGTGCCCTGTGTGTACATCTGCACCCGCTCCACATCCTGGATGGCAAGGTGGATGCTCGCTTCCGCCAACATCTGCCGGACCGCCGGCGCCGCCAACCCTTCCAGGCTGTAGTAATGCTGAGCCTCGATGGGCAGTTCCTGGCCGATGAAAAGCATCGGCGCCAGGCCCTGCATGCCGCGCAAAAAAGCTAGAATCTGGGCGTGGGCCTCTACCTCAGCCGGATGGAGCAAATCGATCTCGTCGAAGCATAGCAGTGGCGATGAGCCATTCAGCCCCTGCAGATCGTGACGGATCAGCCCCAGCGTGACCTCCGGGTTAACTTGGCCCTCGTCGGCAACCAGTTGGAGCCACGCTCCCGACGCCCCTTGGCGGTGCAGCGCGTAGCCTAGCGCAAACAGCAGGCTGCTCAACCGGTCGTTCAGGCCGGGGCGCAGGGTGAACCAAAAGACAGGGCGGGGCGCCAGGCAACGGCTCAGATAAGCGCCCAACGTCGTTTTGCCGACCCCGCTCGGCCCGGTCAGGGCGACCGTCTGTCCGGCGCGCAGCGCTTCCAGACAAGCCTTCACCACGTCATCACGCCCGATCAGTTGTGAGCAAGCAGGGGGTATTTCCAGACGCAGGGCCGGATTCAGGCGGCGGACCAGCGTTTCTTCCAAGTGCTGGACGGCCTGTTTGCGGTAACGGTAATAAGTGGCCCGGGAAATATGCAACTCGTCCTCGATGGCGAGCGAGGACTTGCGCCGGTGTTGGAAAAAACTCAGGTCGAGCACCTGCCTATCCTGCTCCTCCAATTCGGCGGCCGTATCTCGAAGCAGTTTTTGCAAAGCCTGTCCCCGGGCAACGACCGCGCCCGCGCCGGACTCCGCTCGATCCAGCAAGTACTGGCCGAGAAAGTAGGGCGCTGCCAGCGGGGAACACTCGCCCAGCCAGACCGGATCACCAAAACGGCTCAAGGCCTGGGCCAGTTGCTCGTTGAATGCATTGGCGACCGATTCAATTTTTCCCTGAGAGAGCAGGACTTCGTCAGTCGTAGTCGCTTCCATCATGTGGCCTCCGGTGCGAAAGGCGCAAAGCGGCACGGGTAAACTTCCCGGCGCTTTTGTGCAATCATACCATCGTTTAGCCTGTATGACAACGGTTCGACGTGGCTACAACTTGAGACAAAATGACGGTTTTTTGAGACGCGCCCCCCCGTTCTGATGCTAGAATAAGACAAGAGTCAAAAATCAGCTCAGGAGGAAACGATATGCCAAGCTCATACAACGGAATTGGGACCAAGTATTACGGAGCATCGGATCGACAGCCGGATGGCTCGTTCGTGACGACAGAATGGGTCATTTTGGTTAATGTCCCGCTGATCCCATTGCGCTCTCAACGGGTCACCTACCTCGGCGAATCGCGTGAGGGCAGGAACTCGACTAAGCTATATAACATTGTCGCCGACGTTCCCCTGGACAAGAAGCTGGTTGTGACGACCTACATTTTGTTATTGGTACCTTTGCTCTTTGGCTGCATTCTAATGTCGTCTATAGCTGCCGGGAATGATGCTTCGGGAGGCGCCTCTTCGCTGTGCGCTCCTGTAGCCTTGGCCATGATGGCATTTTGGGTGATTGTATACCCGTTGATCTACAAAGCGCAGTAAGGGCCATAGTCCATCAGGGAAGTGTGTGCGCGCCGATGTGGGATGAGAATTGCCAATATAATTTCAGGAGGGAAGTGCTATGCAAGAGCCTAAACTATTTCAAAGAGTGACACTGGTGGTGATGTTAACTGTGCTGATCGCTTCGGCGTTCCCATCGCCGGCGCTGGCCGCCACGTGCACCTGGACGGGCGCGGTGGATACAGACTGGGCCAGGGCGGCCAACTGGTCGGGCTGCTCCGGCAACGTGCCCGGCGGGACAGATACGGCCATCGTTCCATGGGTGATGAGCAACGACCCCATTCTCTCCACAAACACCACCGTTGGCAGCCTTACGGTGCAGTCCAGTGGGGAATTGACCATCGCCAGCGGCGGCGCGCTCACCATCAACGGCGCGTTCACGCTGGCAGGCACACTAACCGGCGATGGCGACGTGACCGTCAACGGGGGCATGGATTGGACCGGCGGCACGTTGAGCGGATCGGGCAAGACGATCATCGCCCCCGGCGCGACGCTGACCATCGACGGCTCAAGCTACAAGAGCCTCTCCGGGCGCACCATCCAGAACCAGGGTGTGGCCACCTGGAGCGGCACAGCCGACATCTACGGCTCGGGCGGGGCGGTGTTCGACAACGACGGCGCCTTCGAGGTGCGGAACAGCGAGAGCTTTGGCGGCAGCGAGATGACCTTCAACAACAACGGCGTCTTTACCAAGACCCTCAGCAGCGGCACAACCGAAATGGCTGCCGTGTTCAACAACAACGGCGTGGTGAACGTGCAGATAGGGCTGCTCAGTCTCGACGCGGGCGGGGTCAGCACTGGCGGTCACTTTCGCGGCGCTGCCGGGTCCACCCTCAGATTCAACGGCGCTACCCACGATCTGGACACCGGCTCCAGCATCGTCCACCCCAACGTGCTGTTCGAATGGGGTACGGTTAACCTCAACGGCGACTACGACGTCGGCCACACCACGCTCAAGAGCAGCGCCACGGTCAACCTCAACTCGAGCGCGTCCGTCACCAGCACGGCCTTCACGCAGAGCGGCGGTACGCTGGGCGGATCGGCCGACCTGGTCGTCACCAGCGCCTACAACTGGACCGGCGGCACGTTGAGCGGATCGGGCAAGACGATCATCGTCCCCGGCGCGACGCTGACCATCGACGGCTCGGGCTACAAAAGCCTCTCCGGGCGCACCATCCAGAACCAGGGCACCGCCACCTGGAGCGGCTCATCCGACGTCTACGGCTCGGGCGGGGCGGTGTTCGACAACGACGGTACCTTCGAGGTGCGAAACAGCCAGCGCTTTGGCGGCAGCGAAATGACCTTCAACAACGACGGCGTCTTTACCAAGACCCTCAGCAGCGGCACGACCGAAATGGACGCCGTGTTCAACAACAACGGTATGGTGAACGTGCAGATAGGGATACTCAGTCTCGACGCGGGCGGCGTGAGCACCGGCGGTCGCTTCCAGGGCACTGCCGGGTCCACCCTCAGATTCAACGGCGCTACCCACGACCTGGACGCCGGCTCCAGCATAACCCACCCCAACGTGCTGTTCGAGTGGGGCACGGTCAATCTCAACGGCGCTTACGACGCCGGTCACACCACGCTCAAGAGCAGCGCCACGGTCAACCTTAATTCGAGCGCGCCCGTCACCAGCACGGCCTTCACGCAGAGCGGCGGTACGCTGGGCGGATCGGGCGATCTGGTCGTCACTTCCACCTACAACTGGACCGGTGGCACGTTGAGTGGATCGGGCAAGACGATCATCGTCCCCGGCGCGACGCTGACTATCGACGGATCAAGCTACAAAAGCCTCTCCGGGCGCACCATCCAGAACCAGGGTGTGGCCACCTGGAGCGGTTCGTCCGACGTTTACGGCTCAGGCGGGGCGGTGTTCGACAACGACGGTACTTTCGAGGCGCGCAACAGCCAGCGCTTTGGCGGCAGCGAAATGACCTTTAACAACAACGGCGTCTTCACCAAGACCCTCAGCAGCGGCACGACCGAAATGGCTGCCGTGTTCAACAACAACGGTGTGTTGGATGTGCAATTGGGTGTGCTAACCTTCTTCAGCGCGGATTACATCCAACAAGACGGTGTTACGCGCCTGAACGGTGGGGATATCAACGTCTTATACCACAAAATGGACATCCAGGGAGGAACCCTGACAGGCGAAGGTATTGTGACCGGCGACATGCTCAACAACGGCATGGTAATCCCGGACCGCGGCCCCGGCGGCATTACGGTAGATGGAGATTACACACAGGCATCCGCCGGCACGCTCGTCGTCGAGATCAGTGGAGCGACTGCCAGCGTGGACTTTAGCCGGCTCATCGTCAGCGGCGACGTGACATTAGCCGGAACGCTCAACGTTACCCTGGACAGCTTTACGCCCGCTGATGGCGACGCCTTCCAGATCGTAACGTGCGATACGCACACCGGCGCTTTCCAGACGCTGCATTTGCCCGCGCTCCCCATTGACCTCTTTTGGAGAGTCTTCTATACTGATAAGGCCATCGTCCTGAGCGTAACGAAGTACAGGGTCTTTCTACCGATTGTATTGAACAACCAGTGAGAATATGGAGGATAACATGAAAAAGCAAGTGGCAGTCTTCAGTGTAGGTGCGGTTGTAGTTTTTCTGTTGGCGTTGAGCGTGGGATTGAGCAGCGCCCAGGGAATGGCATCCAAACAGGCCAAGGCCGCGCTCTTACCGCAGGCCCAGGTGGGCACGGCGTTTACCTACCAGGGCCAACTCCTGAGAAGCGGGGATCCCGTCACGGCAACCTGCAATATGGTTTTCCGGCTTTACGACGCGGTCAGCGGCGGCAACCAGGTGGGCGATGCGATCACCACGACCGTCCCCGTTACCGCCGGCCGCTTTACGGCAAGTCTGGATTTTGGCAGCAGCCTTTTTGCCGGCGAGGCGCGCTGGCTGGGGATCGCCGTCCAGTGTCCCGGCGACGCCGCCTATACGAACTTTTCCCAACGCCAGGCCCTCACCCCTGCACCTTACGCTCTGTATGCGCCTGCCGCCGGGAACGCCGCCCAGTTGGTGGTGAGTGACACCGTGGCCCTGCGCCTGCAGTCAAGCCCCGGCGTACCCAACCTCATCGGGGGATACACAGGCAACACGGTGGCGGCTGCCAACGTGGAAGGCGCTGTCATCGGGGGCGGCGGTGCGAACGGCCTGCCGAATCGCATCCTCAGTACCGACACAAGCAGCTTTGCCACCATCAGCGGCGGCGCCAATAACACCATCGACGGCTACCTCTCCACCATCGGCGGGGGCGCCAACAATGTCACCGGCGACTCGAGCACCACCATCGCCGGCGGCTGGACGAACACGGCCAGCGCCGTTAACGCCACCGTCGGCGGGGGCCAGGTGAACACCGCCAGCGGCGCGGGCGCCGTCGTCGGCGGCGGCGGCAACAACACGGCCAGCGGCGAGTACGCTACCGTCAGCGGCGGCGGGTACGACCTTGCCGGTTCGGGCAACACCGCCGGCGGTGACTATGCCTTTGTCGGCGGAGGCAGCCACAACGTTGCCGTTTACACCTATACCACCATCGCGGGGGGACAGGGC
>JAFGEY010000142.1 GCA_016931365.1 Anaerolineae bacterium
AGCGTGTGGGCTTGTCAGCCGATTTTTGGACAGGATGATCAAGATGGACAGGATTTTTGTCCGCTGGCATGGGCTGGCTCATCCTGTGAATCCTGTAAATCCTGTCTGGAATGGAGAACTGAACAACCCTGGGGGTGCCTGGCCCTTACCAGGGCGACACCGCTACCGGCTGGCGGGCCAGTTTGTAGGTTGGGTTGAGCGCAGCGAAACCCAACTCTTTGGTGATCGGCATTCAGACTGAGGCGGGCGCTGGCCACTGTAAGGGCGAAGCATCCCCAGACGGAACCTGCTGGTTGAACCTGGCTCTGCTGTCCGAGCGTCCTGGTCAACGAACCATGTACAGGGGATGCTTCGCCCCTACCCATGATACGCATTGGAGCGAACGATGACCCGCAAAACCGACCTGGAACAGAGCATCCGCGAATCCTACGCCATCCTCCGCGACTATGAAGCGATCATCCGCACCTCCGACCGTCCGGAGGAAAAAGGGCGCGCCCGACGGATCGTTGGCGAGCAGTGGGCGCTGGTACAGGGCTACCTGGCCGAGTACCGCCCACTGGTGCAGGATCGCCTGCCGGACGAGATCGCCCAGCTCTCGGCTCGCTTTGCCGCGCTGGAGGAATTGGGCAAGGTCGAGCAGGTTATGCAGGCTCAAGAGCAGTTTCGTGGCGTTCTGCCTGACGATCAGATCGAGGCCGCATTGACTACTTTGCGAGACAAACGCCAATCGCTGCACGCCCAACTGTGGGGCGACGGCGGCATCATCGCCCAGGGCGGTAGCGCGGTCAACACCGGTTCCGGCATCGCCGTGGCCGGCGGCGTGCGGGGCGATGTTGTGATCGGAAACCATACAACCGAGATCGCCGGCGATGGCAATGTCGTTGGCGATCATAATGTGGTGCAGCTTTACAAGGTTTATCAGGCTGCGCCGGGACGCGCCCGCCTTGATGAGGCCGAGTTCCGCAAGGTGCTGCTGGATTATTTGGGCTGGGTGCGCCGCGAGTATGGATCGGTGCGGCTGCACGGCCTGCAGAATCTCCAGCAGACCGGCGCGCTCGACAAGCCGCTTTCGCGTATCTATACTTCGCTGCGGGTGCAGCACCGCCCGGCCGTAGAGTCTGGCGGTGAGGCCGCGCGCACGCGCCACGGGCGGCGTGAACAGCTCGCCGATGTCGAGTTTGAGACTGCCGAATCGCGGCCCCTGGATATGGCCGATCTGCTCACTTTGGGCGAGCGGGTGGCTATCATTGGGCGGGCCGGGTCGGGCAAGACCACCTACCTGGCTTTTGTCGCCTCTACGCTGGCCTCGGCGCTGCTGGGACATCCGTTGGATGTGCGCCTCAAGCCCCCCCAGGCAGACGCGCCGCTGCCGGCGCCGCTGCTGGCGCCGCTGCGCTTTTGGCAGGTCTACCGCGAGCAGTGCGCCGCTGTGAACCGCTACGATCGCCCGGAGGCCGGGACGTTGGGAGCGTTCTTGCTGTGGTTTCTGCGGGCGCGCTACAAGAATTTCGATGCAGCGGAGGACTTTTTCGAGCGGCTGCTGCGCGGCGGAAACGGGTGTTTGATCCTGCTGGACGGGCTGGATGAAGTGGTGCAGGTGGCCGAGCGGCGGGTGGTGCGCGATGAAGTGGAACGTCTGCTGACCAGCCAGTATCCGGGCAATCGCTGTCTGGTGACGGCGCGCGAGGCCGGCTACCGCGATGCGCCGTTTGGCGGCGATTTTGTGCGCTGCGACGTGCAGCCGTTGGCCGAGGCGCAGGTTGCGGCGTTGGTGCAAGCCTGGTGCAGCCAGATTTACACCCAACCGCACGATGGCGAGGTCGCTTGCGAGGATTTGACCGCCGTGATCAACCGGCTCAACGCAGAGCGCCAGCGGCGCGGCCAGCCGGCCTGGATCGATACGCCGCTGTTGGTGACGATGGTGGTCAGCGTCAAGTACAGCCGTCGAGAGCTGCCGCGCGAGCGGGCCAAGCTGTACGACGCCTGCGTGGACGTGATCCTGAACAGCGAGTACACCGGCCGCGAAGATGACGCCGGCGCGCGCCGGGGCGTGGTCAACGCCGGCGGGCCGCCCGACAAGCAGCGCGAGTGGCTCTCGTACCTGGCGTTCCAGATGCACCAGGGCGGGCAGGCCGGGGCCAGCCTGGATGAAGGACGGCTGCAAGCCATATTGAATCCGGTTTTCGCGCAGCGGGGCGAGCTGCCGCTGTTGGAGCCGTTCCTGGCGGCGGTGGGGCATCGCGGCGGGCTGTTTGAGGAGCGGGGAGGGCGCTACCAGTTCACGCACTTGACGTTTCAGGAATACCTGACGGCCCAGTTCCTGGCGCGGCGCTGGCAAAAGCAGCCGGAGGGCTTGTTGGCGCAGCTTGTCGCCGACGAGTGGTGGCGCGAGGCGCTGTTATTGACGGTGGGCAGCCTGGATGCACCGCTCCCTTATGAGCAGCGCGAGGAATTCATCAAGGCGCTATGCGCCGTGGAAGGGCCGATGGCGGCGCGGCTGGCCGGGGCAGAGCTTGCAGCCACAGGGCTGGGCGACCTGACCGACCCAGAGCCGGCGCTGCTGGCGTTGGCGCGGGCGCGGCTGGCCGATTTGTGGCGCGCGCCTGATTTCTCGACTGCGCGGGCAGTGGTTCGCGCCGGGGCCGGCAATGCCCTGGCCCGGTTGGGCGACCCTCGCTTCCGTGCCGATGCCTGGTTTTTGCCCGACGAGCCACTGCTGGGCTTTGTCGAGATTCCGGCCGGCCCATTCCTGATGGGCAGCGATGACGGATACAGCGACGAAAAACCTCAGCACACCGTCTCTTTGTCTACCTACTATATTGCCCGCTATCCGACCACGGTGTCTCAGTTTCGCGCTTTTGTGGAGCAGAGCGGTCACCAGCCGCTCGATCCCGACTGCTTGCGCGGGATCGACAACCATCCGGTGGTTTATGTAACCTGGCACGACGCCCTGGCCTACTGCCGCTGGCTGACCGGGCAGTTGAGGGAAGGTCCGGCAACGCCGCCCGCGCTGACCGTTCTGCTGCGCCAGGGCTGGCAGGTGCGATTGCCCAGTGAAGCAGAGTGGGAAAAGGCGGCGAGAGGAGCCCCCCCTCTTTCCCCCCCGCATGCGGGGGGGATGAAAGGGGGGGAGGGCGAAGGGAGGGGGCGCATCTACCCCTGGGGACCAAACGCCGACCCGAACCGTGCCAACTATGATGATACCGGCATCGGCGACACCAGCGCGGTGGGCTGTTTCCCCGGCGGGGCCAGCCCTTACGACGTGCTCGATCTGAGCGGTAACGTGTGGGAGTGGTGCAGTTCGCTGTATCAAGACTATCCTTATCGCCCGGACAGGCGCGAAGACCTGAACGAGGCGGCAAGTTCCGACGCCGGAGTCCGCGTGTTGCGTGGTGGGGCGTTCGGCAATAGCTTCGATAGCGTGCGGTGCTCGCTGCGCTTCGGGTACAATCCCTACTACAGGTACGACGTCGTCGGGTTTCGGATTGTGATGGTTTCTCCCAGCTTGCGCTCTGGCCTCTGATTTCTCTGGCCTCTGGGACTCTGGGACTCTGGGGGTGAGGGTGTGGGGAAGGGGTTGAGGCGGGCGCCGGCCACTGTAAGGGCGAAGCATCCCCAGACGGAACCTGCTGGTTGAACCTGGCTCTGCTGTCCGAGCGTCCTGGTCAAC
>JAFGEY010000143.1 GCA_016931365.1 Anaerolineae bacterium
AAAGTCGATGTCTTGTATGCGACTTGGGCCGCTTTGGGAAACAATGCGCTTGGGAAGCTGGTTCTCCCCAAGATTTTGAGAAGATACCTTTTTTTCATCCGAAAAACTCGGTAACTGGGGTAACTTGGATAACTATTTTAATCGGAGGTTAATGATTTATGTCAGTTGTTCAAATCGCTATTGCCAACATCGACATCGGCCAACGCAAACGTCTGGCCGATCGAAATAAGGTCTCTGCCCTGGCCGACAGTATTCAGCGAGTCGGTCTGCTCAACCCGATCACGGTTCGTTTGAAGCCAGGTGACGATCAATCTGCGTATCTTTTTTCGCTTATCGCTGGCCTGCACCGCCTGGAAGCGTTCACGCTCTTGGGCCGCACCGAAATCCCGGCCACGGTCCTTACTCTGGATGATCTGCAAGCGCAGCTGGCCGAAATCGATGAAAATCTCGTTCGCAGCAACCTGACTATCTTGCAGGAGAGTCTGTGGCTGGTTGAACGCAAAACGATATACGAAGCGCTGTATCCCGAAACCAGACAGGGCGCGCAGGGTGGTGGGCGCGGCGGAAATGGCGTGCGACAAAGAACTGAAAACGACATCCTGACGTTTTCAGTTGACACAGCCAACCAAACAGGCGTAAAACGCCGCAGCATCGAGCGTCGCATACAGATCGGCGAGCAATTGCTCGACATGGCCGATCAATTGATTGGCGCCTCCATCGAAGACAATCAGACGGAACTGCTCAAACTGGTGCAGGTGGCTCAAAGCGACCCTGACCGGGCCCGGGCTGTCGCCGCCAAGATCAAGGCCCAAGAGGCCGAACATGTTCAGGACGCCTTGAACCTGATCGAGCAAGCCCGGCAGCGCCAGGTCATCACGCAGTTGGCGGAGACGATGCCCGACGTGTCCGACAGGTACCGCTTGACCTGCGCCGACTTGAGGTCGCCTGATTGGGCGACCTGGGACATTGCGCCAGACAGCGTCGACGCGGTCATTACTGACCCTCCTTATGAACGCAAATATCTGCTATTATATTCTGTTTTAGCTCAACGGGCGGCCGTCTGGCTCAAACCGGGTGGATCACTGGTCGCAATGGGCGGCCAATCTTATCTGTTCGAGATCGGGCCATTGATGATGCCGCATCTCGATTACCAGTGGACGCTGTCTTACCAGACGCCGGGTGGCCAATCGCCGCAAATTTGGCCGAGTCGGGTCAATACGTTCTGGAAACCGGTATTTTGGTTCGTCAAAGGCCAGTATAACGGCCCCTGGCTGGGCGACGTAGTCAAGAGCGATGTCAATGGCAACGACAAACGTTTTCATCACTGGGGCCAGTCGGAAAGCGGGATGGCTGCCCTGGTGGAGCGATTTACCAAGCCCGGCGACCTGGTGCTCGATCCGTTTTGCGGCGGCGGCACCACCGGCGCTGTGGCGTTGGCTCTGAACCGCCGTTTTGCAGGTATCGACATCGATCAATCGTGCATCGAAACAACGGCCTACAGACTTGGGCGTGTCGAATTTGTCGACCAACCTGAACGTTCGTAATCGGTATTCCTAACCTGAATCAATCAGAACAGAGACTTGCCACCCCGAAAATCATTGCCCAGAAAGCAAGAATTTCACGGGACGGGCAATATTATCATCAATCATATCAAAAGGAGAATATGTAATGAACGAAAGACGAGTTTCTGATCTTGTTATCGTGGGCGTCGACATCGGCTACGGATTTACCAAGGCAACTGATGGCAAAAAAACCGTCATTTTTCCGTCCGTCGGCGGCGATGTGGTGCAGGCTGACTTTGACAACGAGTTGATCAAGGCCGGGCGAGGTCAAGTGCTGACCGTTGACCAGACGCGCTGGTTCTACGGCTGGCACGCGCAAAAGCACAGCCGCAACCCGTTGGCCCTCTTTGCCCGCGAGCGCACCGAACAGGTCGACTTGATGCTGGTGCTGTTTCGTGCAGCGATGGCTGAACTGGGAGTTGCAAACTCGAGGAGTTTGACAAACTCGGCGGGTTCGACGAACTCGGCGAGTTCACCGAACTCGAACCGCATTGCGTTGTGCACCGGCTTGCCCGTCGACTGGTATGACGACAAGCCGGAACTTGAGCGCCTACTGATGGGCGAGCACGTGTTTACGGTCGGCGCCGGAGCGGCGGCGCGGCAACAATGTGTGCATGTGTGCCGGGTGTTTGTCGTGCCGCAGCCCTTCGGCTCATTTTTCGAGCAGGTGCTCGACGCCGAAGGCGCGTTGATCAATGCAGAGTTTGCACGGAGCAAGGTAGGTGTGCTGGATGTTGGCACGTATACCACCGACTATGCGCTGAGCGACGGGTTGGAGTACGTGGCCAAGTCGAGTGGAAGCAAGACCGTGGCGATGAGCACAGTCTGGCGCGCCGTCCGAGACGGCATCAAGGCGCAATGGGGCATCGAGTATGACCTGCACCAGATCGATCACCTGATGCGCAACGGGCGCACGGTCACGGTTCACGGCGTGCCGCGCAGCGTCGATGCGCTGATCGAGCCGGCCGTCGAGAACCTGGCCGGGCATGTGTTGGCCGGCGCGCGCGAACGGTGGGGCACGGCGCGCGACTTTGCGCGCATCCTGCTGACCGGTGGCGGGGCGGAATATGTCAAGACTCAGGTGCAGGCGGTCTACCCGCACGCGCAGGTGTTGAATGCGCCACACCTGGGCAACCTGCGCGGTTTTTTCAAGTACGCGCGGCGCAAAGTGGCCCACGTCTAGTTTTTCACCGCGCGTGATGACGGTGTGAGGATGTGAGGATAAGGTGAGTACAGCGATGCGTTTTCAAATGCGGTTGCACCAGGAATACGACGCCGATGTGGTCGCCTGGCTCAACGCCCAGGCGGACAAAACTGCGGCTATCAAGGGCCTGATCCGGACAGTGATCAACGCCGGTTCCAACGGCGCACAGCCGGCAGCGATCGACCTGGTGGCGATACGGATGGTGATCGAGACGGTGTTCGACGAAAAACTGAGCGGTATCGTCCTGGCCGGCGGTCTGCCCGAGAGCCGCTTGCCAAGTCAGGGCGATCCAGAACTCGAACGCAAGCTCGACGATCTGTTCTGATCGCCGACCGGTTGAGCAAGCACAACTGACACGACATCGCGACATGCTTGATCGAAAGACATCGACAAACAGATTCACGACATCCATTGACCGAAAGGGACGACAGCGATATGGAGCGAGAACCCGAACACGTGATCACCATCCGGCGCGTTTTGGGATGGGGCTGGGGTGCCAGCCTGGCCGCCGGCGCGTTGACCGCCATCATCAGTCGAAGCGCCGGCGCTGGCGCGCTGGTGGCCGGGATTGGCGCAAGCCTGCCTCTGTTCTACGGTCTGGGCTGTGCGGTGCTCGACGACCTGGCGGCGCGCCGCTGGTTTGGCTACACGCGCAAGCTGGCCCGGCAGCGCGACGCGCTGACCACGCAGCACATCGCCACACAAAACAAGCTGCACGATCTGCGCGAAATTCGACCAGATGAGCGTGGGCGTTTGCCGCTGCTATACGGTGACAATGGCATCTTGCGCGATCCAAACAACTTGCGCGCGTTCAC
>JAFGEY010000144.1 GCA_016931365.1 Anaerolineae bacterium
ATGGTCGCCTGTTGCGTTTCTATCTGGCACAGGCTCCTTGATTCCAGTTATATCATTTTTAAAGGACCGTTTCAGACTGATGCTAGGGCAAAATTAGAACGCACGAGGAAACATGGATCTTTTAGAGAGCTTTTTGACCGCACTGGACAGCCTGATGACCAACAAAATGCGCGCCGTGCTGACCACACTGGGCATCATCATCGGTGTGGCCGCCGTGATCACCCTGCTATCAATCGGCAACGGGGTCAGCGCGACGATTGAAGGTCAGATTGAGGGCATCGGTTCCAATCTGATCGCAGTGATGACCGACCGCGATAACAGCGACGGCTATCCAGCGCTGAGTATGAGCGATGTTGCAGCGCTCCAAGATCAGTTGTACGCACCATCGGTAGGGCGCGTGGCTGCCGAAGTGCAGGGCACGCAGCAGGTGCTGTACGGCGGGCGTGAAACGCGGGTTACCGTTTCCGGCGTGACAGCCAACTATTTCAGCACCCGCAACCAGGAAATCGACTTTGGAGACTTGTTCACCGAAGAAGACATCAACAACCAGGTTCGGGTTGCTGTTCTTGGCTCTGGCGTCGTCGAAGACCTGTTCACCGACGGCGAATATCCTATCGATATGTCGATCCGCATTCACGGTGTTCAATACCAAGTGATCGGCGTACTGGTCAGCAAAGGCGGCATGGGTATGGCCAACCAGGACGATCAGGTGTACGTCCCGCTGACCACCGCCCAGGTGCGATTGTATTCCGGCCGCACCCGCAGCGGTGAGCGCAAAGTCGACGTGATCTATGCCGAAGCGGTCAGTAGCGACCTGACCAGCCAAGCCAACCAGGAAATCAAGGACATCCTGCGCCAGCGGCACGGCATTGCTTACCAGGCCGAAGACGATTTCAGCATCATCAGCCAAACCGATATTCTCGATGCGTTTGGGATGATTATGGCCAGTTTGAACCTTTTTCTGGGGGCGATTGCCGGCATTTCGCTGCTGGTCGGCGGCATCGGGATCATGAACATTATGCTGGTCAGTGTCACCGAGCGCACGCGCGAGATTGGCATTCGCAAGGCGGTAGGCGCACAAAAACGGGATATTTTGGTGCAGTTTTTGATCGAATCGATGTTGCTGAGTCTGATCGGCGGCTTTTTAGGCATCGCGCTCGGGTTTACTGGCTCGACACTGGTTGGCGTCTTTGTCCAAGACCTGACCCCGATGGTCAACATCGGCACCGTGCTGATGTCATTCAGCTTTGCCGCCGCCGTGGGGCTGATCTTTGGCATCTATCCCGCCTGGCGCGCCGCCGGGCTGCGTCCCATCGAAGCGTTGCGCTACGAATAATGAGGTATACCCAGCCGCCCACCGATTTGCGCCACCAGCGCAAACAGTATGAGCGCCGGTTATTGGCACTGACCCTGTTCGTGCTTGTTGTGGTCGGCGGGGCATTGATCGGCCTGTTTTTCGGCCTGGAGGCTTTGCTGGCTGCCGTGCCTTGTTTGTTGGTCGGCGCGGCAGCCATCGCCGGACTGTGGTTGCTGATGAATATCATCGAGCGCTGGCTTGAAAACCGATGAGCTATTTGAGTAGAAATTTTCGAGGAATTGTGCTATGATACAACTAATTGTCACCGCCAACGACGAACTGTACGAACAATTGGCCCAAACGGGCGATGGACAGCAATCATTGCGCGCAACCAACGTGCTTGATGGCTTTAAGCTAACCACGTTCAATAGCTTTGACCGGGTGATCGTTGATATGAAACTGCACGCTGCCGATACGCTGATCGAGACGATGCACGCTCGTCCGGAAACGTCGCACATTCCGCTATATGGCGTCAAATCAGAGGGTGCGATCCCGCTCGAGTTGCGGCGTTTGTGCACCGATATTTTGGAGGCAGGCTCTCTGTGACCAATGTCATTCGAAACACGACCCGCGTGCTGCGCGGGTTGTTTCTTTTTCGGCTGTTTACACTCATCTTTGGCGGGATGATGCTCGCCATCCGCTTATCGACCATCGGCCCGGCCCCGGTGACCGATATGCACCCGACGTGGGGCCTGACGATGCTGCCTAGCCTGCTGGCGATGGTCTATGTGCTGCTTCCCGGCCTGCAAAAAAAGTTGGGGAAATGGTACCTGCCCATTGCCCTGGCACTGACCATTCTGGGTTTTGCCGTCGAGTCGAGCGTCGAGTACCTGTTTCCCGGTATCGCCGTACGCATTACCCTGTCGTCGGGCCGCGAATTCAACATCGCCTGGGCGCCGACAGAGATGATCCTGCTGCTGCTGCTTCCTTGTATGCTTGGCGGGGCGGCCTATGGCACACGCGGGGCGCTGAGAACCGCCCATTTTGCCACCCTGCTGCACCTGCTCACCGGCATTGCTGTATGGACGTGGGGCACGTCGCCGCGCGGATTCTTGGTCTTGCTGCCATTGCGTGTGGCCGTGTTATACGTCTTTCCGTTGATTGCCGGCTACCTGTCCGACACTTGGCGCAAGGAGCACGAAGCACTTGGGGCGGCCAACCGGCATCTGCGCGGCTATGCAACCACCGTCGAGCACCTGGCCACCTCGCGCGAGCGGGTGCGCCTGGCACGAGCCATGCACGACACGCTGGCCCACACGTTGGCTTCGTTGGTGGTGCAATTTGAGGCCGTCGACACCTTGCAGGAAACTGATCCGCAGGCCGCACGGGTGCAGATCGAAAAAATCAAAGCGCAGACCCGCCTCGGCCTCGACGAAGCCCGCCGTGCGATCCAGGACTTGCGCGCCGCACCGGTCGAGGACCTGGGCCTGGTCGAGGCGATACGCCAACTGGCGCGGCAGTTCGAGCAACAAAACGGCGTTCCCGTTACCTGCCAGGTTCAAGGCGCGCCGTTCCCACTGCTGCCTGTCCAGTCCAATGCGCTGTATCGCATCGCCGAGGAAGCGCTGACCAACGTCGAGCGCCACGCCGAGGCCGGCACCTTGACCATAAGCCTCGACTACGACACCGGCATCACGCTGACCGTCCAGGACGATGGACAGGGCTTCGATCCCGATGCCATTCCCGACGACCGCTACGGATTGCTCGGCATCTGCGAGCGCGCCGAACTGATCGACGCGACGGTCAGATTGGAGACTGCCCCCCAACAGGGCACCAGACTGGTCGTGCAGATCGCCAAACCCTGGGAGCCGGAACGATGACTGCCAAAATCCAGGTGCTTCTCGCCGACGATCAGCCTTTGATCCGTGAGGGACTGGCGATCATCCTCGACGCGCAGGCCGACATTGCGGTAGCCGGCCAGGCCGTCGACGGGCGCGAGGCTGTTGCGCTCGCGCAAAAACTCAGGCCCGACGTAATCCTGATGGACATCAAAATGCCGCGCGTCGACGGGATCAAGGCCACGCGCGAGATCAAGACATTGCTGCCCCATACGCCGATCATCATCCTCACCACCTATGGCGACGACGAGCTGGTTTTCGAGGGCATTCGCGCGGGCGCTTCTGGCTACCTGCTCAAAGATATCACTCGCGCGCAGTTAGTAGAAGCGGTACGCGGCGCAACACGCGGCGAAGTACAGATCGACAAGGCAGTCGCCGCCCAGGTGCTGAGCGAATTTCAGCGCATGTCCGACGTCATTCAACGGCGAATTCAGCCACCCGATCAAACTGCGCCGCTGCAAGACCAGCCGCAACCAGAGGACCTGCCATTGGTGGAAGAATTGACTCCGCGCGAGGAGACGATCCTTAAACTGCTCACCGAGGGGTTGACCAACGCCGGCATTGCCGATCGGCTGCACTTGAGCGAAGGGACAGTCAAGAATTACGTCAGCGAAATTCTGGGCAAACTTCAGGCCAACGATCGCACGCACGCCGTCGTCCTGGCTATCCGGCGCGGACTGTTGGATGTTTCATAGACAAAAAACCGGCCACTCGCTCGAGCGGGAACCGGTTGCATCCTGTTGCGCCGGTCAGTTTCTATGGCGCTGCGACCACCAGCCGGTGATCGCGAGAAACACCATCGCACCAAGCACGGCCACGCCAAAACTGCGCAAGTTAAAACCGGTCACGCCATAAGAACCGAGCAGGTTCATCAACAGCCCACCGACGACGGCTCCCGCCACGCCGGCAATGACATTGGCCAGACACCCCATTCGATGCCCACGTCCCACCAGCAGACTCGCGGCCCAACCGGCCAACGCGCCAAAGACAACCCAAGCCAATAATCCCATCTTGATCTCCTTGTCCGAACCGCATCAACAAAATAGAGTTGGTGCTTTCACAACACCAACTCTATTACGCAGAAAGGGGACGATTTGTCACACACGATTAGCTTGAGCGTTCAGCGCGAAACTCGTTCTCCAAGATGCTCATCATCACAAAATCGTGAAAAGCGTGGTCGTAAAAATAGCCGTCGCGTTGGATGCCCTCCCGCCTAAAACCGACCTTTTCATAAAAGAGCAGCGCACGTTCGTTGAACCCTACTACACCAATCGACACACGATGGAAACCAAGATAGCCAAAAGCATAATCAAGCAGCAAGTCGATCGCTTCCGTGCCATATCCCTGCCCCCAGGTGTCCTTTTCGCCCAGGACGATGCTCAAATCAGTCGTCCGCCAGGGATGAAACATGCGCAGCAACCCCGCCTCGCCGATGATACGATCACTCTCCCTGAGCACGACGGTAAACCACGCCCGATCCCGATCGCTGTTAATGCGCTCCCAAAACGCATCGGCCTCAACGGACGTCATCGGCAGCACCTCGCCGGTCACGCGGCGAATCTCGGGATCGTTGGCCCAGCGACGGATGTATGCCAGATCACCACGCTCCGGTGAGCGCAAATACACACGTTCCCCTACCAGAAATGGATTATCCATCTGCATCCAGCTCCAAATGGTGCAGGGCCAGCGACACAATCGCCAGCCAGGGCAGCAGCTTGAACTCGCCGGCCAGCAACGCCGCTTCGACCTCGGCGCGGGTCAGCAGCAGCAGTTCCTGCTCTTCCAGGTCGTCGGCGTCGATCTCGGTTACGGGCCGCGCGCCTCGGGCCAGGAAAAAGTGCGCCTTGCCGCAGCCGCGGTTGCCATCCACCGGGTAGCAGCCTAATGGAATCCACTCGTCGGCGTGGTAGCCGGTTTCCTCGCGCAGTTCGCGCCGCGCGGCGACCAGGGGATCTTCGCCAGGGTCGATATAGCCGCCCACCACCGACAATGACGTGCCCTCGACCGAGTACTTGGTCTGGCGAAAGCACACAAGCTCGTTTTGCGGGGTGACGGCCACGACATTGATGTAATCGGGCGAAATGACCCACGGCCAGCCTTCGATCTGGCGGCCGTCGGGCAGGCCGACGGTGTGCTCTTCGACGATCAGAAACCGCCCTCGATCCAATAGTGTGCGCTTGGATAGCGTTTTCCAGGGCTGCATGGGCTATTCCTCTGCAAACTGGGCCGCAATTTGGTGACACAACTCGACCGATTGGAGCGTCTGCGCCGGGGTGGGATGGGGCGGCTTGCCATCGCGGATCGCCTCGACAAACGCTGCCGTTTCGGCATAAGTGCCGTTGCGTACAAAGGGCGGCTGCCCTTGCGCCGGGTCGATGGACAGGGCAAGCTGTCCATCTTGCCAGCAGCGGGCGCGTCCCCGGTCCTGCTCGCCCACCTGCACCGCGATGCGCCAATGAGCGCCGAACGCCTCATACGACTCGGCGACTGACCCGGCGGCAGGCAGCACTTCCAGCACGCCCAACGCGCCGCCGGCGAAATACAAGCGCACCACGTACCAGCGCGTCCCGTCGACGACGTGACTTTCAGCCTCAAACCGGAGCACGTCGCCGGCCAAGCTATGGTGTGCCATAGCCCGCATCGCGTCGAGAGAATGGATGGCCGTACCGAGGATGAATTCAGGCTCGCGCCGGTTGTGGCGGACGATAGAGCCGCGCAAATAAGTGATGGGACGGTCGCCTTTCCAATCCAGCCCGGCGCGCAGAGCGGGATCAAAGCGGCGGTTCATGCTGACCATCGTTGGTGTGCCCGTCTTTTCGACCAGTTCGACCAACGCCCGCGCTTCTTCTATCGTCGCGCCGGGCGGCTTTTCCATCAACAGCGGCACGCCGGCACGGATGATCGTCGACGCGACCTGCGCGGTCGCCGGGATCGGCGTAATGGCGATACAGCCGTCGGGCTGCTCGGCGCGCAGCATCTCATCCGGCCCGGTGTAAACGCGCGCAAACCCATATTGAACGGCCACCGCTTCGGCGTGATGGCGGCGCAAATCACACAAGGCGGCCAATTCAATCTCACCGGGGTGTTCGGCGACATATCGCTTCAAGGCCGGCAAATGATTGTGCTGGCTGTGGTCGCCGGCACCCAAAACAACAAGTTTGAACATCGATCTGCCTCTTGTCATTTTTGCGCGCACTCGTCGCACAGATATTGTCCCGTACCGCGCGGCACGGCGATCAATGAAAGGGCTTTACCGCATCGCTCACACCTCGGCCTGCCGGCGCTCGACTCTTGCTCGTCGTCGAGAATGACCCTGCGCCACAGATCGCTGTCGGGCACGTGAAGCGGGTGCGCCTCTGCGGCAGATGCCGCAGAAGCCTGCTTTCGAGCGACGGCCTTGGCGCAGTCGTCGCACAGGTCACCTTGCGGGGTGTCGATCTGCCAGCCCCAGCGGCGGGCGATGGTCTTGGCCTGGGCCTCTTTTTTCGCCGTCGCCACATGGGCCACCTTGCCGCACCGATCGCACGTCACCTGCCAGGACACCGCATAAGGCCGATATTCGATCACCACGTCCCTCGCAATCCAGTTTGAATCGACTTTAGCGCCGTCGCCCGACAAGAGCCTTGATCAATCCGGCAACAATGCCCATCACTGCGCCAATCAACAATGCAGTACGAACGTCTACAATCACC
>JAFGEY010000145.1 GCA_016931365.1 Anaerolineae bacterium
ATGGTCGCCTGTTGCGTTTCTATCTGGCACAGGCTCCTTGATTCCAGTTATATCATTTTTAAAGGACCGTTTCAGACTGATGCTAGCGAGAACGCGACTTGCAGATCGCGTATCTCGTCATCGCCGATGGGGGTCAGATGGCCGATGACAGTCGTATCGATGAGCGACTTGGCGCTGTATTCGGCGACTTCGAGGCGATCAAAGGCGTTCAGGATGCTGTGCCCCACAGCCAGTACGCAGTCGTTCTTGGCCAGGATCACAGGACTGTTGAGCGAAACCAGCCGGGCAGCCTGCCGAGGATCGGTGTACAACGTTTTGAAGGGGATGATCGGCACCTCGCGCAGGAGAATATAGCTTTCGGGAATGGTGCGCGAATCAAACGGCGTCGAGGTGATCGCATAGGCGGTCATATTGGGACACTGTGCGGTCATCACGCAGTGGATGTCGGGGTGCGCCTCATAGATTGCTTGATGGAGCTGCACGGATCGGCTTGGCAGTTTGCCCTGCTCTCGCGCGCCTCTGTGGATCAGCACGATGTCCTCAACGGTCAGGCTGCCCCGGTCGGCGCCGGTGGGCGAGATCAAAAAGCTGTCTGTGGCGAGCCGGGCGGACACCACTCCCTCGGTGCTGATCATCAGATACCGTTCGACGGCGCGGTGGATGATTTCGATCATCTCTTGACGCAGCTCACGTTCCCGGCTGGAATGGCTGGCGGGGACAAATTCGGCCAGCAGGTTGCGGCGATGGTCAAAGAAATTCAACTCGGCGTTAGAGAGCGAGTCGACTGCCCCCAGGCCGTGCGCGCAAATGAGCGTGCGGGCGCAAAAATCGAGCGTTTCCAGGCGTTGAAATGCTTCCAGCAGACTCGATCCGCCGGCGGCCATGCCGTGGTTTTCCAGGATCACGATGTTGTAGCCCTGGGCAAAAGTAGCGGCAATGTTCTCGCCCAGATGTTCGCTGCCCGGCAGGGCATAGGGCGCATAACCAACCGGCCCACACACCCGGTTGGCCTGTGGAATGATGCGCGTGTTGGGAATCTGGCGGATGATGCTGAAAGAAACCAGCGCCGGCGGATGGGCGTGGACGATGGCTTGCAAATCCGGACGCTGGGCATAGATGGCGCGATGGAACGGGTACTCGGACGAGGGTTTGTGCGGCCCGTCGACGGACCCATTGGCGCGGACGCACACGATGTCCCTGGGCGTCAGTGTGCCCTTGTCGACGCCCGACGGCGTGATCCAGATGTCGCCATTTTCGTCGAGGATGGAGAGATTGCCGCCGGAAAGGGTGGTCATCCCGCCGCGATAGATACGGTTCATGACGCCCACCAGCTGATCGCGCGGGTGCATCAGTTGAAAATGCATTGCCTATGCCTCCATTGCTTTGGTTGAGTTGGGGGCAGCTTTGCCTCTGCTTTATTATACCACACTCTATGCCGGCCTGTGATCCAGCCAGCGTCGTTGCAGCGCTTGTCGCAGTTGATCGGTGCGCCACACGGCGACGGCGGCCATACCGTGTGAGAGGACGGCAAAAATCGGCGGCTGGAATTCGGTGTAATAGGTCCAGCAGAGGCGCGTGGTGCCCCACAATTCGAGAAAATAGCCCAGCCCGGCGGCGGCGATAAAGACCAACACGGCTTGACGATGATTGTTGATCGACAAAAGGGTTAGCGCGCATGCGACGATGGCGAGCAGGGTGAGCGGCCGGGTCAGAGTGGGCCAGGCAAAGCGGATCAAGAGAGCGAAAAAGGGGATGAAAATGAGCCAGTACAAGAAGCGAAAATGTGCCTTCTTGTGCGGGGGCAAGATGTGATCCACAAGCAGGTTCAGCAGCCGCGCCAGCCGGTTCACCGCCAGGTTGGCGATCGGCCAGGCAGGGATGATCCACAATGGCGGCGCTTCCAGGGTATAGTACGTCCACAGGCCGGTCTGCGTGCCCCAGGTCTCGATAGCCAGGCCACCAAAAAGGGCGACCAGCGCGATCCACACATCGGTTCTGAGGTCGGCCCCAGCGACGATGAGCAGTGACATCGCAGCAAAGTCGCCCAGCAGCAGCCAGTCCAGCTGACCCCAGATCGGTCGCTCCCAGTCGATCAGCGCCAGTTCCTGCTCAGCCAGTGGCCACCAGACGATCACGATCAAGGCCAGGGTGAGCAGGAAAGCGCCGATCAACGCCGTGCTGGAGCGCGTCCAGCCAAGAACGGAAACGAGGTCTTGCCAAAAAACGTTGCGTGTGTGCTCCATACGGGTCAGTTTACCGATAGAGGGCCAGGATGTCAAATGTCAGGGAGCGAAATTTACTCTGCTCTGAATCGCCACACCGCCAGGGCCAGAAACACCACCGCATAGGCGAGCAAAACGCCTGCCGGCAGCAGCACCGACTCGATGCCCAACCCGCGAATGACAATGTTCTCAAAGCCGTCCATCGCCCAGGCCACCGGCGACAGGTGCCCGATCGCCTGAAAAGTCTTGGAGGTGAATTCGAGCGGCATCCACGCCCCGCCGATCCCGGCCAGCACCAGGGTGGGGATGATCGAGAACATGGCCACCTGCTCATCCGATTTCGAGATCACGCCGATGAACAGCCCGATCGCCGAGGTCCACAACGCCTGCGCGACCATTACCACCAGCGTTGCCAGCGGTGCATGGAGGTAATTGACGTTCAAAGCCAGCGCGCCAAAGGCGATCATCAAGATCAGTTGCAGCATACTCAACGCAAAAATGGCGATGAAATGTCCGAGCGCGATCTGCGCGCGCGACATGGCGGTGGTTAGCATACGCTGCAGCGTGCGCGATTTACGTTCCTGGAGGACGATCTCGGCCATCCCGATCACGCCCATCATCGAAAACTGCACCATGTTGGCCGGCGACGAGTGGGCAAAGCCGCTTTGGCTGGGTGGTTTGGGATCATCTTGTGGTTGAGGCTGTGCCATCTTGACGGTCAGGGCCGGATCACCCCACGCGGCGACGGCCTGTTCAATCCCTTTGTATAGGAATACCTGCCGTGCAGTTTCGTCGGCAAAAGCAGACTGCGCCGCGAACGCTTCGGCGCTGAGCTGTGCTGCCTGCACAGCGCTGTTCAGCCGGGCAACGGCGGTCTGCACGCTGTTGCGCGCAGTGTGCCCGTTGAGGTTCGTCTCATCGATCAGCAGGGCGGGGCGAAGCGCCTGGTCGCCATCCCAGATGGCGTCGCCGTATCCGGCGGGGACGATCACGGTCACGGCCAAATCGCCCTTGAGAACCTGCTTTTGCGCTGTTTCCTCGTTCTTGACCTCGACCACGCGGATCGCCGCCGAGCCATCAAGCAGGACGCGCAGTTGTGCGCTGGCGACGCTGCCGTCGAGGTCGATCCAGCCCACCGGCAGGCGCGTGTCGCCGTCGCCGCCCGCACCAAAGATGAATCCCAGCAGCAGGGTAAAGATGATCGGCACGATGACCAGGAAAAAGATCGTCATTTTGTTGCGCGCCAGTTGCATCAAGTCTTTCAAAGTGACATCGATTGATCTCATAGTTCTGCTCCTATGCAAACCGGCGTTTGAAATTGTATACGCCGATGACCATAAACAGGGCGCTCAGGGCGATCATCACGCCGACAACCAGGCCGATCTCGGCCGGTGTGCCGCCACCCATCGCTTGCTGCCAGCCCCACATGGCCCAGCCGTGCGGCGAAACCAGTGAAGCCACATTGGCGATGCCGACGAGGCCGGACGAGCCGGGCACGGTTACCACAAACATGCGGCTGATCCCGACCCAACCGAGGATGTTCATCACCCCGCCATAAACAAAGCCCGCCTGTTGGCTGTTTTTGAGCAGTGAAGTGACAAAGATGCCAAAACTCGCCGCCAGCACGATCAGCCCGGCACTGGCCAAAATCATAGGCAGCCACTCGCCCCAGTAGAGCTTGAAAATCAAGGTCGAGAACAGGATCAGCACCACCACCTGCACGATCAAAGTCGCGAAAATGGCCAGAAACTTGCCCCACAAAATGGTCGACTGCAGGGTGGGGGTGGTGAATTGGCGTTGCAAGGTGCCTTCTTCATCCTCTTTGATCAGCGTTTGGGCGGTCGATGAGCCGGTGAAAAAACAGTAAAAGACGAGCATCGCAGCCATAATCTGACCCATGATCTGGGCGGTTTGGCTGGACGATTGGGCCTTTTCTTTTTCCAATGAGCGTTCGTCAAGCAGCGCAGCCTCGCCATTTTGAAAGCGTTCGCCCTGCGCGGCGGCCCACACGGCATAGTCAGTGGCGACCTGCTGCGCGACCAGCGGGTCGAGATCGATCCCGCGCGCCTCGAACTGCTCGGCAGCAACTCCGGTCGCGATCTTGGAACCGGCAAAGCTGTCGATGAACTGGCTGACGACGGCCTGGACGATGCTCGGCCCCAGGGTCAGGGTCGGATCGTGATAGACCTCGACCTCGGCGCGGCCTTTTGGATCGAACATGGCGGCAGTAAATTCGGCCGGGATCAGGATCGCCACACCGACGTCTTGATTGTCTACTGCCGTGCGCGCCGATGCAGCATCATCTACCGTCCGGACGGCTAAATATTCAGCCATCGCTTCGCCCTGCAAAAATTCGACCAATATCTTGCCGGCCCCAAATCCGCCGTATTCGGCCAGGGGTTGGTCGAGGTTGACGACCAGCGCTTCGGTCACAGGCATTTGAAAGCTGCCCTCGTCGCCGCCGGTGCCGCCAAAAGCAAAGACAAAGATCGCTACCGTGCCTAACGGCAGCACAAAGGTAAAGACGAGCAAAAACAGGCTGCGCGACGAGCGGAGCAGGTCTTTAAGCATAATATCGTAGAGTTTCATTGTGCATCCCTTTCAGTCGCGCAACGCCCGCCCGGTGAGATGCAAGAACACTGCTTCCAGGTTCGGCTCCTGGATGTCCACCGAGGTGATCCGCACCGCTGCCGACGTTGCCGTCTCGAACAGGTGGGGAAGGGTGACGTTGCTGTCGTTTACCAACACCTCGATCGTTCCATTGTCCGCACTGACTTGTTGCACGCCTTCGACTTGCTGCCACTGTGCCAGCACCATCACAGACTCGGTGTTAAGGGTCAGGGTGATCCGGTCCAGCCCGCCGACGATCTGCACCAGTTCCTCGTGCGTGCCGCAGGCAATGATCATGCCGTGATCCATGATCGCGATGTGATCGGACAGCTCTTGCGCCTCTTCCATATAGTGGGTGGTATAGAGCACGGTCGCGCCCTGGCGGTTGAGTTCCTTGACCCCATCGAGGATATTGCGGCGGCTTTGCGGGTCGATGCCCACCGTCGGCTCGTCCATGATGATCAGGCGCGGCTTGTGCAGCAACGCCACGCCGATGTTGAGCCGTCGTTTCATCCCGCCGGAAAATTTGGCTACCGGCCCTTTTTGCCGGTCGGCCAAGCCGATCAGATCGAGCACCTCGTCGACGCGGGTTTTCAGTGCTGCGCCGCGCAGGCCGTACAGCTTGCCCCAAAAGAGCAGGTTTTCGCGCGCCGAGAGGTCTTCATACAGCGCGATCTCTTGCGGTACCACGCCAATGGCCTCTTTGACTGCCAGCGGCTGGGTGAGGATCGAGTGGCCCATCACCTGCACATCGCCCCTGGTCGGCTGGAGCAGGCACGAGATCATCGAGATCGTCGTCGTCTTGCCCGCGCCGTTTGGCCCGATCAGGCTGAAAATCTCGCCCTTGTCGATGTCAAAACTTACACCCTGCACGGCATAGACATCGCCATAATCTTTGTGCAGGTCTTGAACTTGAACTGCTTTGTCGCTCATTGGACTCCTTCAAAACAAATATACGATGCATCAAGATTGATGCAAAATTGCCTCCAGTGCATCGATGTGTGCAGCAAAGGCGTCGCACCCTTCGGTTGTAGCCTGGATCCACGTCTTGGGGCGGCGATCCTCAAACACTTTATCTACCTTTACGTATCCGGCCTCTTCAAGTTTCTGTACGTGCACGCTCAGGTTGCCGTCGGTCAGTTCGAGCAGGTCGCGCAGAAAGACAAAATCGGCCTTTTCGAGCGGATCGAGGCTGACCAACGCGGCCATAATTCGCAGCCGGGTGGGTTGGTGGATCAGGGCGTTGAGTTCGCTCATCGCTCATTTCCTCTGGCGGACGAACCACAGCCCACTTCCCGCCAACAGTCCGCCGCCGATCAAACCCATCGCTACAAAAAAGTAATCTGGGATCAACAGAGCCGCACCTACGGCCAATGCAGCGATCAATATCCCGATCACGCTGATCATCCAGTGTGAAAACAGGCCAAACTGGACATATCCCAAAGCAATCGTCAACACCATCAGCAAGATGATGTCTTGCCCGGCTCTCAAATCGAACAGCCAAATCAGCAACACGTCAAAAAGGGCCAGGCTTGTCCACCAAAAGAATATGGGACGCCACGTAGGAGATTTGACGTTACCTCGCCCCATACGTATCGCCAACCAGATGGTGAGCGTGATGCCGGTGGTGTTCAGCACAACCCAACCCCAGCCAGAAATGGTCTCAGGCAAGAACTGACTTGCTGAAAATCCAAGAAGCCATATAATGCCCCAAAGGATCATAAACCATCCGCCTTCGCCAGATTCGGTTCTGCGCGTGCGGTTCATAATCTCCCGAATGGCTTTCAAATCGTCGAGCGCGTCATATGAATTCATAGATAATCCTTTTGTAAAGCACTTTGTACTATAAAGTATTTTACCAAAAAAAGAGCTTTTTGTCAAGCCCTTTTTGCTATAATTCTTCGTCCATCACCACCGGCTCGCGCAAAATGGCATCGACGGCCCGGCTGGCGGCAGCGGCGATCTGCGGAAAGACCTCGCGCAGGTTGGCGATATGGCGCAGGTTGTCTGCCGTGCGCATAATCATCATGGCCAGATCGCCCTCGGCCATTTTGGAGCGGGCCACCACATAGGCCCAGCCGCGCTCCGACGCCCACAGGTACATGGTGATCGCCGGGCGCAGGTAGAGCGGGCGCACGTCAAAGCGCCAGTCGGACATTTGCGCCACAAACGCGCCCAGCTCGCGATGCAGGCGTACAAACAGATCGACCAGCGATTTGGGCAGTTTCTGGTCGTTCAGGCCCTCGTCGGTCTCGCGCTCGTTGACAAACGAGGCGACGACGGCGGCGAGCAGCGCCGGGTCGTCGGCGGGGAGCAGGCTGCGGCGCAGGCACTCGGCGATCAGCAGCGGCTGGTCGACGCGGAGCTGCGACGCCCAGCGGCCCACGTCGGTCAGCTCGCCGTCGAGGGTCACATAGCCC
>JAFGEY010000146.1 GCA_016931365.1 Anaerolineae bacterium
ATGGTCGCCTGTTGCGTTTCTATCTGGCACAGGCTCCTTGATTCCAGTTATATCATTTTTAAAGGACCGTTTCAGACTGATGCTAGCACGGCGAACTCAGAGTTCGAAGCGGCGGATGCTTTCGAGCAAGTGCCCAGTAGGAGCATCTATGACCCTGCAAAGAACGTTTCGAGACTGGACACCGCCGCCGGGGTTTGTACAAGTGCCATCCAAGATGGCGGGCATCACCATCTATGCGCCAGTTCCACCGGAAGAAGTCAAACCGGAGGCGCATACCTTTCGCTGCCCGCAGTGTAACGGCCTGACCGCCTACAGCGCGGGCGACCAACGGCTCGTCTGTCCGTACTGCGGCTACAAGCACAATGTCGGCGCGCGAGTCGTTGGTTTGTCGGCGGAGCGGTTCGAGTTTACTCTGGAGGCGCTCGATCGCTCAGAGAAGGGCTGGGGCGTCGAGCGCAAATCGATCCAGTGCGAATCGTGCCAGGCCGTGTTCAATGCGGAGGAAGGGAATCTTGCCACTACCTGCCCCTTTTGCAGCTCGAATCGGGTGACGGGTCACGCCGCGTTGCACGATTTCATCCGTCCCGGCTATCTGATCCCCTTTACGGTCGACGACAAGACTTGTCAAGCCAGGGTCAAAGAGTGGCTGGGCAAAGGCTGGATGCACCCGCCGGAGCTGCGCAACGTCGACGCATTGGGCCGTTTTGCGGGCCTGTATCTGCCTTTTTGGGTCTTTGACGCGCAGATCGCCACTGATTGGAAGGCCGAGGTGGGCCATGAGCGGCAAAGGCGTCGCTATCATGACGGCAAGTGGGAGACCGATACAGTCATCGATTGGCGATGGGAGAACGGGCGCGTTCATCTGCCGATCAACAATCTGCTCGTCTATGGCACCGACAGGGTGAGCACGGTGCTGCTCGAACGGCTGTATCCATACGATCTGACCAGGTTGGTCGCCTATGAGCCGGCCTATCTCGCCGGTTGGCAGGCACAGGCCTACGACATCCAGCTCAAACCGGGCTGGGAGATTGGCAAGCAAAAGATGCGCGATCAGGCCAAGGATGCCTGCTATGGCGATATTTCCTCGTCGCACGTGCGCAATTTCAGCATGACTGCCAATTTCGGCCAAGAGCGCTGGCGCTACGTGCTGCTGCCGGTATACCTCTCGACCTATACCTACAACAACCAGGTTTACCACGCGATGGTCAATGGCCAGACTGGCGCCGTCGCCGGACAAAAACCGGTCGCCTGGCTGCGCATCTGGTTGGCGATTGGCCTGTGTCTGGCTCCCGGCATACTGCTCGGTTTGCTGGGGCTGGTTCTGCTGGTCGTCGGCGTAGGCGTCTTTGTGCTGCCCTTTGCGCTGGTCTTTTTCATCATCGGGATGGTGGTTGCGGTTATGATTTTTATCAAGGCCAGCCAGGCCGACGACATCTGAGGTGAGCGATGGGCGAACTGACAACGTCAAGCCAGATGCACGATCCAGCGATCGATTCAGCGTGGGGAGTGCCGCTCAATATTTTCTACTGCGCGCAGTGTAAGAGCGCGCACATCGCCCCGCAAGATGTTGCGCTTGCGGCCTGTCCCTCGTGCCTGCACGAGACGCTATCTTTGGGGTCGATGAGCGCCGATCCATCGGCGGCTGCACCATCGGCACAGGGGCGACGAGAACCGCCCGAATTGGTCGTGCCCTTTGAGATCGGTGCCAGGCGAGCCGAAGAATCTCTCCAGGCGTGGGTGAAGGGTAGCTGGCTCAAGCCGGCAGAACTCAGGGTTGATTTGCTGCGCGAGCGGCTGCGGCGCTACTTTTTACCGCTCTGGTTGGTCGACACTGACATCGAGGCGACGTGGCAGGCCGAGATGGGCTATGACTATCAGGCCGCGTCGTACCGAGAGCATTACCAGGGTGGCGGGTGGGTTTCACAGCAGGTGACAGAGACGCGCGCGCGCTGGGAAGGGCGTGTCGGTATGCTCAATCGGCATTATGATAACGTCGCCGTGCCTGCATTGGAAGCACACGATCGGTGGATGTCGCGCCTGGGCGGCTATGATTTCCGCTCGCGCAAGCTCTATTCAGCACAGATGATCGCCGGGAGTGTTGTTCGCACGCCCGATTACGCGCCCGATGCGGCGTGGATGGATGCCGAAACAGCGCTCAATCATGCAGCGGCGCGCGAGTGTCTCCAAGCCGCCGAGGCCGATCACATCCGCAACTGGGGGATGAACGCGACCTTTTCTCACCTTAACTGGACGCAGATGTTGGTGCCGGCCTATGTGACCTGGTACCGCGAGGGCGATCGAGCTTACCCGGTGTGGCTTAACGGGCAGAGCGGTCATGTCTATGGCCTCAAGTTGATGTCGATGACCAAGGCGTGGATCATCGCTGCGGTGATCGGGGTGCTGGCTGTGCTTTGCTTTTTGCTTGGCGTGGTGCTGACCCTGATCGGCGTCGGCGTCCTGCTCATTTTGCTTAGCCTGCTGCTCGGTCTGCTTGCCTTTATCCCGCCGATCTGGGTGTGGATGCGCAACAATCAAGCTCGTCAACAAGCCCAGGCTTCATAGGCTGTTGATCGATTTGCGGATCAGGTCGTCATTCTGGCAGCCTCGGATATTTCCTCGGCGCAGCAGATGGATCAGCGACTGCTCGTCGGGGGGAATTGGGTCGGTTTCGATCTGGTTGTAAAATGTGCCAACCGCATGTTCGGCATGACTGTCCGAGTTGTACAGGGCGATCCAGCTCATTTGGCGCTGCCACTTGAGGTACAATTCAAAGCGGTTGTATCGGATCGGCCCACCGAGCGGCTGCGGGCGGACGAGCATATTCCAGTTACCCAGTTCGAATCCCTCAATCGGTTTGTCCGCCAGGCCCGTTTCGTTGTCGGAATAGCGAAAGCAGTGAGCCAGGAAAGCAAAAGCATTGGGATGGGCTTCCATCAGCGTCTTGAACTGCGCGTACGGAGTGGGCGAAGGTCCATATCTGTCCGCTGGCAGGCCAATCACGCCATAGTGGTGTTCGTCGTCGACACTGATTTCGACCCCGGCGTAGAGTTTGAGCGCTGGATATTGATCCTGTAAATTCGCTATTTCGTCGGGCGACCACTGCACGTTGTGTTCGGTGATGACGATAGCATCGAGACCGCGCCGGATCGCCGTCTCACACAGACTTTGTGGTGACAGTTTGGAACATGTTGAGTAGCGGTTTGTATGTGTGTGCAAATCTATTTTAAAAATCATCTTGACTCCTATGATGCAAACCTCGCGGCAAGGCTTTGCCGTGTGACAAAGCTGTTTTATTGTATCCAATTCAATCTAGTCGTCAACTCGATCGAGGAATGGGGAAATGCACCAGCGTGAGCGCATTCTTGGCGTGAGGCGATGGCTTCCGCTGGCGCTGTTCTGCGTGGTTTGTCTGGCGCTGGGGCTTTTCCCCGAAAGCCATGACTTGATCGACGCCGTTGTGCAAGGCAATGCTTGGGGCCGAGATCGCCATTACAGTGCGGCATTGGACGCCTATGCCTATGCCAGCACACTTTGCCCGGGATGTGCGCTGCCCCATATGCGCCGGGGACAGGTGTTGACTGTGCAGGGGCGCTATAACGAGGCCTGGACGGCATATCTTGAGGCAGTGCGGCTGGGCGGCGACAGCGATCTGTTGCAGGAAGGGTTGGCCCGTCTGTACCTGGCGCAAGGAGTGCCCGATCTGGCGGCTGCTGCGCTACGCCGCGTGCTGGATCGACGCCCGGCTCGCGCCGGTCTGTGGCTATCGCTGGCCGAGGCATATCGTCTGCAGGGAACTCGTACGGCGGAGCTCGAAGCCTGGCTGGCGGCGTTGGAGCTAGATTTGGGGGACGAACAGCAGCAGCGTGCACACAGCCGGGTGGCCTTGTTATGCATTGAGGTCGAAGCCGCGTGCGCACTGGCGCATCTGTCACAGGTTCGCCTCGGTCCCGATAGAGTCTGGTTGGATGCTGCCGAAGCGATGTTGGATGCGCTGGAGCGTATCGAAACCGGGCAGGATTCGGCGCCCGTGCGCACGCGATTGGGGCAAACCTTGCTCGATCTTGGCGAGGTGTCGCTGGCCCGACAGCAATTCGCACGGGCGGTCAAGCTGGATCCGGCCTATGCAGAAGGGTATGCTTATCTTGGGTACGCGGCGAGTTTGCTCGACGAGATTGATCTCGCCGAGCAGTATTTTGAGCAGGCATTGCAGTTACAGCCCGATAGCGTTTTACCCCGTTTGTTTCTGGGACTGCACTATGCCCGACGGGGGTGGTGGCACAGCGCTCGCGACGTGTTGATCGAGGCCTACGATCTGGCTCCTACCAATGCGGCGATTTGCGCTGCCGTTGCCGAAACCTATCTGAATGCCGATCCACCCGATTATGCTGCTGCCGGACAGTGGCTGCACGTTGCCGTCGACAACGCGCCGGAAGAGGCATCTTTTCACCTGCTGTTGGCCCATTTTTACGTCGATTATGGCGTCGAGCCTTTTCCAAGAGGTGTGACCGTGGCCCGTGTTGTCGTCGAACTGGCTCCGGGCAGTGCTGAAGCCCAGGAGACGTTGGGGTGGGCCTATTTTTTGTCCGATTGGTTCGACCCGGCGCTGGTCTCGCTCGGGCGGGCGTATGATCTGGCTCAATCGCGTCCCCAGCAGGCGCGGATTGCATATCGCCTTGGCCAAGTGTACGAGGCACTGGGGGATGTGCGATCCGCGCGGCAGTTTTATCAGCAGGCACTCGATCTGGATTGGATCGGTCTGGTAGGCGACAGAGCGCGGCAACGACTGGAGAAGGATTAGTTTTTTGCCGGCAACTGCGTTTGACTTTTGGGCATTGATTTGCTATAATGTCGTGCCGTCCGGTTAAAATACAATCACTTTGTCGGGGTCGGAGCCGGTAGAGTGATGCAGATTTATTTGTTGTGTCATAGGAGGAAGTGTTGGCTAACCTAAAGTCGTCCATCAAGCGGATCCGTAGTTCGCGACGCCGCGCAGTGCACAATCAGCTTCATCGTTCTCGGTCCAAGACCTTTGTTAAAAGGGCCCGCGAGTTGATCGCCGAGAAAAAGCTTGATGAAGCCCAGGCTACTATCCAGGAAGCAATCAGTGCGTTGGACAAAGCGGCGCAAAGTGGTGTTGTGCACAAGAACAATGCCGCACGACGCAAGTCACGCTTGATGAAGCTCTACAATCAGGCCAAAACTCAAGCCTGAGTGCAATTTCTGCACTTGCGCGAGATAAAACGGGCCGGCCCTTCGTTTTCTGCGAGAACGTGCGTTCTCAGAGGACGAGGGGCCGGCCTGTTCGCTTTTGTTCTAAACGAATCAACTGGTCATATCTTCGGGAGGAACGCCAAAACGATACCCGACCCCGCGCACAGTGCGCAAGTATCGCGGCTTGCCCGGGTCTTGTTCGATGCACTCGCGAATCCACCGTACGTGCACGTCGAGCGTGCGCGTATCCTCGATATAGTCTGTCTCCCAGATGGCTTCCATCAAGAACTTGCGTGATAGGGTTCGTTCAGGATAACACATAAACACCTGGAGCAGTTGAGCCTGTTTGGGCGTCAGTTGGTGCGCGGTGCTGCCCGGACGTTGCACCCGGCGCGTTTTGATGTCGAGGGCAAGTTCTCCGACACGGAGCACGCCCCATTGCTCGCCGGTCAGCAGTGCGTCGAGCCTGCCCAGCAGTTCCTTGTTTGAAAAGGGAAATAAAAGCACATTGTTGCAGGTCAACAGGCGGCATTGCGGGCCTGGTGGGCAGTCGCGAAAAGCCAGCAGCACCAGCGGCGTATCGGGAAAAGCGGCGACGCTGCGCTGGCATTGTCCTGTGCCGTCTAGACCGCCAGAAGCATCGATCAGGATCAGATCGGCATCCTTGATCGGCGTTGATGCGGTGTTTTGTTCGGCCGGGCAGGCCAGCACCTCGTAATCGTTCGCCGTCAAGAGTTGCGCCAGGTCTTCGACTTGGGAGTCCTCGAACTGATACAAGAGAATTTTGACCACGCTACCCTTCCTTCTCAGTTTCAGGCTCCTCCTTTTCTACATTATAACGGATCACGCCATTTCTGCCAACCCCGCAATAACAGCTGTTTGACCGGTCTGGACGGGCAGTGTATAATCGCTCCACACCTGTTCGGAGGGAGAAAGCCATTGAAAACGCTGTGGGTTCGCTATCGACCGGACATCCTCGTCCTTGTTGTGTTGTTTCTGGTTCCCCTGACCCTTTTCTGGGAGACGGCGCTGGGCGGCAAGACGTTGATCCCGGCGGATAACCTCTATCAGTGGGAGCCGTGGGCGTCGTTCAAGGACGAGATGGGCATTGACGTGCCACACAACGAGCTGCTCTCCGACCTGGTGTTGGAAAACTATGCCTGGAAGCGCTTTATCCTCAAATCGCTCAACCAGCCCGGCGAGGGGCTGACCAATCGCCTGCCGTTGTGGACGCCGCACTTGTGGGCCGGCGCGCCGTTTCTGGCCGACGGGCAGCATTCGGCGCTGTACCCGTTCAGCCTGCTGTTCTACATTTTGCCTCTGCACGCTGCCTATGGCTGGTTCACCGTGCTTCAGTTTTGGCTGGCTGGCGCGTTTATGTACGTACTGGCGCGCACGCTGGGCGCCAACCGCACCGG
>JAFGEY010000147.1 GCA_016931365.1 Anaerolineae bacterium
CACGTCGCTGGACGACCTGCTGCCCGAAGCGTTTGCCGCCGTGCGCGCGGCGAGCAAGCGCACCACCGGCATGCGCCATTTCGACGTCCAGTTGTTGGGCGGCGTCGCCCTGCACCGGGGCATGGTGGTCGAGATGAAGACCGGCGAAGGCAAGACGCTGGTCGCCACCCTGCCGCTGTACCTGAACGCTCTCACCGGCAAAGGGACGCACCTGGTCACGGTCAACGATTACCTGGCCCGGCGCGACGCGCGCTGGATGGGCGAAATCTATCACCTGCTCGGCCAGTCGGTGGGACTGTTGCAGCAAGGCAACGAGCAGAATGCGTTCATCTATGACCCCGAACACCACCGCCCCGGCGACGATTACGACCAGTTTCGCCCGGTGAGCCGCCAGGAGGCCTATCTGGCCGACATCACCTATGGCATGAACAGCGAGTTCGGGTTCGATTATCTGCGCGACAATTCGGTCTACTCGCTCGACGCGCGGGTGCAGCGGCCCTTTTATTATGCCATCGTCGACGAGGTGGACAGCATCCTGATCGACGAGGCGCGCACGCCGCTGATCATCTCCGGCCCGGCCAACGAGCCGACCGATGCCTATTACACCCTGGCCCAGGTGGTGCGGCAGCTTGCGCCGGATGATTACGAGGTCGACGCCAAATCGCGCAGCATCACCCTCACCGACGCGGGCTATGATCACGCCGAAAAGATTCTGGGCCAGCAGATTTTCAACCCCGATCATCCCGAAGAGATGTCGCCGCAGCAGGCCAAACTGAACCATCACCTGGAGCAGGCGCTCAAGGCCGAATATGTTTTCCAGCGCGACCACGATTACATCGTCCAGAACCGGCGCGTGGTCATCGTCGACGAGTTTACCGGGCGCACAATGGCCGACCGGCGCTGGTCGGACGGGCTACACCAGGCGGTAGAGGCCAAAGAGGGCGTTGAGGTGCGCCAGGAAAATATCACCTATGCCACGATCACCCTGCAAAACTATTTCCGCATGTACGAAAAGCTGTCCGGCATGACCGGCACGGCAGCGACTGAAGCCGAGGAATTTGGCAAAATCTATGAACTCGACGTGCTGGTGCTGCCGACCAACCGCCCGGTGGTCCGCGCGGATCACCAGGACTCGATCTTTCGCTCCAAAGAAGGCAAACTGCGGGCCATCGCTCAAGAGATTGCGCAGATGCACTGCCTGGGCCGGCCGGTGCTGGTGGGTACGGCCTCGGTCGAGGCCTCTGAGCACCTCGGTGCCCGCCTCGACGGCCCGACGATGCGCAAGCTGGCTACCGTCGCCCTGCTGCGCGATCATCTCGCTTCGCGCGAGGTGGATAATGCCACCTGGCGGCAGGGGATGCAGGTGCTCAGTGCGCCGCTGGAATCGCTGTCTACCTCTGATTTTCGTAAAATGTCCACCGACCTGGGCATTTCGGTCAATTTGCGCGAAGATGCGGTGCTCGCCAAACTGGCCCAACTGTGGGGTACCGACGATCTCAAGGCGCTCAACAATGTGCTCAACCGGGGCATTCCGCACAATGTGCTCAACGCGCGCCAGCACACGCACGAGGCCAAGATCATCGCCCACGCCGGGCAGGTTGGAGGGGTGACGATTGCCACTAATATGGCCGGGCGCGGCGTCGACATCAAACTCGGCGGCGAGATCGACGAAGCGGTCGTCGCCCAGGTCAACCGCGTGCTGCGCCAGAATGGTGTGTCACCCTTTGGGCTCTCCTTTGCCCAAATGGCCGAAGAATTGAAACGCATCGATCCGGGCCAGTACTATCTCTACCAGGAGGCGGTGGAAGCTTTTCTCCGCCACGTGGAGGACGAGGCGCGGGTCAAAGCGTTGGGCGGATTGCACGTCCTAGGCACCGAGCGACACGAGGCACGCCGCATCGACAACCAGCTTCGCGGGCGCTCCGGCCGCCAGGGCGATTTGGGTTCGTCGCGCTTTTACATCTCGCTGGAAGACGACCTGATGCGCCGCTTTGGTGCGGGCCGGGCGGCAGATCTGCTCAAACGTCTGGGTGCCGAAGATGACATGCCGGTTTCGCTTGGCCTGGTGTCCAAGGCAATTGAAAATGCCCAACATCAGGTTGAGGGCTATAACTTTGACATTCGTAAACATCTCCTTGAATATGACGACGTGCTCAACACGCAACGCGAGGTCATCTATGAACAGCGCAAGCGCATTCTCTCCAAGCGCGACCTGCGCGACGACGTGTGGGCGATGGTCGAGAGCGAGATCGATCAGCGTCTGGATCAGGTCTATGCCGAACCGGGGGCGGACGGCCAGCCGGATATGTTTCGCCTGGTTGCTTACCTCGATCGCATCCAGCCGACGGCGATGCTCTCGGAGGGGCGGTTTTTTCCTTGCTTTTCGCTCGGCTATGCCCATTCGACGCTGCCTGGTGAGACCGATCCCGGGCAGGTTCGAGGAAGTGTGCTTTCGTTGGTACGGGATGCATTCGACAGTCAGGCGCGCCATGTCCAGGCGTCGGTCGAACAGGCTGTGCGCCGTGGGTTGGAGCAAGTCGAGACCAGCGTGAGCCGGCTGCTCGATGCGGCGTCCACGGCCTATGAAGGTATCGAAATGGAAGTTCAAGAGGCCGGGCGCGAACTGGATGCGCGTACTGCCGTCGAAGCCGTCGCCGGGCAGACCGGCTTGCAGATTGACCATGCGGCCTTCCGCGACCTGCGGGATCGCCAACTCGAACGCGCTCTGATGGATCAGGTCAATGAACAGGCGCAGGTGCAGGCCAGGCTGCGTCTGATCGGGCAGGTGGCGCAACGTGCCGGTTTGGGTTCTATGCAGATCGACCGCGACTTGCTTACCGAGGCCGACCAAGATACGCTGTCTAATGTCTTGCTGGATACGGTCAAGCGCGTCCTGTCTGAACGGATGGAGCAGATCAAACAGGATGCGGCTGCCGATATCGACACGCGGATCAACCACCCGACCGACTGCCACCTCGAAGCGCTGCTACGCACGTTGGAAGAACTGCGCTTTGGCGTCCTTTCCGGCTTTGATCGGCAACATCGCCGGGTCAGCCAGCAGGTGGAGCGTTTTTCGTACACTGCCTGGGCCGCCGACCAGCTTGTCGGATGGGGGCGCGAACCGCTGCGCGAGCTTGTGCTCGATCACTTGAACGACGCCATCGACGCCTGGGCTGAAGCCTGGGGCCGTCTCGAATTTCAGCGCATCGGCGCACGCTCGATCTCCGAGTTGGACGAACAGACGCGCACCGGTCTGGCCCAAGTGTTGGGGCAATCCAGATTTGATGAACTGTCCGCTCTTCAGGTATCATCGCTGTCGCCGCAAGATGCCGACGCAGTGCGCGCATACCTGGGCGAGCAGGTTCTTTTTAACGTGCAGCGCCAGTCGATGCTGGGTGCGACCAGCCGCCTGTGGGTGGAATACCTCACCGAGATCGAGGTGCTTCGCCAGGGCATCGGGCTGCAAAGTTATGCCCAAAAGGACCCGCTGGCTGAGTACAAGGTGCGTGCCTATCAAATGTTTCAGGAACTGCTCGAATCGATCCGCGCCGAAGTGGTCATGGCGATGTTTGTCTATCGCCCGCGCGACCTGTCTCAAGTTGGTGCCGGTGTCGAGCGCAAGCGCCGCGATGCCCTCCAAGCGCCGCGCGATGCACCCCAATCGCGCCGCGAGGGCGGCAAGCAGCGCAAGCAGCGCAAGAGGCGAAAATAGTAATGGAATGCTGCGGATTGATTGATGCATCGTTATGTTATATACCGCCTTTCACTTGCACCTGTCGACGGGATATGGTACAATGTTTTTGATGTTGCAAGTGCCTTGACTTCAAGTGGACTCGTGGCGTCTCCACAGGCAATCAGTCGCCGGGTAAGATCGGGTTATTCGCAATGGCGATCTTGGACCCAGCTAGACTGGGGAGGGAGGGTCGGTGTGGCAATTGGTGATGACTTTACAACCAAATTGATGGATGATATGGATCCAGAACTGCTTGAAATGGTCCAGTCGGCGATCAATTCGTTTATCAAGTGGGATCTGGTTCGATTTTTTCATGAAAATCCGAATACAACAGGCTCAATAGAAAATATTGCGACCTATTTGGGACGCGGCGTTGTCGCTATCGAACCCGAAGTGAACGAGCTCGTCGAGAGCGGGTTTATGGAAAAGCGCATAGTTGGTCAGGTTCCAGTCTATTCTCTGACTTTGGATCCCGAACGGCGGCAGCAAATTGCGCAGTTTGTCACGGCCTGTTCGGATCGACATTTCCGCGTCAAAGCAGTGTACCACATTATCCGGGGGATGAGGTAAAACCGTTGCGATTTGCCCTTGGCAATGTGTGGGGCAGAGCGGTTCTCTAGCAGGGTGACAGGAGGCATCAGATGCAAAGGTTGAAAACTGGCATTCCCGAACTTGACGAAATGCTCTATGGCGGTTTTTTGCCCGAGTCGGCCAACCTGGTCGAAGGAGCGCCGGGCACAGGCAAAAGTACGTTTGGCATGCAGTTTGTCTACAACGGCATTGTCAAATACAACGAGCCCGGACTGATTTTGACCTTTGAAGAATTCCCCCAGCAATATTACAATGACGCGCTCAGTTTTGGCTGGAACTTTCGCCAATTGGAGCAAGATGGCTTGCTCAAGGTGATCATGACCAGCCCCGAGATCACCAAGATGGACCTGGAAAATGTAGGCGGAATGATCGAAACGATGGTGGCCCAGATGGGCGCGCGCCG
>JAFGEY010000148.1 GCA_016931365.1 Anaerolineae bacterium
ATCGACCTGGCCGGCAACGGCGCGTGTCACGGTCTGATTGCCGGCACGACCGGCAGCGGCAAGACGGTGACGGAGCAGCTCGTCGCCTGGGCGCTGGCCAACGGCAACGACCCGTCGGCGCTGCGGCTGATCCTGATCGACGGCAAGGGCGGCGTGCATTGGCGCGGGTTCGAGCGCGAGGCGCACCTCTGCCACCCGGTCATTGCCGACACTGCCGAAGCGGTCGCTGCGCTGGGCTGGGCGTTGGCCGAACTCGACCGGCGCAAGCAGAATGGGCAGCAAGGGCCGCGCATCTTTGTCGTCGTCGACGAGGTGCGCGAGCTGATTGCTCTGGGCGGCGCGGCGGTCGCCGAGGCGATCTGCCGGCTGACCTCGTTGGGCCGCGAGTTGGGGCTGCACCTGCTGCTGGCGACACAGTACCCGGTCGCCGAGGCGCTGGGCGGCGCGGTGGCCAAGGCCAACCTGCCCTTGCGCCTGGTCGGGCGGATGCTCAACGCCAGCGACGCCTACGTCGCCAGCGGGGTCAAGGATTCGGGCGCGGAAACGCTGACCGGCAACGGCGATTTCCTGGCCGCGGCCGGCGGCGCGCTGGTGCGCGTGCAGGTGGGGATGGCCACGCACCGCGAGCTGTACCAGCTGCCGCGCGTGGAGGGCGAGCCGTCGCGCCTCGACCTGGCGGCGCACAACCTGGACCGGGCGCTGACGGCCACCGCCGATTTGCAGCCGGAGCACCTGGCGCTGGCTCTGGCCACCAACCGCGGCTCGCGCTGGCTTTCAGCGGAACTGCGCATCGGCGGCGACCGCGCCGGCCGGCTGCGCCGCTTTGCCGTCGCCGTACTCAAACGGCTGGAGGAACTCGGCTTTGAAATCGCACTGCGCACCGGGGAGGGGGATTGGACAAAAATCGCCCTGCTGGGCCGGTCGGAGTGCAGCGGTGCAGAGTGCAACAGGGAGGAAGAATGAAAACGTCAACCTGGATCAAAGTGGTCGTCAGCCTGGGCGCGCTGGTCGCCGTCGGCGTGGGCGTCTATGTGGTGCTCAACCGCCTCGACGAGCGGATGCTGGCCTACCTGGTCGGCGGGCTATTCGTGCTGGTGGTGTTCGTGGTCGTCGGCGGTCTGCTGATCGGCAAGGACCTGATGCAGGCGTACCTCATCCGCCGCACGGTGGCCCAGGACGACCTGAACGACCTGAAGCAGATGGCGTTTGTGCTGCGGATGCTGGGCGGCTTGCGCGGGTCGAATGTCAACCTGCGCTTGCCCAAGGAGCAGTCTGCACCACAGTTCCTGCTGCCGGGTGTGTGGGGCGGGGTGCAGGGACAGCAGCCGGATGTGTACGATGGGCAGTATCGCGATACGACGATTGACCTGGAGTAGCGATGAGACTGATCAGATTGATCCACAATGGGCAGGCAGCCGTCGTGCGCGACGGCCGGGGCCGGGACCGCCTGGTGCGGCAGGCCAAGATCGTGCTGCGGCGGATGAAGCACTACCTGGCGCGGGTGTTGGTCGGCGTGCTGGACGGCGATGGCGGCACGGTGCAGATCGTGTTGGAACGGGTCAAGGGCGTGGTCGAGCGGCTGCGCGATGTGTTGGGAGTTGTTCTCCCGCCGGTGTTTGGCCTGCGGGTGAGGTTTCACGATCAATTCGAGTTTTGCCTGGTATGGGCACAGAAAGGGAAAGAATGACACGCTATAGAAAGATATTTCAAGACATTTGGAAGGCACACGGCACAAGCAATATCACCGATCCAACGGCACATATTGCCCTGTGGCTGCTGGAAATCATCACAATGATCCTGGTCGATATTTTGCAGCAGTTGACGGTCTTGAATGCGCGTGCGCGCGCAAATCAAGGTGAAGGAGGGACGGAAATTGATTGACGGGTTGAAATGTGCGCCAGCGCACAGCCGTCCCGGCTGCGGTCAATCGGCCGGGTGGTGAGCCGGCAGGACAGCGGCCCAAAGTGGGGCCCACAGGGTTGAGCCTGTGGGCCGGAGTCGTGAGCGTGCTGGACCAACTGCCAGGAAGGACAGCACGCTCACTTGGCCCATTATACTCCAACGAGGATGATGGGCAAATTAAAGGGATGTCGAATGTCTGAAAAACGGGCGATCATTTATGCGCGAGTCAGTGGTGACGATACGAAAAAAGATGGGAGGAATCTTGACAGTCAGATAGAAATGGGACGCGAGTACTGTAAAGAGCACGACTATACTGTTATTGCCGAGTTGACGGAGGACATTAAAGGCGCGAGCGGCGCGAGTTGGAATTTGCCCAAGCTAAACCAGGCGCTTGAGATGGCGCGCAATCAAGATTTTGATGTTTTGGTTGTGCGAGAGCTTGACCGCTTTGCCCGGCGACTGGCTAAGCAATTGGTGGTTGAAGAGGAATTCCAGAGGTTGGGTGTTTCTGTCGAGTACGTTCTCGCGTCCTACGATGATACCCCAGAAGGCACGCTTACCAAGAATGTTCGGGCGGTTATTGCGGAATATGAACGAGAAAAGACGCGCGAACGATTGGAGCGGGGAAAACGAAACAAGATCAGGCAGGGACATGTCGTGGTTTCCGGGCATACGCCTTTTGGCTATCGGAAGACCAAGGAGGGCATCCAGGAAACGCTGGTCATTCACGAAAAAGAAGCGGCCATAGTGCGTGCGATCTTTGACTGGTATACTGTCGGTGCGCGGATCGGTATGCGTGGCACAGCTCAAAAGCTCAATGCTATGAATGTTCCAACGTCCCGACATGACAAGGCCACCGAGCGCGCGCCCAAGTGGTATGGCACGACGGTCCGGGTTGTTCTATCGAATCCTGTTTACTACGGCGTGTGGACCTGGGATGGCTTGACGGTTGCTGTTCCGGCTATCGTATCACAAGAGCAATGGAACACGGCGCAGGAACGAATAGCGACCAACAAGGCCAAAGCGCAGCGCAACCGTAAAGCACAATACTTGCTCTCCGGGCATCTCAGATGCGGCGACTGTAACGCCAGTGGCATAGGCAGAAAGTCCAAATCGATGGGCCACAGGCATGTGTACGAGTACTGGTATTACAGGTGCGGTTTTCAGGTATTTCCCAATATCTATGGACGCACGCACAAGCAGTGCCAGAATACCAAGCGTTTTCGGGTCGAATGGACAGATCGTATTGTCTGGGAGCGTATCACGCAATGGTTACTTGACCTGGACAAACTCGTCATCGGGCTTGAGACATACAAATCCGACCAGGATGCAGAGAATCAGCCTTTGTATAATCGGCTGGAGATCATTCACGAACAAATAGACAAGATCGAAAACAGCCTTGCACGGTTGGTCGACTTGCATCTTGAGGGTGACATAGACAAAGAGGAATTCAAAGCACGTAAATGTCAGTTTGAGCATATCAAGAGTGATTTAGAACAAGAACGGCAAGCCATACAGGCTACCATCAAGAGGCGGTCATTGACCAGGGAACAAATCGATGGCATCCTGGCTTTTCGCGATCAGATCATCAAGTGCGTAGGTGTTACGACCTTTGAGGAAAAGCGCCAAGTGCTAGACACCCTAAAAACCGAGGTTGTGCTAGTCAATGAGGACAACCAGGCTATAGCGTACATTTACTGCGTGTTGGGGTTTGATCGGTTGCGGATTGAGGGTGATAATTTGTACAATGTGAACACTCTCCCTTCATAATGTACATTGGCTCGATGTGCGCGCCCAATTCTTCGACGCCTCGAAAAAAGTTGATGAAATCGGTAGGACGCGAAGCCCAC
>JAFGEY010000149.1 GCA_016931365.1 Anaerolineae bacterium
AGGCGATGCTGCTTCAGCGCGTGACCAAGGGGGCGGGCGCGATGAGCGCCTGTGAAGCGTTAGAGATCGCCACGCGGGGCGGGGCCGGGGTGCTGAACCGCGACGACATCGGTGCGCTCATCCCCGGTATGGCTGCCGACTTGGTCGGCTGGTCTCTGGATGCGCTGGATTACGCTGGGGCACAGCACGATCCGCTGGCGGCCTTACTTTTTTGCGCGCCGCGCCGCGTTGATTTGTCTGTCGTTCAGGGAAATGTCGTGGTTTGGCAGGGCGAGGTGCCGGGCGTGGATGTGCCGCGCCTCGTGGCGCGGCACAACGAGATCAGCCAGGCGCTGGCAGGCAATCTTTAGTCAGATAAAGTGCCTGAAGGTGGCTGGGAGGGCTGCCAGAGCAATTGTTCGCGCACCAAAAGATCGGTGCCGCGAATCTTGAAGGCCATCTCGGCGGCGATGTTGCGCATCAGCAGGTAGCCCAGCTTGTAATCCTCTTCGCATAGCATAAGCAAGTCATCGCGTTTGAGCACCAACAGTTGGGTGTTGTCTTGAGCCACTTTTGCCGCGGCGGTGCGCAGCCCGCGGTCGACGAGCACTACTTCGCCGAATACTTGTCCTCTGCGCAGTGTGGTGATCGTTGTCGGCCCGGCTTCAGTTTCCATCCCCAAAATGCTTGGGTCGACCTGGATTGCCACTGTGCCGCGCACGACAATGTACATCTCGTCGCCGGGTGTGTTTTCTCCAAAGATGATCGTATCTTGCGCCAGATTGACTTGGGTGCAGATGTTGGCGATGCGTTCCAGTTGATCGTCGTCCAGCGTATCGAGGATGTCAGTGTTTTTCAAAATGTGCAACATAGGGTGTTCCTTTCCTTTATAGCATCACTGGGCCGGGTTGAGGCACATCCGCCGCAGCATGTCGAGTGCGTATGAGGCGAGAGCCTCGCAGGCGTGCTGATCGTGGCCGCGAAAGCGCAGCGTGCGTTCGGTCTGTCCCATTGGCCCGGCGATAAACAGGTAGCTCTGGTCTGGGCCGCGATTGATGGCGACGAGGCTCACGTCGGCGTGCAGGGTTTCGCGGGCGCGTTGAGCCAGTGTGTAGGCTTCGGCAGTGAGATCAGCATGCGCGTCGTGCCCGGCGTATGTGCCTGGCAAAACCAGACCGCCGCAAAAGGCCGTGCTGCCATGAAAGGCCGTGCTGCCATGAAAGGCCGTGCTGCCATAAATAGCCATGCTGCCAGCCTGGGCCAGCCAATCGGTCAGTACGCCACTCGCGTCGACCTCGGCGGCGGCCAGGGTCAGCGCGCGTGCCTTGAGCAGCCCCAGGACGGCCGATTCCAGCGTATCGTCGTCGATGCCAAAAATGTATGGGTCGATGCGCTCGCGCAGGCGCGTTTCCATCCCGTCGAGCAAGATGTCGGCCTCAACCTCGTTTGGCGCTTTGGCCCCGATGCGCACATCGACGCGGCCCGGATAGGCCGCCAGCCCGATGGTGGGGTTGGCCGATGTTTCCAGATCGGCGATCAGCGCGTCGAGTGCGCTCTCGCCGATGCCCGCGGTGCGCAGCGTGCGCGTCTTGATCGTTTCGGCCAGGCCCAGTTTTTCCTTCAGGTAGGGCAGTACCGCGTTTTCAATCATGTATTTCATCTCGCGGGGCACGCCGGGCAGGCTGATCACAATGCCGCGCGCGTCTTCGACGATAAAACAGGGTGCGGTGCCGACCGGGTTTTCCAGCGGGATCGCGCCTTCGGGAATCTGGGCCTGGCGACGGTTGTTGTCGGTCATCGTGTAACCACGGTGGGCAAAAAAGGCTTCAATGTATTCGAGCAGGTGTGGATCGAACACCAGCTTTCGTCCGGTGGCGTCGGCGACGGCCTCGCGGGTGATGTCGTCCACTGTCGGGCCCAGCCCGCCGGTGGTGATGACCACGTCCGAGCGGTTGAGGGCGGCGTCGATCACCTGAGCGACGCGCTGCTGGTTGTCGCCGGCGGAAGTGATATAATAGAGGTTGAGGCCAATGTCGCGCAACTGGCGGGCGATATAGGTCGAGTTGGTATCCGAAATGACACCGAGCAACAGTTCGGTGCCGGTGGTGACGATTTCCGCGTGCATACAACCTCCAATTTAAGGCTTTTATGCTATTCTATCACAGTGCAGAGCTTTGTGCAAAGGAATGGGGTGCGGTGAGCAAGCAGAAAAACAAGTTGGGGCAGTGGGGTGAGGCACAGGCGGCGACTTTTCTGGGATCGCAGGGTTGTGAACTGGTCGAGCGCAATTGGCGGTGCACGGCGGGCGAGGTAGACCTTGTCGTGCAGGACGGCGACGTTCTGGCCTTTGTCGAGGTGCGCACCCGGCGCGGCGAACGGTTCGGCACACCGGAAGCCTCGATCACTCCGCACAAGCTGGCACACATGATCGCTGTGGCCGAGACCTATGTTTACGAGCAAGGGTGGCCGGGGTATTGGCGGCTGGATGTGATCGCGGTTCAGGCCGGTTCGGCCGAATCGACGCCGGCCTCGATCGAGTGGTATAAAAACGTATCGATATGATGCAAAAAAGCGGCTCTCACAAGAGCCGCTTTTCAGTGCCCCCGGCGGAATTCGAATCCGCGTCGCCGCCTTGAAAGGGCAGTGTCCTGGTCCACTAGACGACGGGGGCACAACAGGTGGTATTTTATCAGAAAAGCGTCAAAAGGTCAAATATTGCTCTATATCCTGCTTGACTGACAAAACGTTTTCACAAACAGATGACGGAAGCAAAATCAGCCACCCTTGTCCGGAAAACGGGCATCTTGGATCGAGTTTGCTGTTTTCGTAATGCCATTGCCGGTTCTGGGTCAGGATCGTTGGACAAACGTAGCCTGGTGACCAATTCCCAACCTTTGCTCAAAGCGCGTTTGATCCACTTCCAACCGATTTTCAAATAGCTGCTGCCG
>JAFGEY010000150.1 GCA_016931365.1 Anaerolineae bacterium
AGATTTCGCGCTGGCCGAGCGAATAGAGCAAGGGCGGGCCCAATGTGGCCAGGCTCAACAGAGCCGCCGTCGACGCACCAAACGCCTGTTCCGGTCCGCTCAACCAGATCAAGGGCAGCGCGCAGAGCATCACCAACAACATCAGCGGATGCGCCAGGTAATAACTCAGATGAATCAAGGCCTGCAGCCGGGCCGCCAACGAAACGGGCGCGCGAGCGAGCGGCAGAGCCAGCTTGAGCAAACACTGGATGTTGCCCTTGGCCCAGCGAAACTGCTGCTGCTTACAAGCCAGTAACTGCGCCGGAAGATCGGACGGCGATACGACATCGGGCAGCATCAGGCCTTTCCAGCCGCGCAGTTGAGCGCGGTAGCCGAGATCGACATCTTCGGTGAGCATTTTGGCATCCCAACCGCCGCTGTCCCGGATGCACGTTGCGCGCCAGACCCCGCCCGTGCCGCTGAAATTGGCCAGCAACCCCGCCCGGCTGCGCGCCGTGTGCTCGATCAGGTGATGCCCGTCGAGCGCGATAGCCTGGGCGCGCGTCAGCGGCGAAAGCCCGGCATTGAGGTGCCCCCATCGCGTCTGCACAAAACCCAGACTCGGGTCGGCTGCCAGATGAGGCACGGTTCGGCAGAGGAAATCCGGGCTCGGGCAAAAGTCGGCGTCAAAAACGGCTACAAATTCACCGCACGCATCCGGGAGCGCGGCGTTCAACGCGCCGGCCTTGAATCCGCTGCGCGCATCGCGATGGATGAGCACAATATCGATGCCCTGACGCCGGTACTGGGCCACCTGCTGCCGGGCCAGCGCCGTCGTCTCGTCGGTCGAATCGTCGACCACCTGAATCTGAAGCCGCTCGCGCGGCCAGTCGAGCCGGACCAGGTGCTCGATCGCCCGCTGCACCACGTATTTCTCATTGTACACCGGCAACTGCACGGTGACAGCCGGGCGCTCATCCATCGCCGGACAAGGCTCTCTCGTCCGGCGGTGCTTGAGATACAGGCCGATCAGCACAAAGGAATTCAAGCCATAGATCGCCAACCACAGGGCGATCGGGATATAAAGCACATTAAAAAGCGTCAATCATCCCCCTGTCAAAGCCAGCTCGCGGGCGATTTCCTGCTGACGCTGCGCCATCTGCGCCCGCAGCCGCGCCGCATCGCGCGGATAGGCCCAGTAAAAGCCGGCGAAAAAGATAAAACACAAAATCCAGGGCCCGGGGATCGTCCACACCATCGCCCGCGTAAAGGACTCGACGGTGTTCCCGGCCAACCCGCCGGCGACGACGCTGATCAGCGCGGCAAACCCGCGCTCGATGAAATCGTTCATCGCATAGGCGGTCGAACGCAGCTCGGGCGGCACCGCGCCCTGCATCATCGGTTCCTTGGCGCCGCGCCCCGGCCAGCTAATCAACAGCGCAGTGACCAGACACAGGGCCAGAAAAGCCGGCAGCGACCAGTTGGAGGTCCGAGTGAGCATAATCCAGCTCAACGGAATGCCGCAAAACACCGAAAGCTGGCCGATGGCCGTGCGCCCGTATTTTGGACTGATTTTGTCGGCCCAGTCGCCGATAAAGCCGCCCATGATGTTGCTGATCACCGTGCCGATCAGAATGGTGGCAAAGACGATCGGCGCGCTGCCCTGCGCATTGGAAAAATTAATGTCGGCGCTCATCCCCTTGGCCTCGACGAGCCAGGTCGGCAAAAACTGGCCCAGCACCACCCAGGGCATCGATCCGGCCATACCCTGCAAAATCGCCACCCAAATGGTGGGGATGCGGACCACCTTGGGCAGATCGGCCAGCTTGATGCTGTACTGCGCGGCCGTCTTGGCCGAGATCGTGTCGATCAGCTCCGGCTCGCACTCGCCGCGCACCGGCTCGCGCACCAGCAGCGCAATCAGCACGCCGGACAAAACGCTCATCGCGCCGAGGATAAAAAAGCCCCAGCGCCACTTTTCCAGGCCCCACAACAGATCGTTGCTGGCCAGCATGCCCATCGCCAGCACCCCGCCGATGATGCCCAGCGCGCCGACGCCGCCCAACACGCCCAACGCGCGGCCCCGCTTGTCGGGCGTAAAGGTATCGCTGATCAGCGAAAAGGTGGCCGGCATCAGGCAGCCCAGGCCAATGCCGGAAATGGTGCGGATGACGAGCATCGCGCCGAAATCGGGCATCAGGCCGCACAGCAGCGTCCAGATGCCCCAAATGCCGGTGCCGAAAAAAAGCACCCACTTGCGGCTCCACTTGTCGGCGACATAACCCCACAGCGGCGAGGTGATGGCCGCCACCACCTTGCGCACCGTGCCCATCAGCCCGAGATCGAAATTGCTCAATCCCCACAGCGACTTGATCGCCGGAAAGAGCACGCCCATCGACTGCTCTTCGCCATTGTCGATGAAATAGCCAAAGCCCAGCGCCACCAGCGTCGCCCAACTCTGCTTTCGCTTGGGCCGCGACGGTTCCTGACTCATTTGTCTGCCTCCTTGTCGTCGATTGATTGCGGTGCTCAGCCTACCCTCCCAGAGGTTATACAAAACCGCAAAAACCTCCGGGAGGGTGAGCACATGCGCTGTATTGTATCCGATGCCATCGATTAGGCAAATTTGCCCCCATGCGCTACAATATGCAAACATACCACCTTGCAAGGAGGGAAAATGTCACCGGCCAAACGCCCCAACATCCTGTGGGTCTCTTTTGAAGACACCAACCCGTTCTACGGCTGCTACGGCGATCCCGTCGCGCGCACGCCCAACGTCGACCGGCTGGCCGCCGAAGGCTGCCGCTGGCCGAACGCCTTTTCGACCGCCGGCGTGTGCGCGCCGGCGCGCTCGGCGGTGATCACCGGCATGTACCCCATCGCGATCGGCGCGCACCATATGCGCACCACCCACACCAACCCGCACACGCCCGAGCTGCCCACGCCTTACTCGGCGGTGGTGCCGCATTATGTCAAGTGTTTCAGCGAGTACCTGCGCGCGGCGGGCTATTACTGCACCAACAACGTCAAGACCGATTACCAGTTCGATCCGCCGCTGACCGCCTGGGACGAACTGAGCACCCGGGCCCACTGGCGAAACCGGCCCGATCCTGCGCAGCCCTTTTTCGCCGTGTTCAACCCGACCATCACGCACGAAAGCGGCATGTGGCCCGAAAATTGCCCCGCAATCGCCTTCGATCCGGCCCGGATCGCGCTGCCGCCCTATTTTCCGGACACGCCCCCCGTGCGCGAGGCGATGGCGCGCATGTACACCCACATCGAAAAAGCGGACCGCATCCTGGGCGAACTGCTCGATCAACTGGAAGCGGATGGCCTGGCCGAGGACACGATCGTCTTTCATTGGAGCGACCACGGCCCGCTGCCGCGCGGCAAGCGCTGGCCCTACGATTCGGGCATCCACGTCCCGCTGATCGTGCGCCGGCCCGGCCGCCTCGAACCGGGCAGCGTCAGCGACCAGTTGGTCAGCACGGTCGACCTCGGCCCGACCGTGCTCTCGCTGGCCGGGATCGACATCCCGCAGCACATGCAGGGCCGCGCCTTTTTGGGCCCGCAGGCCGCGCCGCCGCGGGAATACGTCTTTGCCTCGCGCGACCGGTACGACGAGGCCTACGACATGGTGCGCGCCGCGCGCGACAAGCGCTTTAAGTACATCCGCCACTACCGGCCCGACCTGCCCTACCTGCTGTGGATTCCCTACCACAACCGGCATCCGATCGTGCAAGAGTTGTGGCGCTTGCACCTGGCCGGCGAATTGGCAGGGCCGCAAACGCTGCTGTTCGAGCCGCGCCCCGCCGAAGAGTTGTACGACACGCGGGCCGACCCGCACGAAATCCACAACCTGGCCGCCGATCCAACCTACGCGCCCGAACTCCACCGCCTGCGCCGGGCGCTGGACGCGTGGATCGCCGAGGTGGGCGACCTGGGGCAAATCCCCGAAGCGGAGATGGTGCGCCGCTGGTACCCCGCTGGCGTCCAGCCGCAGACCGCCGCGCCGGTGTTCGTCCCCATCTGCGAGCAAAACCCCGGCATCGAACCGGCGGAGGGCGGCGCGTTGACCGCCCCGGCCTCGATCCAGATGCACTGCGCCACGCAAGGCGCGTCGATCGCCTACACGTTCGAGGAAGGCGAGAATCCGCACTGGCATCTGTACACCGCGCCGGTGCGCCTGCCGGTTGGACGGTCGACGCTGCGCGCGCGGGCCATCCGCATCGGGTACAAGGAGAGCGAGGAGCGGCAGGCCATATTTGGAGTTGGGACAAACGTCAAAGCATGAAAACCCTAACAAGTTGGGGACTCCCGAACTTGTTCGAGTATTTTCAGGTCAGATCGGTTTGGCGGGATATGGGCGGCTCCCGGTGTATTTGGGGCGCAGAGCGCCGCCGATGGTGCTACGACGGAGACCGTCGTAACGAGAAATAGTGATGCCGGTGTCAAGACTTTTGTTGCAATTTCTCCAACCAGCCGCGCACCAGGGCCGCATTAGGGCTTTTGATCTCATCAAAAATCTCCGCTGCCTGAGACATGCACTCGATGGCCTTCTCGACCTGGCCCAGGTTTCGGTAGGCGTTGCCCAGGTTGCCCAAATCCGAGCCCTCGCCGCGGCGGTCGCCGATCTCGCGGGCGATGGTCAGGGCGGCCTGATAGTG
>JAFGEY010000151.1 GCA_016931365.1 Anaerolineae bacterium
CATTTCGGGATGGAAGGCTGCATCGACATCAAGATGGGCACGCTGTCCAAGACCATCCCCAGCGTGGGCGGCTATATCGCCGGCGACATCGATCTGATCGACTATCTCAAGCACGCTTCGCGCCCCTTTATCTTTTCGGCGGCTTTGCCCCCGGCGGCAGTTGCAGCGGCGATGGAATCGTTCAAAGTGATTGAAGACGAGCCGGAGCGGGTCAAGAAAGTGCAGCGTAACATGCGCTATTTCATCGACCGGCTGCAAGCCGCCGGATTCAACACGCTGAACACCGCAACCTGCATCGTGCCGATCATCTGCGTCAGCGAGGAAAAAGCCTGGGAGATGGCCCGCTTGAGCCAGGCCGAGGACGTTTTTGTTCTGCCGGTGGTTGCCCCGGCGGTGCCGGAGGGCCTGAGCCGGCTGCGCGCCAACGTGACCGCCGCGCACAGCATCGACGAGATCGACTATGCGGTGGACGTGTTCACCCGCGCGGCCAAACGGGTGGGTGTGTTGTAAACCGTGAGTCGCGGTTCGGCTCAGATGTTTTTGACAGGATTTACAGGATGAACAAGATGTGGACCGGGATTTCATCTTGCAAATCTTGTTCATCCTGTCGAAATGTGAGGTAGGTTGAGCCGTTACACAAGAGAGAACAATGGGACCGCAGGCCGGAAAGCCACTCTTGTCTTCACGGGTCGAGGTCGCCGTGCCGCTCGAGCGGGCGCGGGCGTGGTTCCTGTCGCTCCGGGATCATCCGGAACGCTATCGCTTTGCCACGCACGAGGGTTTTGCTTTCACCCAAGGTGACTTTGGCCGTGCCGGGGCCAGGTTTCAAACCGTCGAGCGCTTTCTGGGGGTGTGCAAGACGCTCCATTTCGAGTTGATCGCCGTTGGCGAAACCTCGTTCGAGTTTACGCTGCTCGATCCGTTGAACGGCCAGGTCTGGGGGGCTTTTATCCTGGAAGCGCGATCACCCGCGCTGAGCGCATTGATCCTCAACGTCGGCGCGCACGCGCCCCTCGGGGCGCGTTTTTTGCGCTTCTGGCTCGTGCGCCTGGCCGTGCAGCGCCAGATCGACGGCGAGGTGCGGCACATCAAGACCTCGATGGAGGCCCTTTCGGCTCAACATCCTTGCCGAGTTTGACATGAAGAACGGGAATCCTGTCAATCCTGTTCATCCTGTCGGAATTGGGCGCTTTGATCCAGGGTGCGCTCATAGGCGGCAAAGGTCAGGTCGGCGGTTTGCGCCCAACTGAACTGCGCCGCCTGAGCGGCGCAGTTGCCGCGCAGTTTTTCGCGTAGACAGGAATCCTCGATCAATCTTTGGATCGCTCCAGCCAGCGCCTCGGCGTCTCCCGCCTCGACACACAATCCCGCCTCGCCCACCACCTCCGGCAGCGAACTCGCATTTGAGACAATGGCCGGCGTGCCGCAGGCAATCGCTTCCAGCGGTGGCAGGCCAAAGCCCTCGTAAAAGGACGGAAAGACAAAGGCCAGCGCCGCGCTGTAAAGCGCCGGCTTGTCCGCCTCGTCGATCCAGCCGGTCAGGCAGACGCGGCCGGCGATGCCGGGTTGATCGACGTCGAGTTGATCGACGATGCGCTGCGGGCTGGGGAAAAAAGCGGTGTCCTGGGCAGGCAGTTTTCCCGCCAGAACCAACTTGACGTCCGTCTGCTCCAGCCGGGCAAAGGCCTTAAGGATGCCCGGCACGTTTTTGCGCACGTCGAACCCGCCCAGGTAGAGCAGGTAGCGCGGCGGCAGGTTGTATTTACGCCGCACGCGGCCGATCTCGTCCGGGTCGGTGACGGGCGCAAAATGCGCGTCGGGGGCAAGCAGCGTCGTGTCGACGCGCCCGGCGGGGATGCGCAAATGCCGGATGATGTCCCGCCGGGAAGCCTGCGAGTCGGTGAGCACATGTGTGGCCCGTCGCGCCGACGCGGCTACCAGCCGCGTGTACAGCCGGCCCAGTGCGCCGCCGCTGTATTCGGGCAGCAGCAGCGGGATCAGGTCGTGGATGGTGACCGCGGTGGGGATGGTTGCGTGCAGCGGCGAGGCCCAGTAGGGCGTGTGGATCAGGTCGGCGCCTTGGCAGCGCGCCGCACGGGGAAATGATACCTGTTCGAACCACACTTTGGCCAGGTGCCTGTGCAGCCGGTCGAATGGCGTGCGCAGCGTGTGCCACGTGCAGCAGTCGGCCAGCGGAATGGGCAATGCAGCCTGCGAGCCGTTCGGCCCATAATGCGGGCCGTAGAGCAAAAAGGTGTGCCTGGCGTATCGAGCGCAGTATTCGTCAAGCAGATGGGTGAGATACTGTCCACTGCCGGTGGTTGGGTGATCGATGAACCAGGCGTTGAGGGCGATCTTCATCGATTGACCATCGCCAGGCTGGTGATCAGGGCGATCATGAGTGCGCCATCGATCGCTGCGGCAACAACATAGGCGGTTGATGTACGCGCAAAAGCGACGGTCAAAAGCAGGCTTGCTACAAGCAGCGCTGCGCAGGCTGTGGCCGCAATTCGCCAGCGCTGCGATTGCTGCCGTCGACGGCGTTCGCGCTGACGTCGCCACAATGCGTGATTGGCCGGCGGGCTGGATGTTTGCGGGGGCAGTGAATTCGCATACCCGCGCAGCCGATCGTATTCGGCGCGGCGCTGCGGGTTTTGGAGCACCTGATAAGCGGCATTGATGCGCACCATTTGCTCGCGCGCCCAATCGCGTTTTTCGGGCGGCATCGTGTCGGGGTGATAGTGTTTGGCCAGACCGCGATAGGCGTGTTTGATCTCATTTTCGCTGGCGATGGGTGCTATGCCCAGGATGCGGTAATAGTTCGGCTGCTTGGACACCACGGATCTCCTGGTTATTGCGTGGAGCGCATGCGAAAATAGTACTGGCACTTGTCGCCGCGCACGATCGATTTGCTGAACTCGATGGGCACACCCCCGCTATCCAGGGCGATGACTTCCATCAGCATCGCCGGCGCGCCGGGCGACGTGTGCAGCAGGTCGGCCTCGTATTCGGTGATCAGCACCGGTTCCAACGTTTGGTCTAGCTCGTGGACGCACACGCCGTAACGTGTGGCGATCACTTCGTATAACGAGCGGACGGTGAAATCATCTTGCAGCAGGTCGGGGAAGCGGTCGAGCGATAGGTAAGACGTTTCGATCATCAGCGGCTCATTGTCGGCCAGGCGCAGGCGCGACAGGCGCATGACTTTTGCTTCTTCAGCAATGCGTAGCTGGCGGGCGACGGAAGGCTTGACCGTCTCAGGCTGTTGGGTCAACACTTGACTGCGTGGCAAGTAGCCGCTTTGACGCATTCGCGCGGAAAAGCCGAGCACTGTGGGCAGGCATTGTACGACTTTGGGGCGAGCAACAAACACGCCAATGCTCTCGACCTCATACAGCAACCCTTCCTTGATCAATTCTTCGATGGCCTGGCGGATGAACAGCAGATGGATGCCGCTTTGACGGGCCAGTTCGCGGTCAGATGGGATCAAGTCGTCAGGGCGTAGTCGCTCGCTGGCAATGGCTTCGCGCACGCTCTCCTTGATCTGGTGATCGAGCGGAATCGGGCTGCTGGTATCGACTTGGATGATGAATTCAGTGCTCAACGACAGTTCCTTTGATCATGAGAATGTTGTTTGAACGCGATTATACCATATGTGCGCGTTTCAATAAAAATGTGTGTACCTGTGCGGCAGGTGGAATGCCGCCTGTCCCGCCGATGGTGGTCACGGCGATGGCCCCACAGGCGTTGCCAAAACGCACCGCGTCGGGGATAGACTGCTCCTCAATCACGCGCGCATAAATGAACCCGGCATTAAAAGCGTCGCCCGCGCCGGTGGTATCCACCGGGGTCACAGCAAAACCGGGCATGCGCCATACCAACTCGCCGGATCGAGCCAATGCGCCTTGCGCACCCAACTTTACGATAACATTTTTTGTATAGCCAGACAAGATCGCACTTGATTTTTCTACGTCGACCTGGCCGGTAAAGTGCAGGGCCTCGGCCTCGTTGGGAAAAAAATAGTCGACGTAGGGCAAGACCTTGAAAATGTCTTTGCCCCACGTTTCGGTAGGATCCCAGCCGCTGTCGAGCGAGGTAGATAATCCAGCCTCTTGAGCCGCTTTGAACAACGCGGGCAGGCCGGGGCGCAGCTTGTGCTGCAAAAAAATCGATGCGCTGTGCAAGTGATTGTAATTTTTCAGTTGATCCAGGTCGAGGTCATCGAGGCTCAGGTTGGCGATCGCGCCGAGGTAAGTCATCATCGCCCGATCGTGTGGGTAAGTGAGTGAGATGGTCGCGCCGGTGCGAATGTCCGGATTGCGGATCACGCCCTCGGTAATGACACCCATTCGCGCCAGTTCGCCGGTCAGAAATTCACCCAGCCCATCGGCGCCGACCTTGCTCCACATTGCGGTGTGGGCGCCCAGCCCCGCCGTCCAGCAGGCGCAGATCGACGAAGAGCCGCCCATCACGGTGCGGAAATCGTCGCAGAGCAGCTCTTGACCGAGCACCGGCAGCGAAAGCAGGCCGCTCATGATCAGATCGGCGTTCAGTTCGCCGACAACCAATACCTTTTTCATAGCTCAATGACTGCTTTCAGGTTGTGCGGGCTGTCGGGATCGAGGCCGTTGGCGAGGGCGCGGTGAAAGGCGATGCGCTGTAAGACGGGCAGGCAGAGCGCGCCGCGCATCCATTCGTCAAGACCGCTCTTGAACTCGATCACATAGTCGGGCCTGGTGGTTTCCAATTGGGCCGCGTCATCGATCAGTGCCAGCGTGCGCCCGCCGAGCGCCTGCATATCTTGCAAAACTTTTAATTCCTGCGCCAGTCCCACATCAGAGAGCAGGCCAACGACCAGGCTGTGCTCGTTCACCATCGACATCGGTCCATGGCGAAATTCCAACGTGTGAAAGGCCTCCGCATACGAGAGCGACATTTCTTTGGTCTTGAGCATAGCTTCGCAGGCCAGGCCGTACAACGCGCCGTTGCCCAGAAAAAAGAAGCGTTGCAGGTCGAGGTTTTCCCCCAACCGTTGGGGCAGATCGCCGGCGCGTGCGACTATGCCGGTCAGCGCATCAGGGAGACGTGACAGTTGCGCGAGTGTTTTTGAGTCATCGGCCATTGTGGCTGCCAGGGCTTGGGTGAGGATGAGCATACTACTGAACGAGCGCGTCTGGGCGACCGACTTTTCCTGCGCGTCCGGGCAGGCGAGGACAAAATCGGCTTTTTGGGCCAGCGGGCTGTCGGGGTGGCAAGTGACGACCAGTACCGGCCCGTCGCCGTCGGTTTGAAAGCGGTCGGTGGCCCACAGCGTTTCCGTCGTCGTGCCAGAACGGGACACGGCGAGCAGCATCGTATGCTCGGGAGCGGGCGCCGGGCCGTAAAGCCAGAGCTGCGAAGAAGGCAGTGCTTGGGCCGGGATGCCGGTGCTGCGGGCAAACGTTGCTGCGGCGGCGCAGGCAAGATAATAGGTCGATCCGCAGCCGATGACGATGATCTGTTTGGGTTGGGCCTGGGTTAAAAGAGTTTTTAAATCGGGCTGAACGTCTTGAAATTTGTCCAGCGTGGCCTGCCAAATCTGGGGTTGGCTGGTGATCTCGTTCCAGGTGTGTGAACCGGGCATAGGTTGCTCCTTTGCGTTTAGTCGAGAAAAAGGGTGAACTCATGGGGATGGTATCCCCGCACTTAACCGTGGTCAATTGCACCATTTTTTGACGAGTTTCTGCCTCTCAAGAGAGGGGCGTCCACACTCGGAACAAATGTATCGCTGTTCCTTCTGGCTATGCACACTGATATTTCCTTTGCTGGTCTGCCCACGGGCGGGGCATCCGATATTGGGGCAGAATATCTCTTGTGGGTTCATTGACGCTTCCTCTGCTCATTGAAATACTACAAGTGTGCCAGCAAAACCCTTTGGAGTCAAATCCTACCTATCTTCACGCTCAAGTGGGGTGATACCCAGTCATAGATGTCGCCCAGGGTGGTCTCGCGTCGCTGGCCGGTGTATTGCAGGTCAGTGGGCAGGGTGCCGCTGCTCCAGCGCACCTCGCCGTAGGGGGCATATCGCTGCTGGGCGTGGATGCCGCCGCCGGCATTGGTGGTTAACGAGGCCGAACCGAGATGATCGCCGTGCAGCCAGTATACCACGCCATTGCTTTTCATTGCAATTCTTTGGCCGCCAAAATAATAGTACTTGGTCACCACCCTGCCCTTGACCTCATAGTGCTCGCCGGCAGTGTAGATCGTCCCCCCGGCATCGACCTTTTTCACGCGCACGCCGTCCCTTCGACTCAAACTCTCAAACTCTTCGAGTTTGCCCGAGTTTGTGCTCAGGGCGAGCGCCGTCGCTTGTCCCGAGCTTGCCGAGGGATATGTTTTTACGCCAATCGATGCTGGGCGTGGATGATGCGCCGGGTGCCCGTCTCACCGCGCAGGATCATTGAATTGGATGTGGCATAGCGCCCTTGATAGCGGATGCCTTCCAACAGTGGGCCGTCGGTGATGCCGGTGGCGGCAAAAAAAACGTCTTCGCTGGCGACCAGATCGGCGCTGTTCATAATCCTGTGCATGTCGATCCCCTGGTCTAGCAGCTCATTCAACTCTTTTTCGCTTTGTGGCTCGAGACGGCAAAGCATCCTGCCGCCCAGCGCCTTGACCGCGCAAGCAGCGATCAGCCCGCCGGTGACGCCGCCAACGCCCATCAGCAGATCGATGTTGCTGTCCGGCGTCGCGGCCATCACCGCGCCGGTGATGTCGCCGTCGGTGCGCAGCATAATGTGCGCGCCGGTGGCCCTGATTTCCTGGATCAGATTGGCGTGACGCGGGCGGTCGAGCATGAACACGGTCAGGTTGCCCACCTGCTTGCCTTTGGCGCGGGCGACCAGGGCCAGCGTCCAGGCGGCAGGCGCGTCGAGACATTCGGACACCAGGGCCTCGGCAACCTGGGCGTCGACAACCAGTTTGTCCATATAGCGTGCCGGCCCGGGCCGCCAGAACGTGTCGCAAGGCGCGCCGGCCATCACCGAAATCGCGCCGGGGTAGCCAAAAGCCAGCAGATCGTGACCATCGATCGGGTCAAGCACCAAGTCGACCGGTGTAACAGCGCCCAGAGCGCCACTGCGCAAAAAGATGTGGCTTTGCAGCCCATCCTGGTCCAGATTGATCTCGCCCTCGGTGATGTTGTTCAACGTGTCGCACATGGCCCTGGTCGCAGCCTGATCGGCCTGTCCCGGATGGCCCAAACCCATCCAGCGCGCGGCGGTCAGCGCGGCGGCTTCGGTCAGGCGCACCAGATCGATGCCCAGGTTGCGCGAAGGTTTGACAAGACGCTGTGTGTCTAGCATTTTACGCTACAGCCTCCAACAGTTTTTCTTGCCGCCAGGCGATCATCCCACCGCTCAACGCCTGGACGTTGTCGAATCCGCGCTCGCGGAGCAGGGCGGCGGCTCGCGCGCTGCGCCTTCCCCCCTGGCAGACCATCACCACCGGCCGGTCGCGGGCTACATCGTCGATGTGATTGGGCAGTACCGGCAGCGGGATGTGCTGTGCGCCCGGAATGTGCCCGCGCTCGAATTCGCGCGGCTCGCGCACGTCGATGATCTGCAAGGGTTGTTTCTGGCGCAGGTGCTGCCACAACGCTCGCGGCAGAATCGTGGGGATGTCCTCAAGCGGGATGTGAATGTCCAGCCGCACCGCGTGCGGATAGTTGTACTTGGGCAGTTCCTGGCACTCGCTAAAAGCGCGCACCGGGCACTCATAGATGCAGACTGCCGGGTCGATGACGTGATAAAAAAGATGGCTGATGGCGGTGTCTTGATCCAACAAATGGTCGCTGCCCAGACGTCGCGCGAAACCGGAGGCCAGCATCACCCGCAGCACCGGGCGGCGCACGCGCACCAGGTAGACATCACCGCCCTGCTCGCGATAGGTGCGCACAATGCTTTCCAGCATGTAAATGCCGCTGATATCGCAGTGTTCGACATTTTGCAGGCGCAAGAGCAGGAATCGCTGCCCCGGATTTTGCTTGAGGTTCTCCAG
>JAFGEY010000152.1 GCA_016931365.1 Anaerolineae bacterium
CCCTACAACCCGGCCAATCCCCAGCACGGTTGCGCCTTCAAAGGCTAATACCAGGTCGCCTTCGGCCATGACTGCAACAAAATTAAAAATCTCGCTAGCCCACCTCCCCTTGTCACCATAATGGGTTTCCATCAATGAACGGATACGATTCTTGGACTCGATATTGTGTTGCACGTCCGAGAGATCACCCAGATCCCCCCAAGGAATGGCTACATAGCCACCGCTCTGCATCATATCCCAGTTGTTTTCCAAGCCTTTAGTATCAGGAAAGTTTGCCAAAACACGCCAATAGCGATGTGGGTTGCCATCCTTGTGATTTAGAATAGTTGTCAGATGATTGAGAGGCATCTCCAGTTCGCTTGCAATAGCTACATAGCGGCCTGCGGCAACATACCTGCCTTTTCCCTGTGGCGGTATCTGCAAGAGCTTGATCAAGTGGAAACGTTGATAATCGGGATTATGATAATCGTCTAGCTTGTCCGGGTAAAGCATGCTGAAATATTTGTGCCCCCAGGCCGAATCGCTAACATCAGGCGCTGCCCTGGTCATGTCCTTCTGCAAAGTGGCATAATCTGCATCGGAAGCGTTGGCCGGCAGACGCTCTAGCAGTTTCGCACCCTCGACGAGCTGGTCACGTTGCTTTCTGGCGACTTGAATAGCCTGTTCGATGGATAGCTCTTGTTGACTTTGCGGGGCGCCCATCATCCAGATTCCAGTTTCTTTGCGCCGGTAGATGCCATACTTGAGTGCACTGCCGCCGGCAATGCTGCCAAACATAGCCGGAAGTTCGTCATCGTTCTTGTATTCCAGCCAGTAAACCAGGCTGTCCTGGTCGCTATAATCGTGAATGGTTTGCAGCAGCGCTTCCCCATCGAGCTTACTGAGCGAGTCGGGACCAAAACGTTTCCGAAATGTCTCGTAAAAGCCCGCTAACTGAGCCTTGGAAAGCAATCGGTCTTGTTCTGATAACTCGGTCTGAGCCTTTCGAACACCCTGGACAAGCTTTTCTTCAAGTGCCATTCTCATATCTCCTTACCTAACACTTTGTTCATAACAAATCAGCCGGTGTCTGAGAAATCCCTTCTATCACGCCAACAAAGTCGTCGATAGCTTGATGCAACGTCTCTCCCACAGGTATACCAACAAGGTACACTGGAAAAGGGTGATTGCCCCCAAAGTTCAAAATACACCGTTGTCGGCAAACCGTTTCAGGCTCCAAAACAGGGTAGACAAGCACACCACCTTGCGCTTGAACATCTTGGTGCATACCATAGGCAATAACCTGGAATAAGTCAGCGTTGCGTATGTGCAAGCCCTCCAGGTGCAAAACATCTGAATCTCGATCCGGCCTGGCATATGCCACAATGCCCTCTTTCCACTTGGCATCCAGGACCAGCCGTCGAGGGCCTTGTATCAGCGCATCAAGAAAGATCGAGTTGGATTGGAGTATCGTTTCCCCCTCTTTTACCTGGTAACAAAATTTGACCTGGGGTCCCTGGATCAGGCCTCGCATGCGACGGGCAAGTACATTGACCACAAATCGCTCGAACACTTGCCACATCTCGACAGAAAAGCTTTTTACACGGACTTGGCCCGCTACGGTGTCAAAGGATAGATTGTCCAAGAGAAATTCGAGCAATTCAAACACGCTTTCATAAGGAGCAAAACGCCCCGAACGTGAGAGACGCCGCACTTGGGATGCCTGGTATGGAACGACCGGAATACCGGCAAAGTGTGGTGCAAAAGCATTCCAGAGCGCCTCGACACAGTCGATCAGATCCGGCTGTGATAACCACTCAGCTAGCACTCGGCAAACCTCGATGCCCCAGCGTAAGGCGCGGTTAGGTTCGCTATCGACGCGCAACTCCCAAAACCTGCAGGGCACGATGTGAGCCTTTCCTATAGGAACATTTCGGCCCAAGTAGGGTGCAAGCAGGCACTGGCCTCGCACAGTGCCTCGCAATTCTTCCTGCAGTTCGATATAGGCTCTCTGCAAACCATGCTCTCGTATCATCTGCTCCAAACGAAGCAGATACATGAGCACAATGAGCGACACGAAATGTGCATGCTTGACATCAATCTGTGCTCGCTGCTCGTGCGATAAATGGGGCACCAGTGCATAACTCAACATGGTCAGCACACTCGCACCCGGCACTTTGGGGTTGACAATCACAGTGGCAAAGCGCGCATCACTGCTTGGATCGCCAACAGCCATAATGCCCACACATCCTGAAGCACAGAGCCGGTAACCTTGGAGTTGGTCGCCGGCAAATTTGCGCTGGACACTTATCTGGAGAGCATTATCGGGCGTAAAAAGCCGGTCCAGGACATCCCCTTGCCCAACTGGTACCACACTGAGAGGTACATCAATGTAGCCCAATTCCTCCATGCCATAGAACGGAAAGTCTGGTATTTTTCCTTGTAGCCAGGTAAGTGTGCGTGCCATCGCCGCATGGCTATCCTCGGCAGAGGCGACGTCACCCCAGGCGGCTGTCAGGGCCATCTGATCCATCAGAGATCACTCCTGAGCCAGCCATTCTTGAACGGCTGCCCAAGTCTCATTTTGCCGGCTCAGGTGCAAAGAAAAACTTGTATCATCTACCTGGATCATATCCGCACCATCCACAAGTCGCCGCTCCTTGCGGTATTCATAAAGCATCGGCACAACCTCAAAAGCAAAACGAAAAGCTATTGCAGCCGACCAGTCTTCTAGCGAAAGCTTCGCCTTGTTGCGGGTTCCCTTGATCAAAAAGTAAGAATGGCCAATGCGGATGTCATCCGCGTCCGAGGCTCCATCGAACAAGTCGTACACAGCCTGGTACAACGCTTCTACCTTGGGGCCAAGCTGGGCGGCTACCTTGGAGCTCCCATTATGTGAGCCAGCATGCTCATAAAAAGCGTTGACAACCTGGACACTTGGTAGGACGGAAAAGAAGCTAAAGCGACGCCTTATGGCATAGTCAACCAGGGCGATGGAACGGTCAGCCGTATTCATCGTGCCGATCAGGTACAGGTTTGGCGGCAGTGTCAGCGTGTGGTCAGGTGGGTCACCCACTGCATATTGCGACGAGATAGGCTGCCCGCGCCGGTCACGCTCCAACGCATAGATCAGCTCACCTAGCACCCGGGCCAGGTCAGCGCGGTTGATCTCGTCCAGGACGAGGATAACTGGAATTTTGTGATCCCCCGCCGCCCTGGCTGCTTGTGCCAATATGCGATCTTGCACCTGGAAAAGGATTCCTTGCTCCGTAGCTTTGGTCACCAGACCACGCACAAAATCCTCGTAGCTGTAAGACGGGTGGAATTGGACAATATCCCACAGTATAGAGCACTCAGTCGGTACGGGCCCGTCTTGGAGCTCGGCCAAACGGCAGGCATTGCCACCCTCTGACATTGCTACAAATTTGACAACCTGCTCGGCCAGGTAGGTCTTGCCCGACCCGGGTGGGCCTTGCAAAATCACCTGAGGATTGTGGTGCTTAAGTACATCCCAGATAGTTTGAGGTGTGATCTCCATACCCAAAATTTCTCCTCGCCCATCACCCAACTCGTTACGCGCTTGGTGGATTAGGCCTACTAGATTCAAATCGCCTTCTCGGCCACCTTCATCTTTGGTAAACATAAAAACCAGTCCAGCAACTATCCAGTTTGGTTTATCTGTTCCAAAATAGCGTCGGAACGTAGGCGCGCGAGCGAACTGTTTAGCAATATGCCCGGCCCAATACAACATCTCGCCATAAGTTGCGTTTTCAGGAACTGGCTCAAGTTCAAAGCTCCTAGCAAAAGCTGCCCAGCGGTCTTGACGAAAGTCAACAAAGACATCAGGGAACACAGTGGTGAGTAATACACTGGCGAACAAAGCAGCTCCAGCTTTATTGCGCACACCTTTCTTACTGGTAAAAGCTAAAGGCACAGCCTTGTCAATGAACGAGTCTATTTTACTTGCGTCTGGGACTTGGCCATCACCAATCAGATCACGAATAAGAGTTTTGGCTTTGCCACTTTGGATAAAAGCCCTCACTTGCGCACGAAGGATAAAAGAACCACTGAGGATCCAGCCCTTTTCCTTAATCAACTCATTGACGGCTTTCAAGTCAACCGCCTTGCTATGGAGCAAATCACCAAGTTCAGTGTAGAACTCTCTACGAATCCCAGGAATCTCGTCCCAATGCTGGCTAAGCAAGGCAGCCGCTTCTTCCAAATTTGCGAGATCCTCACTTTCCACGACTTTGCCAAGAAGTCGCTTTAGGATGTCATCGGTTTTCTGCATAATATTACCCTTTTACAGACAGTGTACTGTGTGTTAAGCCTGATGTCAATAATACTGCCGAATATACCCATATGCCCTACCGAACAAGTCCTCGTCCTGGTGCAGCTTGTACTTGAACAGTGTCTTGCGCAGCGCCTGCCTGACCTCGCGCTCGCCGGCGCTGGTCGTCTGCCAACCAGGAAAACGCACGTAGCGCACGATCTCGTCAATGTCGTTCACCAGCCGCTCCACCACCACCGGCGTATCGGCATTGCGCACTTCTTCAAACAACTCGGTCAGCGCGGCTTTGCCCCGATCCTCATCTTCCTCAGGCGGCTTGTCCCTTTCGGCCTGCACCAGTTCCTTGGCCAGGTCGAGCAATTGCTTGAGGAACTCGACGCTGTGCAGTTGGCCGCGCTCGTGGCGCTCCTTCAACGCCTCCAGCCGCTCGGACAACGCCCGAAAACGCGGGTCGCCCAAGTGCCGGCGCAAGCGAGCCGCCACCTTGATCTCGATCTCCTTGGCCTTGTGGCGCGGGTCGGGCGTGCCCAACACCGCCGCAAGTAAGTCAGCGTCTATCACGATCTCGTCCAGGTCGTCGTGAATCATCTCGACGTGCACGTTCTGGTGGATCAACTCGATCGTCTTGGCGCCCAGCGCGTGCCAGATGAGCTTGCCCGCGCCGGTCGTGGGCTGCACCGAGACGTACACCTGCGACAGCCAGCGATAATCGGCGGCGTACTGCTGCAAAACGGGATCGGGCGAGATGGCCTCCCACAAGTTGGCCAACTGGCTGTAATCGGCCGCAAAGGCATCGCGCACTTCGTTGTTGGGCAAGCAGTCTTGAGCGGCAATGAGGCCCTCGTATCCACCCAGTGTACGGTCTACGCCCACGAAATATGTCTGGCATTTTTGCATCGCTTCCGGCAGTTGATCAGCCAGGCGGGCGATGTCCGACACCACGCGCCGGAAGCCCTCCTCGTCAAATTCCAGCGACTTGGCCACGTCGTCAAAGACGCCCAGGTAATCCACAATCAGGCCGTGTGTCTTGTCGCCGTATGTGCGGTTGGTACGGGTGATGGCCTGCAGCAGGGTATGGTCGCGCAAGGGTTTGTCCAGGTACATCGCCTGCAGGATGGGCGCGTCAAAGCCGGTCAGCAGCTTGGCCGTGACGACGAGCAATTGCAAGGGGTCATTCGGATCGCGAAAGCGGTCGAGAAGAGCTTCTTCGGCGTCGCGCCCACGCTTGTAGGGCCGGTAACGCTTGTCCTCTCGCTCTTTGCCGGACACGGAAATCACAATCTCGCTGGCTTCCGGCGGCAAGTGTTGATCGAGCGCGGCCTTGTAGAGCAGGCAGCTTTCCTGGTCGAAGGTGACGACCATCCCCTTGAAGCCATTGGGGCACACCCTGGCTTGAAAGTGGCCCGCGATATCGGCGCAGATTTTCTCAACGCGCTCCGGCACCTTGACCAGCACTGCCATCCTGGAAGCCATCTGCGCCAGGTTCTCTCTATCCAGGTCAGACAGCCCGCCGGTCAATTGAGCATACGCCTGGTCAATCGCCTCTTTATCAATGTGCAGATCGATCAGGCGCGGCTCAAAGTGCAAAGGCAGCGTCGCACCATCGCGGATGGATTCTTCAAAGCCATAGCGGCTCATATAGCCGCGCGCGTCTTCTTGCGCGCCAAAGGCATAAAAGGTGTTGTGGTCGCGGCGGTTGATGGGTGTGCCGGTGAGGCCAAACAAAAACGCGTTGGGCAGCGCGGCGCGCATTTTCAACCCCAGGTCGCCTTCCTGCGTGCGGTGTGCTTCGTCCACCATCACGATCAGGTTGGCGCGCTCGTTGAGCAAGGGCGGATGGCCATCCGCCCCTACATCGCCAAACTTGAAGATGGTGGTGATGATGATCTTGCGAATGTCCTGCTGCAGCAGCCGTTCCAACTCCTCGCGCGATTCGGCCTTGACCAGGTTGGGAATGTCCGAGGCGTGAAAGGTGGCGCTGATTTGCGCGTCCAGGTCGATCCGGTCCACCACGATGAGGACGGCCGGGTTGCGCAGCGCGGGATGCAGCCGCAGCTTTTGGGCCGCAAAGACCATCAGCAGCGACTTGCCCGAACCCTGAAAGTGCCACACCAGCCCCTTGCGCGGATAGCCGGCCAGCACGCGCTCGACGATCTTGTTGGCCGCTTCGTACTGCTGGTAGCGGCAGACGATCTTGAGGCGGCGTTTCTTCTTGTCGGTGGCAAACAGGGTGAAATTGGCCAGAATGTCCAGCAGCACGTTGGGGCGTAGCAAGGACGTGAGTGACTGTCTCAGGTCAGCCAGCGCACCGGTGGGCTGTGCCTCTTCGGGCCGCCACGGCCCCCACAGCTCGACCGGCACGCCGATCGCGCCATAGCGCAAGTCCTTGCCATCCGTCGCCACACTGAGAACATTGCAGACGAACAACTCCGGCACAAAGCGCTCGTAATCGTCGTGCACCTGCAAGGCGGCATCGGCCCAACTGACCGCCTGGCGCACCGGCGTCTTGGCCTCGACCAGCACCAGCGGCAAGCCGTTGACCAGCAAGATCAAATCAGCGCGGCGCTCGGCCGCCCCGGCGCGAAAGGCGTATTGCGCGGTGACGATGTATTGGTTGTTGTCCAGCTCGTCGCAGTCGATCAGGCGCACGGTGACGTGCTCGTTGTTCGGGCCAAAGGGCATCGAGCGGTCGCCGCGCAGCCAGGCGGTGAATTCCTCGTTGGCGCGGACGAGGCCATCGCTGCGGACTGACAGCACGATGGCGCGCAGCTTGTACATCACCTCGTCGGCGCGTTCCGGCTGGGCGGCGATGGTGGGGTTGAGGCGGATCAGCGCCTCGCGCACGTATGGCTCGACAAAGACGTCTTGCAGTTGGCGGGGCAATTGGGCGGAGGGGACGTAATGCCAACCCGCACCGCCCCCGGCGCGGCCGGTGGGGACGTAGGCAGCAGGCTGCTCCGCTACCCGATGAGAAGTCGGGCGCAGTCCACAGAGGAGGTCACGGACGTAAGCTTCAACAGTGTTGGATTCGGTAAAAATCATACGCTAACTCTCAGTGAGGCAACACGATCTCCAGGATCAAACGTTTTAGCTGCTCAATGGTTGCCTTTCTTCGAATGATGCTTTGCAAACTGCTTTCAATGGATGTCAGTTCATCAACTATTTGTTGCTCTACTTTGGCATCAGCAAGTAAAAATTCCATCGAAGCAAACCGATTCCTCCCCAAGTGAGCTATGGTCGTTTGCTTGGCCACAACAGAAAATCTGCCCGTATATAGGCAATATTGAAAGTAATAATGCGAGTACTCAGGGCTTACTTTCTTTGGGCGAAAACGAATTAGAGTGTTCTGAAAACAACAGTTCGAAACCTCATCTCGATAAATACTACTACGGCCGACTACTTCTGCGCTGCTATGTCCCTCAACCAGGAGTACATCACCAGGTATCAGGCGATACTCCTCAAACTCGATTTCTGAAAAATCCATCACCTTTACATCGGTTGTGTCAATATAGCCATCAAAGACATTCGCAACTCGCAAGTAAGGTCTTGGAGAGATTCCGCGATCATACTTGGGAGAGCGTTGTCTACCCATTAGAACTTCACCGACATCTGTTATCTTGACGGTCCTCGTTTGTGGCTCATGGATAATCCTAGAAAAAGCATCAACGAGATACGATTTACGGACAGCCGCGGTCTTGGATTCTAAATCATCCAAGGACTCTAAAGATTCTTCTACGCCACCCAGAATATCAGCAATCCTCCGTTGCTCCTCCATCGGCGGCAGGGCAAACTCCTCTTGGGCTATGTTCGGCCAGTTAATCGTGGGTGACATTGAGCCTGCCGACACCTTGAGCGCCGCTTCCCAAAACATATCTGTTTGCATAAAGAAAGGTAAAAACGCTGGCAACACCACATCCGGTTTTGCTCGCAACACCATCGCATGCGCCGAACACACACCAGCAAAATCTGCCACAGCTACACGGCGCAGGTAAGCATTACGCCGTCCAAAAATGATGTCACCTTGTTTGAAAAGCAGCTTGGTCTGCTCAACATCGGCAGTGGATCCCCAACGCCAGATTTTCAACGAACCGCTATCAAGATGTTCCAGCCCTACAAAGCGTTCCAGGCCAGATTCAACAGGGCGATCAATCCTATCTTGAACATTTTGCGCCATTTGTTCAAATCGCCAAACTTGCCATCCCGGTTTGAGTGTGTGCCTAGCCATTGTGACCCTCCCCGGCTAGCGAACCATCCAACATCTCGATCAGTGCATCCATTTCTGCCCAAAACTCACACCCGCCTTGTTCCCACTTGGCCCACAGTTCGGGCAAGTTGTTTCCACTTGCATCGTTACCATTGCCCAAAGTGCGCTTGACGTAACGAGGGATGGACAGGCTGTAATCTTGCCGGGCAATCTCGTCTTGGGCGGCCGCCCGGGCAAAGGCCCCGCCCTCGGCAAAGGCGCCAAAGTCACGATAGGCCTGCAAGATGCGCGCCTGGTGCTCGGGCTTGAGAGAACTCTGCGCCCGCTCGCGCGCCACCTCGCCGACAGCATCGACGAACAATACACGGCCTTTTCTCTGGGGCGGCTTTTGGCTGCGGCACACGACCACACACGCCTCCATCGGTGAGTTGTAAAACAGGTTCGGCCCCAGCCCCAGCACACACTCGACCAGGTCAGCCTCGACCAGCTTTTGCCGCATCTCGGCTTCCTCTTTGCGGAATAGCACCCCGTGCGGAAAGAGAATCGCGCAGCGGCCGGTCTTGGGGTCCATGCTCGCCAGAATGTGCTGGAAAAAGGCGTAATCCGCCCGGCCCTGTGGCGGCGTGCCCAGGAAATTGCGCCCCCATGGATCGCTTTGCCAGGCGTCGCGATTCCACTGCTTGATCGAATACGGCGGATTGGCCAGCACCACGTCAAACGTCCGCAGCCGGTCGCGCTCGGTAAAGGCCGGGCGCTCCAGCGTGTCACCCCGCGCGACGACAAAATCCTCCACGCCGTGCAGCACCAGGTTCATGCGCGCGATCGAGGCCGTCATGTGGTTGCGCTCTTGCCCGTACAAGCGCAGCGTGCGATGCTCGCCGCCGCCGCGCTTGACCTCGTCCAGCGCGGAGATGAGCATGCCGCCCGTGCCGCAGGTGGGATCGTAAATGCTCTCGCCAGGCTGGGGGCGGAGCAACTGGACCATCAGGTGCACCACCGTGCGGTTGGTGTAGAACTCTTGGGCGGTGTGGCCGCTGTCGTCGGCAAACTGCTTGATGAGATATTCGTAAGCGTTGCCCAATTCGTCTTCCGGCACGTTCGCCAACGAAAGCGTTTGGGCCGAGAAATGCTCCAACAGATTCTTGAGCGTGGCATCAGGCAGGCGAGCTTTGTGGGTCCAGGGCGCATCGCCAAAGATGCCGCTCAGCCGGTCGGGATTGGCCGCCTCGATGGCGCGCATCGCGTCACGGATGGCCTGGCCCACGTCTTTGGGCACGGTGCGCACCTCGTTCCAGTGCGCGCTGTCGGGGATGACAAAACGGTCGTTGGCGGTGGCGCAGGCGTATGCTTCGTCGCCGGTGTCGGCCAGCGCCGCGGCATATTCTTCGTCCCACACGTCAGACAGCCGCTTGTAAAACAGCAGCGGAAAGACGAACTGCTTGTAATCGCCGGCGTCCACCAGCCCGCGCAAGATGGTGGCCGCACCCCACAGATAGCTTTCTAATTCTTGTAATGTCAACCGTTCGGTCATCGAACACTCTCAGTCATCTATTTGACCTAACCCCCTGCCCCCTTCCCTGCAGGGAAGGGGAGCGCACACCCGGGGAGAGATCACTCGTCTAGCCAACCTCCCTCGACCATCAAGGCACGCAGATTGTCCTCGGCCTCTCGGCAGCGGGTCAGCGCCGCTTTGAAATCGGCCACGGCTACATCCAGCGGGGGAATGTCTTGACCGACGGGCGGCAGCACGTAGCGCGAGATGTTGAGCGTCCAATCATGTTCCTTGATCTCTTCCACGCCGACCACACGCGCCCGCTCGGGCACGTCCTGGAAGGCCTGTACCCAGGACAAGATCGCGGCGGCGTGCTCGGCATCGAGGAAATTCTGTGCCCGCGCTTTGCGAAAGAGGGACGAAGCATCCACCACCAGCACCTGCCCCGCCCGGCGGGAAGGCTTGCGGCGGCGCAGAACGAGGATGCAGGCCGCCAGGCCCGTGCCGTAGAACAAGTTGGGCGCCAGGCCGATGACGGCCTCGATCAGGTCTTGCTCCAGCAACTTTTGCCGGATTTGCCCTTCCACCCCACCACGAAACAGCGCCCCTTGCGGCAGCACCACCGCCATGCGGCCTGCGCCGTAGGCCATCGAAGAAACCATGTGCTGCACCCAGGCAAAGTCACCGCTGCTATCCGAGGGCAGGCCGGCAAAGGCGCGCCCCCACGGGTCGTTCTCCCAGATCTCGCGCCCCCACTGCTCCAAAGAAAAAGGCGGGTTGGCAATGACGCAGTCAAAGGTCGCCAGCCCACCCGTGCTGGGATCGCTAAAGACAGGGTTGCGCAGGGTATCGCCGCACTCGACGCTAAAGTCCTCGATGCCGTGCAAAAGCAGGTTCATACGAGCCACCGAGGCGGTGGTCAGGTTCTTTTCCTGCCCGTACAACTTGCCAAAGAACGTGCGAGGATCGCCACCCCTGGCGCGCACGTGCTCCACCGCCGCCAACAGCATGCCGCCAGTGCCGCAGGCCGGGTCGTAGATGGTCTCGCCTTCTTGGGGGTCGAGGATATTCACCATCAAGCGCACCACGCTGCGCGGCGTGTAGAACTCGCCGGCTTTCTTGTTGGTGGCGTCGGCGAACTTTTTGATCAGGTACTCGTAGGCGTCGCCGATCACGTCGCTGGCGACGCGGCTGTTGCTCAACTTGAAGGCCGAGAGATGCTCGATCAAGTCCTTGAGCAGCGCGTCCGGCAGGCGCTCCTTGTTGCTCCACTGGGCGTCGCCAAACACGCCGTACAGGTGCTTTTGGTTGGCGGCCTCGATGCCGCGCATGGCGTTTTGCAGCGCCGCGCCCACGTTGGCCGGCGTCTCGCGCACGGCGTCCCAGTGGCAGCCTTCGGGCACCTGGAAGCGGTGCTCGTCGGCAAAATCCTGGCCGTAGGTGGTAAGCGCCTGCTCATGTTCCTCGTCCCACACGTCGCAGATGCGTTTGAAAAAGAGCAGAGGCAGAATGTAGCTTTTCCAGTCAGTGCGGTCGACCGGGCTGCCGCGCAGGATGTTGGCGGCTTCCCACAAGTAAGATTCGAGCTCGGGCAGGGTGACAAACAAGGACGATTGGATCATCTTGATACTATTATAGCCTTTTACATTCCGCTTGCCAAATCGAGCCTGGGCAAATCGATCGGCAGGACGACCTCCTACCATACCAGGCAAACTCTACCCACTTTAGAGGTGCACATTCTTAGCCCATGATCTTGACCCCTCTGGCGATACCCACATCTTGCTTCCATCTAGCACTTTACCTTGCCTTGATAGCATTCCGTCACACGCAATGACATGCATTCCGCCGCACGGAACGAAATGACCTAGACAACGCAATGGTTTTTGGTGTAAAGTAATACTAGCAATGCCTGCTCAATACTCGATAAACCGGACGTTAACCGCTATTTGATCGTTCTCCTGAAGGCGAATGATCTATCCGCATCTGTATGCCAAGGTTCATGCAAAGTGTATGCCGCTCTAAATTGGTACCTGCAGGCTTCTAACTGATACCCACAGGCGCGCGATTATGTCCTATACTTATATGGCCTGGCCGGCCTATGACAAATAGCCGGGCACAGCGGACCGGTTCGATGTGCCCTCCTTACGGAGGCACAACATGTCCAAATCACATAACACGGGCAAGCGGCCCAAGGCGGGCAAGTCTCCTTACACCGGCACGCCCAAGCAGCGCCAGGTGAAGGAGATCATTACCTGCATCAAGCGCCGCATGCCCAAGTAGCAACCACGAGGCGGGGCCGCGGTCCGGACGCGGCCCTCGCTGCCCTCGTCCGCTTAACCCTGCCGTCCAAGCATCCTCATCTACCCTAATCGCCATTCTTTCGACCCGGCGCGGTGCCTTGAGCCTCGATCCGCCGCGCCATCTCTTCCCACAACCAAATCCAGGCATCGTTCGTGCGCCGGGCGCTGAGCCACGCGACCCTCCCCCACCATAGCCCAAGCAAGATCGCAATTGCCCATATAACATCAGTCACATTCTTGGCAAGCTGCAAGGGCCATCGTAACCAACAAGCCAAAACCCAGAAACAACAAAACACTCCCAATGCTATGGTATAAGCAGAGATGATCCGGTTGCGATTCCTCTCCTCACGAACAATACGCGAGATCACCAGGTACTCATCAGCCGTGAGAACAGCGCGAAAAGACTCGAACACCGGCCAGTCCGGCACATAGCTTGGGTTGAACAACCGCCAGAACCCGCGCAGCCAGATCACCGGGAGTGGGCCCACATAGGGTCGCTTGATGCGATATTCCTTGATCATCCCGGCCAGCACTGGCTGATGTGGAGCGCTTTTCAGGAACTCGTCGTGGCGCTGCTGCTGCTCGGGTATCGCCAACGCCCGCTCGACCCACCGCCGGGCAGTACGCTGCTCCCCGGCCGGCAGCTGGGCAAACAAGCTCCTGGCATAGTTCATCACCTGCTGGTGAATCGTCCAGGCGATTCGCCCACCATTTCCTAATGGTGCTCGATTTCCCAATGGCACACCATTTCCTAATGGTGCCCTGTCTTGAATGGACTGCACGAGACCCGCGTCGTTCTGCAGCTTGTCCAGAAAACGTAGCGCGTGCGCCGGCTCACGCTCCCACAGCCCGGCAAACGTCACCAGGTTATACGAATGCAGCTCGGGCAGCACCCCCAGCCGCCGGAAACAAGCCTGCTCCTCCGGAGACAACATCGTGTACGCCAGGTACAACGGCCGGTACAGCTCGTCTGCGATCCCCTCCGGTGTGGGCAAGGGTAGCTCGCGGAGCGCATCCGACACGGTCTTCCATCCGTACTGGGCCACATGGTGCAGTGCGATCCGGATCCCCAACGGATTGCCGCGCATCAACTCCCAAACGGTCGCCAGCTCCGCCAGGTCTTGCTCGCCGGGGCGGTTGTTCCAGACATGCTGGTAGTAGCGCTCGACCTCCTCGGCCGAAAAGCCCCCCACATCGATCACATAGTCTTGGGACGGCGACAACGAGCGCGCCACCCCAGACAGGCGCGTGGCGACAATCACCAGGCTGTCCGGTGAAGCCAGGCTGGCCACCAGCCGGGCGTGTTCGGCCTGGCAGCAATCGTCCAGCAGAAACACCATCTGCTTGCCAGCCGCAAGCTGCCTCAAAAGCTCCGGTGAAGTACCACGGCCAGCTCCTTCGGCGCCAGGCAGCAAAACCTGGCCCACTGCGCCCAGCACGCCGGGCAGCGTCATCTCGGCGCCGAGCAAGATCGGGCGCGCCCCGTGTGGAAATTCCTTCTGCACACCGGCGTCCGAGGCAACGATTTCAAGCAAGGTGGACTTGCCCACACCGGGCGGGCCTTGCAGCACCACGGGATGGCCGCTCCCCTTGCACCGGCGTATCCGCTCGCGAACTGCCCATATCAGCTCGCGCCGGTCAATCGTGTCCGCCTTGCGAGGCAAAAAGCGGGCCTGGGTGAAGCGGCGAGTGTACTCGTCTTCAATCCGCTTCAACCACCAGACGACGCCCTGTTTCTGGCTGTTGTTAAAGTTGCTGGTCGAAACCTCTTTCACCCCACGATTTTCCGTCCAGAAACGCCCAGCCCTAC
>JAFGEY010000153.1 GCA_016931365.1 Anaerolineae bacterium
ACATATTGAAAGATATCTTGCAGTGACTTCAAAGTTCAGATTTTGAAACCCGATTCGGATACCGCTATGAATTTTCGGATAGATTCTTAGCAATACCAAGGACACCCATCGACTGCTACTCGGCGCAAATGTGATCCTGCTCGAAGGACTGAACCTGACCGGCATCCGCCAGGGCGAGTACCAGTTGGTTTGCCTGCCGCTCAAGATCGCCGGATGCGATGGCGCGCCGGCGCGGGTTATTTTGACCAAATAATACCGCACTGCCGTCACCGTTCCGTCACAAACTTGCTTGACGAGGCGCTGGCTTTGGGTTAAGATCAAGGTGTGGAGGAACGATGTCCGAAACCATCCTCGTCGTAGATGACGAACCGCCGATCGTCGATCTGCTGGTCTATAACCTGGAGCGCGCGCACTATCGCGTGCTTGTTGCCCGCGACGGCCTGGAAGCGTTGAACGTCGCCCGGCGCGAGCAGCCCGACCTGATCGTGCTCGACCTGATGCTGCCCGGCATTGATGGGCTGGATGTGTGCCGCGAGCTGCGCAAAACGGGCGATGTGCCGATTGTGATGCTCACCGCCCGCGACAGCGAAGTCGACCGGGTGGTGGGGCTGGAACTGGGCGCCGACGATTACGTGGTCAAGCCGTTCAGCGTGCGCGAGTTGATGGTGCGGATCAAGAATGTGCTGCGCCGCGTCAAGCCCAGGTTAAAAGCTACCCCATCAAACGATGTTGACAGTGCATCTGTCGTGCAGGTTGGCTCGCTGCGGATAGACGAGGCTCGGTACGAGGCGCGTTGGGCCGATCAGCCCCTCGATCTGACCACGCAAGAATTTCAACTGTTGGATGTGCTGGCCCGGCACGTCGGACAGGTGCTCAGCCGCGAGCAACTGCTCAACCAGGTCTGGGGTTATGACTATTACGGCGACCTGCGCGTCGTCGATGCGGCAGTCAAGCGCTTGCGGGCCAAATTGCGCCAGGTCGCGCCCCGCGTCGACCCGATCGAAACGGTGCGCGGCGTCGGCTATAAATTGACGGCATCAAGTTGATGATATGAATCGAAACAAGTTCTTTTTACGCGCCAGTATTCGCGCCAAGCTGACCCTCAGCTATCTCGCCGTGATCGTCGTGGCGATGGGGTTGAGCGGCTTTTTGCTCTTGTCGCTGCTCGACCGCTACTTTATGGAAGCGATGGAGCAAAGCCTGATCGCCCAGGCCCAGATCATCGCCCAGGCGCTGATCCCTGGCGCGCAGACGGTCGAGGGCAACCTGGCGAGCGACCCCGCCTCGAACACGCTGATGCAGCAGCAGTTGCGCAACTATCGCGTCGAGACCGAAAACGTCGCTCCCCCCTCTGGCCTCTTTCCCCTCAGCAGCCTCGATATGAGCTACCTGGGCAGCGCCTCGCTGGAACTGAGCGCGCAGTTGGAAACACGCATCCGTGTGCTCGACGTGAACGGTGTGGTGTTGGTTGATTCGGCAGGGGAACTGCAAGGGGTCAGCCTCAAGTCGGACGCGCTGGTGGCCGACGCGCTGCGCGGCCAATACGCGCAGGCCGTCGACCGGGCCGGCTATGTCGCCCAGATGCACGTCGCCGTGCCGGTCACCGTCGAGGGACAGTTGGTCGGCGCGGTCTACCTCAGCCAGACGCTGCGCGATGTGTCAACCGTGTTGAGCGATATGCGCACGCGCTGGTTGATTTCGGTCGCCGTGGCCCTGGTGCTGTCCGGCGCGGTGGGGCTGATCCTGTCCGGGGCCATCGCTCAGCCGCTGCGACGGCTGACCATCGCCGCCGGGCGGGTCGCCGAAGGACAGCTCGACCAGCAGGTGCCGGTCCGCTCGCGCGACGAACTGGGCCGCTTGAGCCAGGCTTTTAACGAGATGACCGCCCGCCTCAAGGCCGCGCGCCAGATGCAGACCGACTTTGTCGCCAACGTCTCGCACGAACTGCGCACGCCGCTGACCTCGGTCAAGGGGCTGGTCGAGACCTTGCAAGACGGCGCGGTCAATGACGTGCAGGTGCGCGACCGCTTTCTGGGCACCGTCGCCGGGGAGACCGACCGCCTGATCCGGCTGGTCAACGATCTGCTGCTCCTTTCCCGCGTCGATTCGGAGGCCCTGACCCTGCACAAAACAGAGATTGATCTGCTCCCGTTGATCCGGGCAGCCGTCGATCAACTTGCGCCGCAGGCGAAGGCGCAGGGGATAACGGTGCGGATCGCGGCCGGGCCGGACATCCCATTCGTGCAGGCCGACCCCGACCGCCTGACCCAGGTCTTGCTCAACCTGCTCGACAACGCGCTCAAATACTCGCCGCCCGGCGGGGTGGTGACAGTTCAAGTTTCCAGAAACCAGGTTTTGGCAAGCAAGCTTGCTGGCAAAAACCTGGTTTCTCCCAGGCTTGGTGAGATGATACATATCCAGGTGCGCGATCGGGGCGCGGGCATCCCGCCCGACGATCTGCCGCACATCGGCGAGCGCTTTTACCGCGCCGACAAGGCGCGTTCGCGGGCGCAGGGCGGCAGTGGACTGGGCATTGCCATCGCCCGCGCGTTGATCGAACTGCATGGCGGGACGCTGCGCATCGACAGCGTCGCCGGGCAGGGCACGACGACAACGCTGACCTTGCCCATCGACTGATTTTCCTCTTTTTGCCTCATTTTTGGCCTCACGCTGTCACACATCTGCCCCAACCGTGTGTTATCATCTTGTTGCAAGGGCGAAGCATGCGTTGAACTGCACACATGCTTCGCCCCTACCCAAAACCACGTATGGAGGATGTGCGATGAAAACACGCAAACAAATCATAACCGTTTTGATCAATGGGGCGCTGATCGTTGCCCTGGTCGCCCTGCTAGCCACCTACCTGGTTGTGGTCAGCGATCTCCCGTCGCGCGTCTACACCGAGCCGCAGCGCGAATTTTTAGAATACAACAGCATGCGCAGCGTCGTGCAGGCCGCGCCGACCTGGAAATACGTCCAGCCACAAGGCATCGTTTCAGAAGGAACCGTGCTGGCGATGACTTTTCCGGGCCAGGAAAGCCTCGTGCGTGCGACGCTGGTCGCGCGCTATGAGGAGCAGGAGGGGGTGAGTGTCACCGTCTATGACCTCGATTTTCGCGGCGAATACCGCCTGTTGCACAGCGGGACGTTCAGCACCACCGTCGAACTCTTTTTCCCCTTTCCTGACAACCTGGAAACGCTGCATGACGTGCGTTTTGCCGTCGATGGCGAGGAGCCGTCGAGCGCGCTGTACAGCACACGCGGCATCTGGTGGCAGGCGACCTTGCTGCCGGATCAAGACCACGCGCTGGAAATCAGCTACAAGGCCGACGGCGCGAACAGTTTTGCCTACGGCCTGGCGCACGATCAGCGCGCCGACGTTGACATTTCCGTCAGCGTGGTCGGCTTGAACGGCAGCAGCGTGCCCAAGGGATCGCTGCCGGCAAGCCAGAGCGAACCCACCGTCGATGGCGAAAAGTGGACCTGGCACTATGACGCGCTGATCGCCGACCGCGACATCCGCCTCGACCTGCCCGCGCGGCAGAGTTTTGCCCAGCGCGTCTCCCGCTTGCAGGATGATTTCCGCACCCTGGCCGGACTGGCTCCCTTCCTGGTCGTGCTTTTTATGGCTGCGCTCGGCGGCGTGCTCAACCTGGACGGCGTGCGGCTGCGCCTGGCGAGCTATTTGCTGATCGGCTTCGGCCTGGCGTTGTTCTACCCGCTGTTGACTTTTTTGAGCGGCCTCGTCCCCTTGATCGCCGCCGCCGCGCTGTCGACCTTGCTGGTGTCCGGCCTGCTGCTCATCTTTTTGGCCCGCGCGATCGGTGGACGTTCGATCCTCTTGCGCGCAGGTCTGCTGCTGATCGTCTTTTTAGGTTTTCTGTCGCTGGGAGTGCTCACCCCCTGGCGCGGACTGCTGCTCACCGCCGGCGGGTTGGCCCTGGCAGGGATGTTTATGCTGCTCTACGCGCGGCGGGCGGTCGCGCCGGAGCCGGAAGCGAAGCCAGATGACGAGCCGGCCGGCGAGGTAGCGAGCGTTGAGAACGCAGCCGTGCTCGCAGGCACAGTTATTACCGCGTCTGAGCCGATGTCCGCGCCTGAGCCGTCGCCCGCGCTTGAGCCGTCGCCTGCGTCGGAATCGGCGCCCGCGCCGGGACCGGCGCGACTGCACTGTCCCTACTGCGCGCGCTCGTTGGAAATGGATTACGCCTTTTGCCCCGGCTGCGGTCACGATACGGCCGGCCTGCGTCGTTGCGCGCACTGCGGCCACCAACAACTGATCGCCAGGGAAGTAGAAACAACATATTGCGTGCGCTGTGGGGAAAGATTGGACTAGTAGACAAGAAACAGGTAGAAAAGAAGAGCAAGGAGCGTAAAAATGAACATCAAGACGATAGGAATGATTTTGCTGATTGCCGTGCTGGCCCTGGCCTTGATCGCCTGGAACGGAGCCCAAGTGGCCACCCCCGCCGAGCCGCGCACGATCTCGGTGACGGGTGAGGCCGAGGTGCGCGTGGTGCCCGACGAGGTGGTGATCACCGTCGGCGTCGAGACCATCAACAAAGACCTGGACAAGGCCAAAAAAGAAAACGACACGTACATCGCCCAGGTGATCGCCGTGACTCAGGCGCACGGCATCGAGGCCAAACACGTCCAGACCGATTACTTGAACATCGAGTCGCGCTACCAGGATAGCTATGAAAAGCGCGGGTTCATCGGCTATGTTGTGCGCCGCAACGCGGTGATCACCCTGCGCGATCTCGACCAGTTTGAATCGTTACTTGGCGATCTGCTCAAAGGCGGGGCCAACACCGTGCACGGCATCCAATTTCGCACCAGCGAACTGCGCAAATACCGCGATCAGGCGCGCGAGCTGGCCCTCAAGGCGGCGCAGGAAAAGGCCGTGTCGATGGCTGGCGTGCTGGAGCAACAGATCGGCGATCCGCTGGTGGTTGTCGAGGAACAGAGCGGATGGTACGGCTGGTACGGCGCGTGGTGGGGCGCGCGCGGGGGCAGTGCGATGACCCAGAACGTCGTCCAGAATGTGGAGGGCAGCACCTACCTGGGGCAAGACAGCACCCTTGCGCCGGGACAGATTGCCATCACGGCGCGGGTGGCGGTGCAGTTTGAGTTGAAATAGGATGGTTGTTGTGCATGTGCTCTGCGTGGGCGCGAAAAAAAGCCTGCCAGGTTTCGCAACTCTGGCAGGCCCCAAAGCGAGAACGGAAGAAAACGGCCCGCCGGCTGTTTCCTTCCGTTTTCTGTTAGCCGTTCGGTTCAGTAGGCTTCCCAAACCCAGGCAAGTACATCTCCTACTCGGCTGCCATCGTCCAGCAAGGTGATCAGCCCTGACTCAATGGACACTTTGCGCGTTTCACTGCCTTCATCGAAAAGAATCTCTTGGCTGTCAGGAGACCACAACAGGAGATTGATCGGATATTGTTGCTCCACGAGCAGCCGGTGTTCGTTCGTGGCAACGTCGACGACAAAAAGACCCTTACTAAAAGACTGCCCACTCATGCGAAAAGAGGCAACGTACGCAATCTGGCGGCCATCCGGAGACCATTTGACTCTATCATGTACCTCATAGTCTTCATATACAATCTGGGGGAGCAACTCGTGCCATGATTTGTTCATTGGCTCATAGATTGCGAGATAGCCATCTTGTTCGACACTGTAAGGGACTGCCGCCAGCTTTTGACCATCCGGTGAGAAATCCCAAGTCTTGTACGAATTCTCATCGCGCTCGTCGTCGTCTATTCTAATGACTGTTCCATTCTCAATATTCACCAACCACCCCCCTCTTTGGTCAACAGCTTCATCATAATACCTGACCAAAAGCACATTGTCTGTGGGTGACCAGTAATAGAAGGCATATACATCTTGACGTGTCCAGACGACTTCTCGGCTCTCTACATCCAACACATCCATTGCCGTTCTGTAGGGCGGGGGATAGGACTTGAGCGCAGCAACGTATTTCCCATCGTAGGACCAATCTAGACCAGCATATTCCGCTTCGGTATCCGTGAGTACAGTTGTCTTTTCGAGCGTCCCCATATCGTACAGGATGACAGATCCCTCGTAATCCCAGTAAACCATTTGCGCTCTGGATGGCGAAAGCTGATCATAGTAGTCCGGGATCACCAGGCCTGGAACCTGGCGTTCATCTCCGCCATCAGCATCCATAGACCAAATCTTTCCTCGTTGGGAAACGATACTTGATGAATACCATATTCTCGACTCGCCGGGAGGCAAGGGCGTCGGGACAAAGACCGTTGCCGTTGGGAAAGGTGTTTCGGTTGGTTCAGGCGCCAACGTCGGCGTCGCGGTTGCTTGAGGTGTCGAGCTTGCCGTTGGCGTAGGTGTCGGCGTCGAACTAGGCGTCGACGTTGGCGTTGCCGTCGCGCCGGACGCAAGCTGTACCATAGGTTCAACGGTCGTCATGCACTGGACGAGACAGATGCTCAGGCACATGAGCAGGAACAACCAGACTTTTTTAGACTGGCACATGTTTTTTCCTTGACGTGGTCGCCGTCAGCGGTCAGCGGTCAATCATACCGGCATTCCTCTTGCACGACCTTCATCAGCCAGCGCATGCGGCCCACGCCGGTGCCGGCGGCGAGCGATCCGGCGGTGGTGATTTCCAGCCCGCCGGTCGCGCCGGCCTTGCCGAAATCGTCGATCACTTGCTGGCGAATCTCTTCGGGGCTGCCGTTGCGCAGCAAAAAAGGCGGCATCTGGCCGCGAATGTAGGCGTCGGGCATTTTCTGGCGGATCAACCCGGCGTCGACCGTCGGCCCATAGTTGACGTTGCGGATGCCCAGCTCGTACTGCTGGTCGAGCAGGTGGCCCATTGCGCTGTCGGAGTGCTGGGCGCGCGGCGCGGGAGCCGGGGCGAGCGCGTCCATGACCCTTTGCAGCACCGGAAAGCAGTACTCGCGGTACAGCCTGGGGCTGAACAGCGCCGAGTTGTCGTCGGTGATCCACCAGCCGGGGTGCTCGTTGCCGCTGAAACGGCGCAGCACCCGGTTGAACTCGATCATCTTGGCGGCCAAAATGTCGCCCAAGCGAGCGACCAGGTCGGGGTGGTCGTACATCCAGATAAAGAGCACGCTGGGGTCGATGATCGATGTTATGATCGTCGCCGGGCCGCGGCTGCCCGTGCCAAGCCGGGGCAGGGGTTTTCCTTCGGCCTTGCGCCGCTCCCATTCGGCCAGGTAATCGGGGGGCAAGGCCCAGGTTTCCATATCGGTGGCCTCGGCCTCGTCGAGGATTTCGGCAAACTGCTGCGGATCGTCGGTGACGTGCATCAGCCAGGGCGTGCCGCC
>JAFGEY010000154.1 GCA_016931365.1 Anaerolineae bacterium
AAGGCCCATCGACCGCTCGCGGTCGAACCGCCCGCCGGGGCGTCCGCAAACCGCACCTCGTCCATCTTGTCCTGCTCCCAAAAGCAGTGGCTTATCCAGGCCAGTGGAGTCAGCCGCCAGGTCAACGACATCACGTTGCGGTGTTGGATCACACGCGGCAACGTGGTATGCCCCGACCAGTAGTCGGGACGCAGGCCAGAGCCTTCGCCAGAAGTGTGTGGGCAAGACCAGAAAATGACTGCCTTGTTCTTGAGCGTGACCTGAGCCACGTGCGTCGACGATTCGTACTCGCCCTTGCGGTGGTCTTGCAGGCCGGAGATCAGGTAATCGGGTGTGCGATAGACACAGAAATTGGCGCTTGGCGTTGCGGCGACAGTCGCCGAGGTGCGCAAGACGCCTTGCCGCACCCTGGATTCGATCACTGCCTGGTCGTCGACGGCGATGTCGGCCAAAATCTTGGGCACGCGATACTGGCTGGTGGCTATGGTCACCGGAGCCATCCCGCTGCTGCCCTTGGTCAGCGAGCCGTTGCCAAAGAGCAGCCAGTTGATCGGCGATGTGCCCTCAAAATCGGGATATTTGACGTAAATGCCATAGCTGCGCCCATGCGTGGTGCCAAAAACCCCATCCAGGCTGTCGGCGGCGAGGTTGAAAAAGGTATAATCCAGCACGTTGCCGGCCATTTGCCGCAGCTTGTAATCCTCGCTGATGGCAAAATCGTACACGTTGACGAGGGGCGCGATGCTGATCGGGTAATACGAATTGGAATGCCACTCGTCAAAACCGAACCGCCCACGCTGGGCCAACCATTCGGTGATGTACATCCGCCCTTTGGTGGCGTGATAGAGGCCGCGCTGGCGGCTGTTAGTGAATTCCTCGGTGGGGAACAACTGCCCGGCCATCCACTCGGCAACATGAAAGAGCAGCCGGTGGTTCTCCGACCCCATATACATCACCGTGTCGCCCGGCTCGTCGACCCAATATTTAAAGCCCAACACGGTGTCCTTCATCATGGCCTTGATCATCGAGCTGAGACGGTTCTGCGTCTGATCCCAGACCATCAACCGCACGAGTCCCTGGATCACAAAATCGGCGCAGTCCTTGCGCGCGGCGATAAAGTCGCACGTCTCGCGGATCGTCGACTCGTCGATCTCATCGTAACGTCCCAACGCGTAGCGCGCCACCTGCGTCCAGATGCCCCACGCCGATCGGCGCTCGACATTGTCGGCATAGTGCTCCAACACCAGCCGCTTGCGCTCATCAAGTTGATCGTACCCTTGCGGCGCAACCTGGGGCGTCACTTTATGAACCTCGAACTCGACCATGGTCAGCGGCACGCCGCGCGCATTGAGCCAGGTGCTCTCGATGCGATACGCACCATCCTGTAGATCGCCGCCGGCGCAAAAAGCAGCCAGCCCGGCTGAAACGGGCGATATCTCGCGCACCACCCGGTTTTCACCTTGCAGCAGTCGCATCCGCACTTGACCTTGCGACGCGTCGGATGCGCTGCATCCAGCAGTAAAATCCAAGCCAACTTGATGCTCGGGATAGAACACGTCGCGCGCCAAGCGCAGCCCGGCGACCTCGGCCTCAATCCGGGCACGCGCGTCGAGGGTCATTTCGGGCGACAGCGGCACGTGGGCTAACACATTGCCATCGGACACACTCAGCAGGCAGCCCACCTGGGCCATGCGCCCCAAGCGGAACAGCCCCACGGTGACAACGTTGGGGCCGGCGGCCAACTCGGCCCAAAAACCATACTCAAAGCTGCTTTGCCCCGGCTGAGCGGTAACATCGAACACAGTCTTGCCATTGACCATCACCATCACGCGCGAGGTGATACGCACCAACAGGCAAAGTTGGTGCAAGCCGGGCGTGTCGGGTGAGAGAACAGTCGACAAAAAGGCCGCGCCCAGATGGTTGGAAATGTTGTACTGTCCCCAGGAGAGATACTTTTCCGGCTTGCGCACCAGGCTCCAGCGCGACGACATGCCGCGCCAGGCGATCTCCTGTCCTTCAAGCGGTGATGAGGCCAGAATGTCCCTGGCCTCGTCGACGATTTCGAGCAGCGCCGAACGGCCCACCGTTGCCCCGGCCTTTTCAAAAAGAGTCAATCCCTGCACATACGCCGAGAGGTCCTGGTAAAACGGCCCCAGGATCAGCCACGGCTTGATCCCATCGCCAGTCTTGATCGCACGAACAAGATTTGGGTGCTCCATCGCTCAACCTCCCTCTACGCCTGAACCACAAACACGTTGCTTTGGCCCTGGTTGGCCGCATTAAATTCGTCCAAGTATCGTCTTTTTTGGTCATTGAGTCAATTTGAAGCATACATGCTGCGTGAAACGCCAAGATGGAAAAGACAACATTCTCATTTTCCAGCAAGTTTCACGCCTTACCCTATCCACGGCGGAAACGGTATTCCTCGCTGTTTTAAATAGCTCGCATACAAGAATCGATACGAATCGTGTATGTAATACTGCCCAAATTGCTTTGGGGGCAGCGCTTGGAGCAGGCTGTCGACCACCTGCCCGGCGGTCGTCTCGTCCAGCCCAGATCGCACCTCGTAATCGTAATAGATGGACAAGTCCTTTTCTGATGAATCAATTATCCGCCCAATTTCATATTTGCGCCAGTTCAAGTGTGCGGGTGCATAACACTCCAGCAAGAACGCGCCCGGCGATGCCGAGTGGATATCGCGCCCGTGCCGGTAGACCAGATCGACCGTTGCCTGCGCGTCGTCCATCGTCTCGCCAGGAAAGCCAAAAAAGAAGAACAGGTGATTCCAAATACCGGCCTCGGCGCTCTCGCGCAGAATTCGCCCCACCTGCTCGACTTGCGTGCCCTTGCCGATCTTGGCGATCACGCGCGCCGAGCCGCTCTCCAGACCAAAGAGCAGCATTCGGCAGCCGCCGCGCGCCATTTGAGCCAGCAAAGAGCCTGTCAACTGCTGCTCAAAGCGCGCGCAAGTGATCCACTCGACCGGGGCTTCTTGAAACTGTCCAGCTTGAAGAAGCTTGGACATCTCGCGCAGCGTGCGCGGAGTGATCGCCTCATCGGCGAAAAAGATGTGCCGCACGCCGTAACGCTTGTGCAAGGCCAGCATCCGCTCGACGATAACCCCGGCCTCCAACTGGCTGAACCGCTCTGTCCCGCCATAGCCCTGGTTGCAGAATGCGCATTTGCCATAATAACAGCCCCGTGTCGTGGTCAGCGGCAAGATCAACCGGGGCGACAGATAGAGATCGAGTGGCAGGCCGTCAAAATCAGGCATCGGCAACTGGTCAATGGACGGCGGCTGGCAAACTGCATTGACACCAACCCGGCCCTCGTCACGGCTACCGCCGCGATCGCGGTAGATGAGGTTGGGCACAGCCGACAAATCATCGCCTTTCTCCAACGCCTCGACCAATCGCAGCAGCGGGATTTCGCCGCTGAACGGGATCGCACTGTCGAACAAATTCCAAACAGCCCCCACCCCGGTCAGCGACTCACGCAGCATCGACACGTGCGGGCCGCCCAAGGTGATATGACAGGCCATTCCCGACGCTTTGATCAGGTGACACAGGGTCATCGCCGCCAACATCTGATCCATCGTCGCGATCGAGATACCCACCAAATCGGGCTGTTCGCGCATGATGTCGGGCAAAACATGCCGTTGAAACAGGTCGAGAAAGGGATTGATCTGCGGGTCGCCCACCGCAGCCAGCAGTGCGGCGCTACTATCCACTGGAACTGGCGATACAAAGCGGGTCAGTTCAAATGAAGCAGGGTAAAACGGCAGCGAGGCCAAAGCCAAGGCATCGGCAACAACCTCAAAGGCCTGCAAGCTGGCCTCACCTTCGAAAAATGCCTCGCCGCGCAAAACGCCCTTTGCCTCCGCCACTTGAGATGCCAGCGAGGGGCCGGCCTCCGACGCCCAGGCAACGATTTCGGCAGGCAGCAAAACGCGCCGGGCAGATCGATCTGCCCGGCGCAGTCGCTCAAGCACGTTCTCAAGGTGCATTCGGCTCAAAAGTCGATCAAAGAACTCGACATTCAGGTCGCGCTGTATCGTTTCGACGCCGCGGCTGCGCAAGTATGCCGTCAGTGTCGGCAGCGCCAAGTGCGGCATCGTCGGCACCCAATGCGGGGGAAAGAGCAGCAGCACCTTCATCGAGCCGCCTGACCTTTTCGCCTATGCTGCATAAAACATAATGCGTGAAACACAAGACGTGATACGCAATGATATTTTGCCCTCACGCTTCACGTCTCAACTCACCTGGCATACGGATCGGCGGCATCGCGCATGCCATCGCCCAAAAAGTTAAAGGCAAAAACGGAAAGCATCACTGCCACTCCCGGCAGCAATACCCAGGGAGCCAGGGCCATCGAACTGAGGTTCTGAGCCTCTTGCAGCAGCACCCCCCAACTGATCGCCGGGGCGCGCAGCCCCAGGCCGAGAAAGCTGAGGCCGGTCTCGCTGAGGATCATGTTGGGAATGGCGATGGTCAAAGAAGCGATGATGTGGCTGAGGAAGGAAGGCACCATGTGGCGGATGATGATGCGCAACTCGTTGGAACCAACCAGGCGGGCGGACATGACAAAATCCTCTTCGCGCAGCGCCAGGAAACGCCCGCGCACCACCCGGGCCATGCCCGTCCAACTGATCAATGACAGGAGCACCGTGACGCCAAAGTACACCCGCACCACCGGCCAGTTGACCGGCAAGGCCGCGCTGAGAGCCATCCACAACGGGATGGAGGGGATGGAGCGGACGAACTCGATCGATCGCTGAATCATCGTGTCCAGCGTACCCCCGTAATACCCCGAGATGCCCCCCAGGAGAATGCCGATGGACAGGCTCAACAACACGCCGATCAGGCCGATGGAAAGGGAAATGCGCGCCCCGTAGCAGGTGCGCGAAAAGAGGTCGCGTCCCAGGCGGTCTGCGCCGGCCAAAAAGAGGCCCTGCTCGGCCTGATCCACGTCCAGGCCAAAGAGATGCCAGTCCGTCTCAAACAATCCCCACATTTTGTAGGGGCTTCCGTGAACGAAAAAGCGCACGGCATGGCGAGCGGTGGTATCGTCATTATAGAGGTTGCGCAACGTTTCGGGGTCTTTGGTGCGCACGATCTTGAAGACAAAAGGCGCGTGAAACTGGCCTTCGGCGTCGCGGATGCGCACCCGGCTGGGCGGCGCAAATTTGTATTTGATAAACGTATCATCGGGGTTATAAGGAGCCACAAACTCACAAAATGCCGCAACGATGTACAGGATAATGATGATCACGGCGCTGACCATAGCCATCTTGTGCTTGCGAAATTTCCACCACATCAACTGCCACTGGGTAGCGACGAATATCTTTTCTTCTTCAACCTTGCCCTGGACAATTCGTTTGAGATCGTTTGCCATGTCTTCTTCCTTTATCCCAGTGTCGTTTTTAGCCAGCTAACCGGATGCGCGGATCGACCACCGCCAGCAAAATATCCGAGATCAGCGTGCCGATCACGGTCAGGGAGCTGAGCAGAACGAGGAAACTTCCGGCCAGGTACATATCCTGCGAGGTCAGTGCGCGCAGCATCATCGGCCCGGTCGTTTGCAGGCTGAGCACCACCGAAATGAGCGTTGCGCCCGAGATCAGACCGGCCAGCGACCAGCCCACCGTGCTGAAAAAGGGGTTGAGGGCCACGCGCACCGGGTATTTCCAGATCA
>JAFGEY010000155.1 GCA_016931365.1 Anaerolineae bacterium
GCCTGCTTGCGGAGTGTTTGCTCTTGCTCTAACAAACGTGCATTTTGGATTGCAGCACCGGCAAAGTTGGCAAATGCTTCTAATTGTTTTTTCAGTTCAGGCTGTCGTTCAAAGTCTTGTCTTTGTCGATAACTGGCAAAGAGAACGCCCAATATCTCGCTGTTAACGCGGATGATCACCGCCGCCGATGAAAGGATTTCTTCTCGAATCACAAAACGTGGCCGGTCCCTGTTTTCGTGAACTATTTCTCTATCATCCGCTAACACTGCATGGCTTTGGGCATCCGGCACATAAAGATTTGCGCCAGTTTGAACGATCTTGAATACAACGTCGTCTCGATAGATCTCTTTGGGAACAAGGTCTGGGAATCGGCGCTCACCTAATCTGACCGGTGGGACAATAAATGCACCTTGATCCGCAATGTACTGATACAAGTCGATCAGATCAGCACCTAATGCACTCATCGCTGTTATTGTGATGCGCTCGAGTGTTTCTTTCAACACTTGAGGCGATCCTTGAAGCGTCGTGAGCGATTGTCCGATTTCATTTAAACGTTGGATCATGTCCAGTCGTTCAGAGTTCTGAACAGCGATGCCCGCTTGGCTGGCAAGCATTTTAATGAGGTTGACCTGCCAAGGTGCGAATGTACGCTTGGTCAGACTATAGACACTCAACGCACCCACTGCACGTTCGGCAGTGGCCATCAAAGGCACGACGAGCATCGACTTCCAATTTTGAACGAGGGCTTCCTCTTTGCTCGCGGATGATACACGATCTGACTGTTCGATATCTTCGATTGGTATCTCTTGTCCAGTTTGCATTGCTTGATGCACAAGACTGCCCTCAAGTTTGAGCAGCCGTTTGCGCGCATATTCTGGCCTTAAGCCAATATGAGCCCGAATTCTGGCTTGGGTTTTGTCAGCTTGGTCGATTTGCCAGATTGCCACCGGGCAGTTTGTGAAACGGTTGACTGTGTCTACGATTTCCTGATAGAGGTTTTCGGAACCTGCCAGTGTACTTTGGCCGATTTTGCGCAAGCTGTCCCAGAGTTCGGCTCGTTCGATGGTTGATGCTACTTGATCAGCCAGGGTAGCCAGTAATTGTATATCACTGACTGAAAAACGGTACACTTGCTCGCTGTCGACATTGATGACTCCCAGAACTGTATTATGAGATATAATCGGTACAGATGCGATTGAACGTATGGGGGTACCCCCCAGGATAGGTGCAAAGTTTTTGTCTAATTGTGTATCGTGACAAAGATAAGGCTGACCTGTCTCGGCTACTTTGCCAGCAATCCCTTCGCCAATCTGGAACTTGCGTTTTTTGATGTTGTCTTCAAGTGGATGTCCAACACGGGCGGAAAACAACAATTCCTTTCCTTGCACGAGCATCAAAGAACCTTCCCTAGCATTTACCAGTTTGACAGCTCGTTCCAGAACTCGGTTTAGAATGTCTTGTAAATCTAGGGCTGTATCTATGTCTTGATGGATTTCTTGCAGAACCCTGGTATACTCGACTTGACGTTCCAATGAACGGTATTCATTTACGATTTCTACCAAGTAGCGAAATACAATTGTGAGTAGCAATAAAATGACTAGGCTGGTTACAAGCGATATGACGTTTACGCTTGGCAAGGTGCCCGCAGCTATGATTGAAGCCAGGAAGTAAAGGATGCTACTTTCAACAAAGGCGCCTATTGTAACACGCCTGCTAAAGTGGAAGGCAGCAGAGAAAAGTGACCACAAGTAGACAAACCAGAAACGGCTTTCGGCTCCGTCAGTAAGAATGACCAGCGTCGTACCAAAAAGGATCATGGCTTGTATACGGACCATTTGCAGGCTGGGCTTGCTGTAAAGAGGGTTGTTCGCTTTTGATATGATTTCAAGTAGTATCAAATAGACCAAATAACATAGCGCCCACCAATAGACCATTGCGCCTTGCCTATGGGAATCCGGAGAAAGCCAGTAAATCACAAGAACAAAGGGAAGCAGCAACCACTTGAGTATCCATTGCCTATCAATGAAACGTTGAGTAGTCATTGTTGTATCCTTCCTACCTTTGTATACCGCGATTATTTTATTTTGATATTTGGGGTCTGTGCTGGCAACTTGATGTCGTAGGGTGTCCAACCGGCGCTATTGTGCGCATATGTTGATCGGAGACAGGCCGATCCCAGGATAGTTCGCGTCGCCGGATCACACCACGAGTGTTGTCTGTAAGCTCAACTTGAACACCAAAAGGCAACACGCGACGCACTGTCGCTTGGACCGTTTGGCCCTGCTGATATTTTGTTCCTGTCAGTTCAAAAGAGCGGATTTTCATCACAACACGCAAGCACCTTTGCCTTTGCTGCCATGATTCTGCGAAGTATTGGATTTAGGGGAAAATAAAACGCTTTGCGTCAGTCCACGTCAATTTTGAATTGTAAAATCATTATAACATAGAACGATAGTCTTGCCAAATGGCGATAAACAAGAGCTTTTGCAGATCGCAATTGCTCGACTTTTGTTCAAGATTGGTTCGATCACTACCATCGAGCGCACAAAAAGGCTTTTGCGATAGCGAATTAGAGATTGCCATTCAAAAGCCTTTTTGCGCTTGATCGTCTCCGTGATATGTACAGGTTTATGGTCTGGGCGGTAGGGTATTTGTTTGCGCGGTGGCTTGTTCTGCAAACTCGACTGCGATGCTGCTGGCCGAGATGACCGGGCCAAGGACATTGTTGTACACCCCGCCGGTGATTTCGTGGCTTTCCAGCACGCCACCATAAGTCGTGCCGGCGTGTGCCGAGTCGACCTGAGCGTACAGAACAGTTCCAGCAGGCAAACTGCCGCTGAACTTGCTTTGAGCCGGGTCGGCCTGCGCCGCGTTGAGGGTCAGCGATTCGCCAGGGGCCAGTGGTTGGGTGACGCCCCAGGCCAGCCCTTGCTCGCCCAAAAACTGCCAGACCTGGTTGGGCGCGGCCGGCGCAGCGCGCGGGTCGATGTAAAGGTCCACCCAGAACTCGTCGGTGACGGCAGCATTGCCCTGATTCTTGATCGTCACGCGGATGTCGCTGCCCACAACCTGAATTGCCTCCACGATCAAGTCGGGCGCGGACAGGTAGTTATTGACGACGACGGGCAGATGCACCCGCCAGGTGCCTGGTTTCAGATGCAGCGCAAACGTATCGCCGATTTGCCCCGTTATGTGCAGATTGCTATAGCTGTCCATAAACTCGCCGTCGGTGCGGCGGACGACCAGTACGCGGCCGGCTGTGGCCTGAGCGACCATCCAACCGCTTGGTTCCTCGGCCTGAAGCGGGTTGACCTCCAGTTCGAGCACGATCCGTTTCGATGCGCCGGGGGCCAGGTCGCCGACGTTCCAGATCACGGCCTGATCGGTGACGGTGTAGCGGCCGGATGCGCTGATCACCTCAACGCCGGTCGGCAGGCTGTGCGTGGCCGTCACTGACTGGGCAATGGCATCGCCCTCGTTGAAAACCGTAACCCGGATTTGTACCGTCGAGGGCTGGCTGTTCGGGATAGTGCACTCGCCGTTGACCTCCTCGACTTCCGAGCTGCCGCCCAGGCAGGCATAGTCGGCCCAAACGGTCGCGCCGTGCGCTTCGACCGTCGCGCCGGGGCCGTGCTCGGTCCACTGCTTGCCAAAAGGATCGATATAGGTGATCGTCGGCCCTTCATTGACCACATTCGGGCCGTGGCGGGCGCGGATCAGCCGGGCCTGGGCAACGATGTAGAACGGGTTATAGGCCGGTGGCAGATGGGTGAGTTCTTGAGGCAGGTCGAACACGGCCACGTCGCCATCCATCGTCACTGACACGGTCAGCGGCAAGGTGCTAAAGAGCGCGCCCGCCGTGTCCGACAAGACGTGTCCGGCGTCGTGGTCCATCGCGTTTTGCAAGGCCAGCAAGGTGGCCGGATCGGTGATCCATTTGACCGCCTCGATCTGCACGTAGGCCGGCAGCGTGTCGGTGAGGGTGAGCGAGTGCGCCGGGCCATAGACAAAGGTCGGCGTGGGATCGGCGGGACGCTGCAAGGCCAGTCGCGCCGGCGGCGCTTCATACCCGGCGGGCAGGTTGCCGGCGGTGAGGATCACTGGAATTTCGATCACCGTACCCCACAACGTTTCATCGATATTGCCGATTTCCAGGTCAAAGTACCACACGCTGCGCCAGGCGTCAGGCACATCGGTGCGGTTGAGGAACGACAACTCGGCCCAGATCGGCTCCGGCGCGGTGAGGGGATCGGTGTACAACAAGGTGGCCGTGATCCCGGCCGGCAGGTCGAGAGCGACATTGAGGTTGGTCAGGGTAAGACCGGTGTTATTGTCGAGGGCCACGCGCACGCGCGTGCGCCCATCTGGCCCGACGGTGGTGTGGAACAGCACCTTGCCTTCGCGCCCACCGACGTAGGTGGTGGCGACGAAATCGCCATAGCCCCAGCTTTTGAGGTAGGGGTCCTCGTCAAAGGCGCGCGCATCGTACAGATCGCGCGCGTTATAGATGAAAAACATCGTGTCGCTGTACACGCTGACCGCCGTTGGCCCGACCTGCTTGGATACCGCACCGTCGCTCGACAGGCCCTCGGCGGCGTGGACGTGGCTGTCGTAGACCTCGTAGCGGTTCGGCCCGGCGGCCATCTGACGGTAGATCAGCCGCGCGCCGTCGTGCAGCTTGAAATGGCCTTCCCGATTAAAAGGATAGGTGCTGATCGTGCTCGACACTTCAAAGGCAGCCCACGATCCCAGCGGGATGTCCTGCTGGAAAAAGAGGTGGTCGTAGGCGGTCTGCTCAGACACACTGATCAGCTCTGAGTGGCCCGGCCCGACGCTGCGCCAGGAAGCGTACCAGTCCTCGTTTTCGGGCCGGATTTGGACGCCCAGGCCCTTGAAAATGGGCAGTTCGATCAGATTTTGCCCGGCGGGGATGGTCACACCGGTGTCATTGGGATCGACGCTGTAGGTCTTGCCCAGCAGTACCATCCGCGTGCGTTCCAAACGGGTCGGAATCTCGCGCACGGGCGTGTCGTACTCGCCATCTTCGTCGAGGTCGGCCCACAGGCCAAAGGTGAGGTTGACCCCGGCGTGTTGATCGAGATCCGGCCCGCCGCAGGAGGCACACGAGTCCCAATCCCACACGTCGTAAAACGAGGCGCGCATCGTGGTCGTATAGGTGCGCGACCAGACGTCCTGGTACGTCAGTGCAGAGACCGCCGGCGCTTGCGCGGCATAGGGTGTGGCCGCCTCAAGATATTGGCGGAACGGCACCGGATCGGCGCCGGCGTTGACGTATACCGAGCCGGCGTCATACTCGATCACCAGCGCGCCTTCCCTCGGTGTGCCGTGAAAGACCACTTCGCGGCTGAACAGCTCGCGCGAGTGGATGCCGTAGCGCACCGCCGGTTCCTCGTACCAATAGCCTGGAAAATCACCCAGGTCAAAGGTGAGAGGCAGGCAGGGCAGCAGCAGTTCGTTGTCGACCACCGTGATCACGTTGGTGTAGGTGGGCGGGATGGTGACAAACGAGCCGTAATCGATCTTGTCCAGCGCGCCGAGGCCGCCAGGCGGGTCGGTGTGGATGCCAAAGGTGCTGGTAAAGACGCACCAGTCGCCTTGCCAGTCGGCCAGGGTCAGCGTTTGCGTGGGTGAGGTGGCGCTCTCCCAAAGCGGGTATTGCTCACCCCACAGGAACGGCTCGTTGCGCATCCACACCGTCTCACCGTCGTTGGTGTGCAAGATGATGTGCTGGTTCTCAACGTCGACGATGGGATAAATCAAGTACACCCAGTCGGTGAAAACCAACGAGTGGGCCAGCGTTTGCTCCTTGTTCTCCAGCGGCATAGCTATATCGAGATAAAGGCCCTCGGCAGGGATTTTGAAATGGCGGTCGGCCTCCAGGTCGCGGTCGCCGACCAGGCGGGCGGCCATTTTGGCCGTCAGCACAAAGGGCCGGTGGGAGACGGTCACGCGCTTGGCGGAGAGATCGGTGTAGGCCAGCGTGCCGCGACTGAATGTGCCCACGCCGGCGGCCAGTGCGGTCGGCTCGGTCTCGGCCTGGTAGGTCAGCGTGACCAGGGCGTGTGGGGCGAGGTCGCCCAACTGCCAGACAATGACGGTGCGGCCGTCAGCAGTGGTAAATAGATCGGTGTATGCCGGCGAAACAGTATGATCCAGGACAGTGTATCCCGCCGAAACCGTTTCGGTCACCACGGCGTCGGCCAGCATCTCGTCCCACCAGTTGCCCCCCAGCAGCGTGGCGCTGACGGGCACGACCTCATACGCCGGGAACTCGTGCGGCGGGTAGGCCGGGTTGAGGGTCTGGACGGCGTCGCCCCACAGCTCGCCGCGCCCAGCCATGGCGGCCAGCACGGCGTCCATAAACAGGGGCAGTTCCAGGCGGTGGGCAGCGTCGGTGGGATGGCCGACCACGCCGAGCACCTGCCCGGCCTTGACCTGCACGCGCACTACGGCGGGGATCGGCTCCGGTGCGGTGGCGTTGGTGAGGACGGCGATCACCTCGATACCCCCCTCAGTCCCCCCGCCAGCAGGGGGAAGCTGTAAAACGGGGTCGTCGAGGATGTAGATCGTGTCCGTTACCCACGACCAGGCCAGCGGTGACGTAGGATCGGCGATCTGCATGCGGCCGCGGCTGTCCCAATCGTCCGGTGGGGCCAGTTCGATGGCTTGATCGGTTAATGCGCCGTCCGGGAGCAGGCCGGCCGCGTCGGCGATCCAGAATCCGCTGCCTTGCACATAGAGCGTGCCGCCGTTTTCGACAAATGCCTGGATCGCGGCCAGCGCACCGCTGTCCTGCAAAGCAGCCAGCACCTCGGCGCGGGCGTCGCTGCGAAAGGCCGGCACGATGAGCAGGTCATAGCCGTCCAGCCCGGCGGCGACCTCGGTTTCGGTGAGCACGCGGTAGGGCAGCGCATGGAGCAGGTAGCCGTCGAGCGCCTGGCGAATCTGGGCCAGTTCCCACATCGCCACTGCCTCGCCGCCGTCGCTGGTCGAGACCATCACCGAGGAACGCAGCACCGCCACGCCGCCCGGCCGCAGGCTGTACGCCTGCGCAAAGGGCGCAGTGTCAGAGACGACCTCGCTGTCGCAGCCGCCCAAGGGCGCACAGCTCCAGCTCTCGCCGACAGGAAGGAGCAGGTCACCGGGATGGACGGTGGGGCTGACGGTGTTGGACGAGGCCGCCCAGTGCAGCCGCCCGCCGCCATAGAGGTGGGTCAGGGCGGCGCGGTAGGCCGCCTGGCGGTTGGTTTGCCGCTCGCCCAGGGGCACGACCACGTCACCGGTGGCAAGTTCGCCCGGCGCGGCTTGAGCCGGGGTCAGGATGGCGGCCAGCGCCCAGAGGGCGAGCAAGGCCAGGGCAAAGGGGATGCAGATTCGCCAGGTTTTCATAGAATACCTCCCGGTGTTTTAGATATACACAAATAATGATTGACGATGTATGTAAACAATGATATACTTGATCTAGCTCGATTTCTCAAGGAGTATGATGATGACCATTACAACAACAGCGACGTATGAAAATGGCACACTGCGTTTGTCGCATCCGTTGGACTTGCCGGAGCACACGCGAGTTGAGATTCAAATTCAACCTGCCGTTCAAGTAGAACCGGTACGCCCGGCCTTATTCTCACCCGATGAGCAAGCACGCCGCGTGCAGGTCGTTCAACGGCTGCGCGGTCTTTGGTCGGCACAAGACCAAGTCGCTTTTGAGCAAACCAGACGGGAGCTTTGGGCACAATGGCAGTCACGCGACTTGGCATAGACACCGACATTGTGATCGACTATTTGCGTGGACGGAGCGATCTGCTGGAACGTGCCTTGTTCCATTATGAATGTGCGTTTACGTCGATCACCGTTTATGAACTGCTGATTGGACTGGCTCAAGCGCCACGTCAAGCGGCCTTGTTTGCCGATGCGCTGCGCCTGGTTCAAATTGTGCCGTTTGATCTCGACGCTGCGCACGCTGCCGCCCGGGTATATGAACAGCTTTCCGTGCAAGGGCTGCCCATTGGCGTGCAGGATATGCTCAACGCCGGTGTTTGCATCGCGCACGGTTTGCCGCTGCTGACGCGCAACCTGGCCCATTATGGCCGCATCAAAGGGCCAACCCTGTTCGATGCGGCACAAATGATCTGATTTTGATGGAGGCACAATGATACATATTTCCTATACCGGACAGTTGTTTCAAGAAGATGATCAAATTGTCGCGCTTTGTCCCGAGTTGAATGTGTCCAGCTTTGGCGATACGCCGCAAGAAGCATTGACTGCGCTGCAAGAGGCGGTCTCTTTGTTTTTGGAAACGTGCCAGGAAATGGGCACCCTGGACACGGTTTTAGAAGAAGCCGGGTATCACCGCGATTCTTCGACCTTGCGTTGGGTACCTCGCCAACCAATGCAAATCAACCGGCTTGAGGCCGTTTATGCCTAAAATCACGGCCATCGATTACCGTAAATTGGTCAAGATATTTGAACTGGACGGGTTCAGCGTCAAACGTCAAAAGGGCGACCATCTTGTGATGACCAAGCCCGGCGTGCTGCGCCCGGTGGTGATCAAGACAAGCCCGCATCAAGTGCCGGTAACACACATTCGTACCAACTTGACCACCGCCGGGATGAGCCGCGAGCGGTATTTTGAACTGTTGGAACAGGTCAAGTAATCGGGTTTGAAAGTACAATGATGATTGAGGTGTTAAAATGAGCGTTTCAGCCACAACTTGGAACATTCCGGCCAATCTTTACAGCCAATTGCAAACCCTGGCTGCCCGCGCCCAATGCAGTCCCCAGGCGATGCTGGAACAATGGGTCAGCGCCGGCGCGCAGGGCGCAACGATTATGATCAACCCGGCGTTGCGCGGTGGACGTCCCATTATTGCCGGCACCGGCACCACGGTGCGCACGATTGCCGGACTCTACAAACTGGGACTGTCGGCGGAAGAGATTGCCGGCGAACTACCCCTGACGCTGGCGCAAATCTACGCGGCGCTGGCGTATTATCACCTGCACACCGAAGAAATTGAGGCCGACATCCAGGCCGACGCCGAAAGTGTCTTGATGCAGGACTTGAGTATTTGAGCAACTGGCGTTAGATTTTAAGGTGCTTGACGCTCCGCTCACCAAAGCGGGGCGTTTGTGTTTCACCGCCGGGATGAGCCGCGAGCGGTATTTTGAGCTGTTGGAACAGGTCAAGTAGCCAAATTTGTAAGGTGCGACCACTGAATCAAGTGTCATTCTGAGGCGCGGGCGAACGTCTTTTGTTCGCCTGCGCCGAAGAATCTCGTTTTTGGAATGAAAAGCCACCTGGTGAGAATACGAGATTCTTCGTCGCTTCAAACTCGCAAAAGCGGTGAGTTTGCCGCTCCTCAGAATGACAGTTCAATCGAGCGGCTTTTCTCCGTACCATTCCTCGCTCAAATCCTTCCAGCCAGGGTTGTCAGCCTCGATCAAAGCGATCTTTTTGGCGCGCACCCAGCCCTTGATTTCCTTTTCCCGCGCGATGGCGACGTTTACGTCCCCTGTTTCCTCCCAGTAAATCAGCCGGGTGATGTTGTACCGCTTGGTAAACCCCTCAACCAGTTTTTGCTTGTGCTGCCAGACGCGCCGTTTCAAGTCGTTGGTCATCCCGGTGTAAAGCGTGCCAGAATGGTTGGTCATGATGTAGACATAGTATTGTTTGGTCATGTCGTACTCTTATGATATGTCATTCTGAGGCGCGGGCGAACGTTTTTTGTTCGCCTGCGCCGAAGAATCTCGTTCTTGGAATGAAAGCCCACTTGCTGGCGAGTTATGAGATTCTTCGTCGCTTCAAACTCGCAAAAGCGGCGAGTTTGCCGCTCCTCAGAATGACAGGTGAAAACTGCGGCGGCTTTGACGCCTTGCTCAGACCTGTCCTGAACACAGTGAAGGAATGACAGGTTTTCCTTGCCCCTACCGCCCCTGGCCACGGGCGCGGAGCGTTTTGGCGCAGAGCGCCGATGGCTGCCGTTCCCACGCTCCAGCGTGGGAACGATAGAAATCACAAGCATAAGACACCCTATTTTCTCTGATCGGGACCCGATTGCCGCCTTGTGTTTTCAAAATATGATAATAAGCGACGCAAACTTGAGACAGCATAACTCTTGCCCAATTCTAATATATTGCTAAGCCATGGGGAAGGGTGATTGACCCGACAAACAAACAAAACACAAGAATCCTTTGAATCATCATCCAAAAACTGTAATTCATATCCCCCATAGTACACTTTCTGTAAAAGTTCATAAGCATCATTGTAATAACTTCGAGAACTTTGCCAAGAAGCATTATTATGGTGTTGTGCAATCGTGGCTATCTCTTCAAAAGTGAGAGGGCAATGATACCCTTTAATATCCATTGCCCAGCGTAGATTAGCTGCTACAAAAACGGTATTCATTATATCATTTATCAAATCACCCAAGGTAGCATCGGTAATTAGCTCTGCCATTTGAGTACCTGGGTAATTTGTATCAAAATAGTTTATAATATTTTGTGCAGTGCCTACCTTTACATTGCCTAATCCAAGTGAACAATCTCCTCCGCTGCAATGGGGTTTAGTCCCGTAAATTGTAGCAGCTGCATTTAGGTATTGTTTTACCTGACGGCAGAAATTATTAGGTACACCCGTGGGGCATCTACCTCCGCCTGATACACCAGGTTTGTTTTCCAACTCTAAAACAATTGCGATTGCTATCGGAGGGACCCCATATATTTCTGCTATTGTGGATACAAGCGGCTTAACTCGGTCAATTTCCCCTTGAGTAGCATATCCTAGCCAATCATTTGTATTAACGGGGTTAGCATGAACGTAACTAAACCGATGCAAGCTTTTGGGAGCCATTGTTTCACCCCGATAATTATCTTGTTCAAGCCATAGACCGTCCCGTGCTGTATAATACCTCGCATAAAAATGATACAACCCCGTCTCCACATCATAATCCTGCCCGGTATAGGCAAAGACCTGCAATTCGGTCTTCCCGGCCAGCATCTGCCCATACTCGTCGTACAGGAAGGGCGAGGCCAGGTTGCCGCCCTCATCGGTCAGCGCTGCCACGCTGTCCAGGCCGTCGCTCTGGTACCAATATCGGTCGCCGGCAAAGCCAGCGGCGGGATTGGGCAGCCGCTCCATCTCCAGCGGACGGCGCAGGCCGGTCACGGGCGAGGGGGCCGGGTAGTAGTAGGTCTCGGTGACAGTGCCGCTGACCTCAAGCTGCGCGCCGATGATGTCCAGGCCGTCGTACAAATACGTGAGGCGTGAAACGTGAGGCGTGATCGGCGAGGTATAACCCACCACTTCTTTGAGCGCTCGCCGGCCATAGCCATCGTAGGTGTAGGTGGCGACCATCGTCACCGTGATCGCCGCCGTGCCGCTCACGGTCTTGGTCACGCCCACCAGGCGATCCTCGCGGTCGTAGCGGTAATCGGTGAGCAGCGTCGTGCCGTCGGTCAAGATTTCGCTCTCGTGGATACGATCCCCGTTCGCATTATAATCCAGGCCGACCGCTGACTGCTGACCGCTGATTGCTGTCAACTGATTTGCCGCATTGTAGGTATAGGCATTTTGCTCCGGCTTGGGCGCGACGGGCAGTTCGGGTACGCCGGTGTCGGGGGCCAGCACGGTGCCCGTTTTGCTCAAGCGGTTGCCCACCGGGTCAAAGGCGTAGGCCGTGTCGCTGGCCGGGTCTTCCGTCGCCGCCTGGATCAGCCGATCCAGCGCGTCGTACTGGTAGGTATGGGTCAGCGCCACGTTGGCGCCGACGCCGTTGAACGGGGCGCGCTCCTCGACCACGCGGACCCGGTTGCCCACCGCGTCCATCATGTAGCGGTAGGCCGATTGGGCCGCACCGCCCGCGCCCAGGTTGGCCAGGCCGGTCAGCCGCCCGGCGGCGTCGTACTCGAGTTCGCTGCGCGTGCCGTTGGCATGCTGAATTTGGGTCACCTGACCCAGACGGTTGTGCGTGTAGAGGCTGCTGTCGCCGTGTGGGTCGGTGAATGTGGTCAGCCAGCGGTTGGCGTTGTAGGTGTAGGTGATGGCGTACCCGTTGGGATAGGTTAGGCCGGCCAGGTTGCCCACCGCGTCGTATGTGCGGGTGATCGTCCGCCCCAGCCAGTCGGTGGTGGTGATCGGGCGGCCCAGGGCGTCGTAGCCGTGCGTCGTACAGCCCCCTTCGACGCTGCTCAGGGCAGGCAGCCCGTCGCACATTTGCGTCTCGCGGCCTTCGAGGTCATAGGTGAATGTGACCGGCGGCTGCGCGGGCTGCACGGCGCCATAATGCAGCCTGACCAGACGCCCGTTGCTGTCATAGTCATAGTAAGTAGCCTGCCACATGGCGTCCACGCGGCGCACGAGCTGCCCGGCAGCGTCGTAGGCGTACTGCCAGGTGTGGCTCAGCGGGTTGGTCTCCAGGGTCAACTGGTTCAGGAAATTATAGTCAAAGGTGGTTACATGCGCATTGGCGTCGGTGATCACGGTCAGGTTGCCCACCGTGTCATAGCCGTAGCGCGTCGTGCCGCTCAGCGGGTCGGTGACGGCGATCAGCCGGCCCAGCGCGTCATAGTCGTAAGCGGTAGTGTGCGCGTTGGCGTCGGTCACGGCGGTCACGCGGCCCAGCGCGTCGCGGGTGTAAGTCGTTTTATGGTTCAATGGATCGACCGTCTGCAGCAATCGGCCCAGCGGATCATAGTCGTAGGTCGTGGCCTTGCCCATGGCGTTGATCGTCTTGACCAGGTTGTAGGCAGCGTCATACTCCATCGTCGTCGTATAGCCCAGCGCGTCAGTGGTCTGCACGGGCAGCCCGGCCAGGTTATAGGTCGTAGCAACGGTGTGGCCGTTGGCGTCGATGACGGCCACCGGCGTGTCTTCGGCGTCATAGGTGTAGACGGTCTCGCCGCCCAGCGGATCGACGACTTTCACCGTGTTGTCGTTCGCATCATATTCCAAGCGGGTCACAAAGCCCAACGGCGAGGTGATGACCAGCGTGTTGCCCACCGCGTCATAGGCAAAACGGGTGGTCGGGCGTGACCCCCCTCCACCTCCCCCCGCTTGCGGGGGGAGATCCGGGCGCTGGATGGCGGCGACGCGGTTCATCGCGTCAAAGGCGGTGTCGGTGCGCCGCGCCAGCGGGTCGACCACGGCGGTGCGGTTGCCCACCGCATCGTGCTCGTAGCGGGTGACATTGCCCAAGGGGTCCTTGACCGCGATCAGGCGGCCCAGGGCGTCATAGGTATAGTCGGTCACCTCGCGACGCGGGCCGATGACACGCACCAGTTGATCTTCGGCGTCATAGCAGTACTCGGTGATGTGGCCCAGCGGATCGATCTGGTACTTGAGCCGGTTGTTGGCGTCATAGATCATATGCGAGGTGTGACCCAACGCGTCGGTCACGATGATGACGTTGCCGTTGGGGTCGTGCGTGTAGCGCGTGATCCCGCCGGCCGGGTCGGTGACGGCGATCAGGCGGCCGGCCTCGTCGTACTCGTATCGCGTGACGTGCCCGGCGGTGTCGGTCATGGTCACGCGTTGGTAGAGCGCATTGTAACCGTAGCGCGTCCACAAGCCCAGCGGATCGCGCTCGCCGACCAGTTTCAGGTTCTCATCATACTGATAAAGCCGCTCGCCGCCGCGCCGGTCGACGGAACGGGTGAGCAGGTCGTTGCCGTCGTACTCGAAGAGTGACGCCGCGCTCTTGGGATCGGTGATGCGGGTGATGTTGTCGCGCGCGTCATAGACAAACTGCACCGTGTGCCCGTTGGCGTCAGTGTACGAGGTCTCGCGCCCGGCGGCGTCGTAGGTGGAGCTGGAGAACGTGCCGTCCGGATAGGTCGTCTTGAGCAGATTGCCATAGGTGTCGTATTGGTACGTCGTGGTGCGGGTCAGCGCATCGGTCACTGAGGTCGGCTGGCCCCAGGCGTTGTAGGTTGCCCGCGTCGCGCTGCCGTCGGGCGCAATGGCGCGGATCAGGTTGCCCTGGCTGTTGTATTCGTACAGCCAGGTGCGCCCCAGGGCATTGGTCATTGAGATCACATTGTTGCGCGCGTCGTAGGCCCAGCGGGTCACGTCGGTCTGGTATGTAGAGCCTGCAGGAATAGGATCGTAGCGGGCGATCAGGTTGCCGCGCGCGTCGTACTCGTAGCGGGTGGTGTTGCCGTTGGCGTCGGTGCGCGATGTCAGGTTGTAATCCGCATCGTAGACATTGCTCACGCTGCCGCCGCGGCCGTCCTGCTCACCGGTGACACGGTTCAGCGTGTCCCAGTCGTACACCTCGGTATGGCCTGCGTTGTCGGTGAACGTGGTCTGGCGGTTGGTAACATCATAGGCCAGGTAACTGTGCGTCCTGCTGGCATCCACCTGCTCGATCACGCGGTCGCGATCATCGTAGACGCTTTGCAGGAAAAGGATGCCTTCGGCGTCCCACTCTTTGGTCATGCGGTGGCGAACGTCGTATTCAAAGCGGCGTAACTGGCCATCTGGGCCGTTGATACGGGTCAGGTTGCCCTCGCCATCGTACTCGAACGTGTAGGCGCGGCCATCCCACAGGCCCAGGCGCGTGATGCGGCTCTGGTCGTCGCTCTGCACCGTGATTTTGCGCCCGGCATCGTCGCGGATTTCGGTCAGCGGCGGGCGGGGCACCTCCTCGCCGTTCTGCCAGACATTTTGCTTGCTCAGGTCATAGCTGAAATGCAGCGCGTTGCCGCTGCGGTCGCGCCACTCGGTCATGATCCCGAACCCACCTACCGTCTCGCTGAACACCAACGTCACATCGTTGGGCGTGATCCAGTTCCAGCCGATGGCGGTTTTTTCCAGGCGGTCATAGACGCCGGCCGGCGCATCGTAGCCGCTGCCGTTGGCAGTGTAGTGATAGGTACGCCCGTCCCACAAGGCCACGGAGACAGAATCGTCCTCGTAATGCTGGGCGTGTGCGTTGTAGGGGAACGACCAGCCATAGCCCAGCAGGTCGCTGCGTGGGTCCTGCGAGTTGTAGGTCAGGGTCAAGTCCCAGTCGAGGCTGCCGCGACCGGGCACGCGCGCCAGGCGCACCTGGACGACATGGTTGCCGGTGGAAAAGCTGACCGGGTCGGCGCCGTAACGCTGGTAGTTTTGATAGCCCAGGTCGCGCCATCGTTTGAGCACCTCTGCCGACGGTGGGGTAGGATAAGATGGCGGCCTGTTGGGATCGCCACAGTACATACCGGCGGCTTCGAGTTGTTTGCGGATGGCCGTATAAGTTGCATCCGCAATATACTCAAAGTCATCACGGATGATAACCATATCAAACCTGTGATCAAGATACAAGGTTTCCAGGTGGGCATACGTAGCCGGTAAAGCCAAAAATTCCGAATAGGGCAAGACAGCATGTGTGCCACCCCATTTATGCGGGCGGCTCAAATTGCCCATTTCCTCCAGCAACTGATTTCCTAATGCACTATCGTCTGCATCGGGACCTGACCAAACCAGCGTGCCGCCATCACCAAACTGTCCCCACAAAGGATTCGCGCCACAATTCGCACCGCACGCATTGAAAGCGAGTGTGGTAAACATTTCAACGCCAAAGTTCTGGGCCATTTGAGCGCGGATCGTGCGAGCGACAAACCGCTGGCTTTCAGAATCGCGGGTTGTCAAGATGTCAACCCGACACTGATCGTCCTGAAGTCGTTGTTCAACTTCACGGGCGAGGCGCATATTATAGGTGATTTCGCGTACAGTCCCCGTGCCTGGCCAGGTCGCCGATCCTACATCATCATCGGGGTCCAACGCCAGGCGGCTGCGCGTTTGAGCCGAAATAGAGGAAAGCGGCGCCAGAGGCACAAATTCACCGGTCTGTTCAACCTGGGCGATGAGCATACGCCGCTCCTGGTAAACAGCTGTCGGCACACGTTCCCACGCGGCGCCTGGCCCCTGTCGTGTATATAGAGAAAGCGAGCGCAGATCCAATCCCCATACATCAGCGTCCGTGTAATAGATTGCAACGGTGATGCTGGGCGTGATCACGGCATACCCTGGCATATTCTGCGTTGCGGGGATAATCTGAACTTCTGGCGGGAACTCGGTCACAGACGATTTGTCGGCATCCTGCCATGCGGCCAACGAAAACGCCGGGCCGCCGACGGCCAGGTTAGGGGCGGTGATCATTGGGCGGGCGATCTCTTGATAGCGCGCCCAGGTGTCTTGCTGCACGGAATGGGCAGAAAAAGTGGCCCGCACACTGCCGTCCGGCGCGCCGACCTCACCGCCCTTGCCGGGCTGGATCAACGCCTCGGCGGAGGCCGGCGGCTGATAGTTTTTGCTCACCAGCGGCAAATAGACCTTGTGCGGCATTTGCTGCTGGGCCTTCAAATCCGGCTGCGCCAGAAACGCCGCCCGTCCAAATTCGATCTCTACGGTCGGCGATCTGCCGGCCTGCGCTTCTTCTCGCGCATAGACTGGCGTCGAGTGAAACGGCGGGATCAAGGTGATCCCCAGCATTGACGCGATGGTCAGCACAACAACGACGTGATGCAAAATCCCTTTGCCCTGGCTGTTCATACAATCCTCCCACTGACCTGGTAAACAAAAACGACGCCCAGACCGGCATCTAGATGCCAGCCTGAGCGTCGTCCATTCACGATCGCGCTATTACTTCTACACAAGCCGCTGCTCGCAGACCTCTCCGGTCTCTCACCAGCGCCCCTCCCGCTTGTTTACGATACTTGGTTGTCAGAATACATTATAACATAAATGCACAAACCTATGTGTAAAATTTGCGTGAAGAACTGGACTGCGAACGCAAAAAGTGATGGACGAAGCTATTTTACACACTCAAAGTAAGGCAGGAGTTGGAAAATGGTAAAAAACCAGTAAGAATTGATCGTTATATTTCCTTGTTTATCCTATTTCCTTTCTTTGTCCCTCAATCTCTGTCCTGTGCTCCTCGCTACAATACGCATCGTGATGGATTCGCACCGGATACAACTGCCAGCAGTATCCATGCCCTGCCAGGAACTCTCTCAACTGCGTCTCGTGTTCCCACGTCTCGCCATCGCTTAATTCTGGAGTGTCTGTGTATTCGGGAGAAGGCGAAGGAACGATCTCGGCTTTAAAAAAGTAGCCTGAAAACCCAGATTCTTTGCGCTCAACGTAGAGGTACTTTTTCAAGTCTGTGGAGACCGGGTTTTCCCATTCCTCAAAGAACACGATCGGCTCGCGCTGGGGATGAACGTAGTACATTGGCTGGTATTCCATCCGCAACTTGATCCGCCAATAACGATCGATCCATCTTTGCGCAGCGAGCATATGATCGACAGACACACGGCTTTCACCGGCCAGATCATCATACCACGCTTCAAGAACACGGCGCATATCTGTAAACTCGGGGATGTCCTGAAGCAAAGTCCAAGGAGAGATGCCGAGCCCGTTGGCAATCTCGATCAGATCGCTAACCAACATACGGGTCTTTCCCTGCTCAAGTGTAAAAATCTTGTTGTACGACATCCCGATTTTCTTGGCAAAAACACGTTGCGACACCCCTTTTGCCTCACGCGCTGCCTGTATTCGAGCGCCAATCAGGCTATTCACATCATATGGGTTGGGATTCGAATCCATATTGAAAATACCTTTCTATGCCCAACATACGCTTGCCACTTGACTTACATGACCATGTGTGGTACAATATCCAAACAAGACGGATTATATCCGTCATATCTGATTTTTAGTGACATATTGTCAGGAGGAAGCTATAATGCGCCACAAAACTACCAAAATGCGCCAACTGGAACAGGTGCACAGCCGGTCCATTGTCCATCTTTTGCGCGATCTGTATGCTGAAACCGGTTCAGTAACGGGCATCGCTGAATGCTTGGACATCAGTGTCTCAACGGTCTCGAATTGGTTAGCCCGTTTTGATATTCCTACTCGGGCTACACTGACACCCGACGAATTCTTGCACTGGGACCAAGCCAA
>JAFGEY010000156.1 GCA_016931365.1 Anaerolineae bacterium
GTCCGCCAATAGTTGAACACCCAGGCCAGGATGCCGAGCAGCAAAATGGCAATCGAAAGGCCGATGATGGCCTGCGGTGTGGGGTTGGAGGCCAGCATATCGATGCCGCGCGTGATCAACAGCGGGCGCACGGTGTTGAACGCCGAGTTGAACAAAATCATCGCCGCCACGAGCAGCATTTGCCTGCCTTGCGGCTTGAAATAACCCACAATGCGACGGATCAGCTCACGATCCGAGTAAGAACGGTCGTATTTTTCGCTGTCCAGTCCGCCGAGAATAAAACCCATCCAAACCTCCCTAATCTCAAGCGTCAAATATCAGGGATTTTCTGTCCCTGACGTTTCACGTATCATGCTCGCGTGACGCGCTTCAAATGCCGACAATTGGCTGTTCGCCCGTTTCCTTGAACGGATTATCGATTGCAGTTTTGTCTTTGACGTAAAAACCACAATCCTTACACCACATTGGGCCATAGGGCATCCTTTCCTGCTCGAGGTTGGAACTGCCGCATTCTGGGCAGCTCCATCTGATTGGGGCAGGTAGCCGTTGGGCGGACTGATAGGCTTCGCGCAATGCGGCCACACAGATGGCGATCCGGCGAGAACTGGCGCTCTCGGGCGGCTGGAACTTGTCGACCAGATTGCCATAGCCTGCCGCTTCGACTTCTGCGGCGACTTGACGCCAATCGTTCCAGGCATCCGTTTTGTTGCGATATTTTTTGATTGTGGTCAGGCTTTCCATAGCATGCCTTTCTCACATTTTAATCCAAACTGCACGATTCATCTTTGATCGGCGGCAGCTCCACATCGTAGCGCGAGAAAATGCGCCGGTAGGCCGAGCAGCGACGGATCAGTTCATCGTGTGCGCCCTGGTCGACCAGCTCACCGCGTCGCAGCACCAGGATGCGGTCGGCCCAGCGGATTTGCGACAGGCGGTGGGTGATGATGAACGTGGTCCGTCCCTGCTGCACTTTGTACATCGCCGCCTGGATTTGATCCTCGGTCGCGCTGTCGATGGCGCTGGTCGAATCGTCGAGGACCAGGATGCGCGGATCGGTGAGAAAGGCGCGAGCAATGGCGATGCGTTGTCGCTGCCCGCCGGAAAGGGTCACACCCCGTTCGCCAACCTCGGTGTCGTAGCCCCGATCAAAGCTCATGATAAAATCGTGCGCCTGCGCCTCGCGGGCGCAGCGCTCGATCTCTTCCTGGCTGACATCCTTGCCCACGCCAAAGGCGATGTTGTCGCGGATCGAGCGCGCAAAGAGGAAAATGTCCTGCTCGATGGTTGAAATCTGCGAGCGCAGCGAAGCCATGTTCCACTCGCGCACATCGACTCCGTCGACCAGCACGCGTCCGGCGCTGACATCGTAGATGCGGTTGATCAGCCGGGTCAGCGTTGTCTTGCCCGAGCCGGTCTGCCCGACGATGGCGATCGTCTCGCCCGGCTTGACCGCAAAGCTGATCTTTTTGAGCACCGTGCGATCGTCGCATTGCGCGCCATGGTAGCCAAAGCAGACGTTCTCAAAGACCACCTCGCCGCGTATTGCCTGGCTGATGCCGGTGGGGTTTTCGTCGAGTTCCGTTCCGGTCTTGATCAGATCGAGGATGCGCCGCGCGCCCGCCACGCCAAGCTGGACGAGGGTAAAAGTAAAAATCGAGATAAAGGTAGGAAATTGTAACAAACCCAACAGGCTCATAAAAGCAATCACCTCGCCGATGGTCAGCGTATGATTGGCGAGCAGAAACAGGGCGTGCGCAAAAGCTGCGGCGAGCATCACATAATAGGCCAGCAGTGGCAGATACCAGGCCTGGATTTCGCCCTCCTGGATGAACAGATCGCGGAACGCCGTCGCGTCGCGGGTGAATTTGTCCTGCTCCTGCCGTTCCTGGGCATTGGCCTTGACCACCTCGATCCCGCTGACCGCTTCGGCCAAGCCGGCGTTCATCTTGCCGAACTGCCGCCGCTGTCCCTCAGCGATGGGGTTGAGTCGCCGCGTGTAATCCCATACCGTCAGCCCAAGCACAATGCAAAAGATCAGCGGCGCGATCAGCAATTGGGTGTCGATCGAGGCGATGGCGATGATCGGCATCACCAGGCTCATCAGCGACGACAGGATCAGGCGCAGGCCGGGGCTGAACATAAAGTTGAGCTGGCGCACGTCATTGGTCGCCCGCGCCATCAGATCGCCGATGCGCTGGCGGCTGTGAAAGGTCAGGCTCTTGCCGAGCAGGCTCACGTACAGTTCTTCGCGCGCGTCGCGCTCCAGCCGTTGGGCGATGAACTCGCCAAATACGCTGCGCAGCATATTCAACGCCGCCGTGCCCAACCGCAAGCCAAGCACAACCAGCGCCAGCGTCGCCAGCGTGCGCAGATTGCGTTCCGGGCTGAACACATGGTCGACGGCGCGACCGCCGTACAGCGGCGCCAGGCTGTTCAGCCAGTTGGCGACCGCCACCATCGCGATTTCGAGCAGCGGCAGCAACGGATAGCGCATCACGTGCGAGACGATCCAGCGCATTGGGCCGGATCGGTTATAGTGATATTCGCCAGCGACGGCAAATTCTCGATTCACAGCGTTCATAAAGACTCCATTCTCAAATTGCAAATCGCAGATCGCAAATTGCAACCATAGACTGTTTTACATAAAACACATTGGTTTGATGCTGCCGCTATTGCGATTTGCTATTTGCCATTTTACCCCGCAGTGTCGCCTCGTGCAAGATAAACGTCGTCGCGGCGACGGCAAACAAAAACGGGCCGATGCTCGTCACGCCCATTTTTTCAGACAGCACGCCGCCCAAAGCCGGGATCAGGGACAGGCCCAGCCGGACTGCCGTGATCTGGTAGCCGATGACGGTGGCCGCGCGCGCCGCGCCGAGACGTTCTGGCGTGGTCGAGGTCAGCACCGGAAAGAGCGGCGCCAGGCAAAAACCGGCCAACGCCAGCCCGGCAAAGCCGACGGCGGGCAGCGGCGCAAACCAGATCGCCGCCGCGCCGAGCAACGCGCCGAGCATACACAGGCGCATCAAGGACGATGCCCGCACTTTTTGGACGACCACGCCGAACACGACGCGTCCTACAGTTATGCTGGCATAATAGACGCTGATCCACATCCCGGCTGTGGCGGCGTCGATGCCGCGTCCTTCGGTGAACAGGGTAAACGACCACTGCCCGGTCGAGCTCTCCATGCCGGTAAAAGTGAGAAATAACAATAGACTGAGCCACACCGCCGGCAGCGCCAGCGTGCGGGAGCTGCGCCGAGCCGGCGTTTCATCTGCCTTCTTCTCCTTGACCGCTTGAGGCCAGCGCTTGAGTGTCAGGCTGAACACGACGGCCAGGGCCAAGTTGATCGCGCCGAGCATCACGTACCCCGCGCGCCATGTGCCGCCGGCCTGCAAAGTCCAGGCCATCAACGTTGGGCTGATCGTTGCGCCGAGGCCCCAACAGGCGTGCAGCCAGTTCATCCGCCCCGCGCTTTCGTGGGTGGCGAAATAGGTGTTGATCGCCGGGTTGAGCAGCGCCGTGCCCACCGCCGTCGCGCCCTGGATCGCCACAAATGTGCCCCAGTTGGGGGCCAGGATACTGACCAGAAACCCCAGCCCGCCGAACAGGCAGCTCGTCAGCAGCGACGCGCCAATGCCAAAGCGAGCAAGCAATGCGCCGCTATAAGCGGTTACGAGCAATGAGCAGATCATCGTTGCCAGCGTCAGCACGCCGTAAGCGTCGTCGCCGATGCCGAACCCCTCCCGCATCGACGGCCAGACAACGCCCATCAGCCCGGCGCTGAGGCCAAAGCCGATAAAGGTCAGAAAGGCGATGGCGACCAGCAGGTTGTCGGATCGTTTGTTCACCCTCTCCTCCGCGGGCGTAATGCTCCCGTTATGGCACATCAGGATATTGTCCCTTGTGATTGCTGATATCTGTCTGGGGTAACTGCTCAACCTGCGCCGCTCTCCCGGCTGAGCAGTTACTGCCTGGGTAGGTCAAGCGTGGTAAGATCAGACGAAACCAGAAAATGGGGAGCGAATGACCGTCCTTGCCGCGATCAGGCAATACGCACCGCGACCCGCTGGGCTTCCAGGCACAGTTCGGCGGCCTTGAAGACGTGCTGCTGGGTCATCGAGTTCTCGGTACCGTTCAGACAATCCAGCACGAATGCCCCAAAGAACGGGAACCCCGTTCTGCCGGCAGCGGGGATGTACTCCTCTTTCTCCCCGGTGACCAGAAAGACGTGGTCGCCCTCGTCGCTCCGGGCGACGTCGAGGTATTTGCGCACTTCGATGCTACCCTCGGTGCCCATGATGAACAAACGCCCGTCGCCCCAGGTGCGCAAGCCGTCGGGGTTGAACCAGTCCACCCGCAGGTACTGGGTAGCCCCGTTGTCGGCGAGCAGGGTCGCGTCACCAAAGTCCTCAAACTCTGGATGGTCGGGGCAGGCATAGTTGGCCACCTTGGCGTGCAGCACCTTTGCGTCGGATGCGCCGGCGTAGTGCAGAAATTGCTCGATCTGGTGGCTGCCGATGTCGCAGAGGATGCCGCCAAACTTGTCGCGCTGGAAGAACCACGCCGGGCGCTGTTCCTTGTTCAGCCGGTGCGGAGCGAGATTGAGCACCTGAAGCACGCGGCCAATCCGGCCCTCCTCGATCAGCTTGCCGGCCATCACCGCGCCCTCGACGTGCAGCCGCTCGCTGAAATACACGTACCACTTGAGCCCGGTCTGCTTGACGCTCTGCCTGGCCAGCTCCAACTGCGCTGCGGTGGTAAAGGGGGTCTTGTCGGTAAAATAGTGCTTGCCGTGTTGCTGGACTCGCAGCCCCAGGTCGCCGCGGTCACAGGGAATCGCTGCCCCGGCAACGAGCACCACACGCGGGTCTTCCAGAACCTGGATTTCACTGTCAGCCACCGGCGTGTCGGGAAAGCGCTGTAGAAAGGCCGCGACCTTGGCCGGATCCGGGTCATAGACCCACTTGAGTTCGGCGCCAACCTCCAGCAGGCCGTTGCACATGCCATAGATGTGTCCGTGTTCCAGGGACACTGCCGCAAAACCGAATTGACCCGGTCGCACCACCGGCTTGGTCTTGCCCCGGGGGGCATAGTTCATTCCCGATGCTTTGCTCATTTCCTCTTTCCTCCTCTGGCGCGGTCTTTCTGGTGTTTCGACCGGCAAAGCAGACACCGTCCAGTGTGTCTGCACGGACCCAAGTCTAGAGCAAGCCGGCTCCCTCACTTTCCGGCACGATTTCTTTGACCCGTCCAATCTGGCCGCTTTCCAGGCGGACCTTGATCCCGTGCGGATGCGTAGGCGAGCGGGTCAGAACGTCCCGGACAATTCCCTCGGTGAGCTTGCCCGAGCGTTGATCCTGTTTCAACACGATCAGCACGCGGGTTCCCGGCTTGATGTGCTTGCGCTGCGTTCCATCCATCATTCATTCTCTTTCTGTCTCGTTGATATCACTCGACGGCCGCTTTACTTTAGCAAGGCGGCAAGGCGGGAGAGTGCTTCACGTCCCTCTTGCTCAAAGCCGTAAAAAGCGTGGTCGCGCCCCCAGAGAAGGGCTCCCAGGGCGTATTCGGCATGCGCCACCAAGATCTGCTGTTCTTCTGCAGGAGTCAGAGACCGCCCATACCCTTCAAAGAAAGCATCGACCAGGTCGGGTCGGCGGAGCCAGGCCCAGTTTGGATCGCGGCTGAAATCGGCGACGCGCACGTCCCAATGGGCAAATTCCCAATCGATCGCGCCGATCCAGTCACCCGTCTCGTCGACCAGCCAGTTAGCGGCGCAATAGTCGCGATGGCAGGGCGTCGGGTGCTCGCCCTCAAACGCCGGGATCAGTGCGCAGGCAGCCTGGAGCGTTGCCAGTTCATCCGCATTGGCATATTCGCCCTGAATGGCCCGCTCGATCTCACCCTTGAATCGCCCGGAGACGTACAGTCTGGCGTCCTGGGCGAACGCTTCGGCATACGTTCCATCGCGTCGGCACGAGCCAAAATGCTCGCCCGGTCCCAGATCGTGGAGAGCGACCAGCGCCGCGCCGGCCGCGCGCCAGACGGCATGCTGCTGGGAGGGGGACAGGGACGCATTTTCCACGATCTGTCCGGGCAGTTCGCCGACCACCAGGGCCAGCGGCGATTGGTCGCGTACCGCGAGCAGCCGTGGGGCAAAGCGGCCAAACGCGCCGGCCCATCGCTCGTAAGCATACACTTCGTTGTGCCAGTGCGACTGGCTCTGATGGACCTTGAGATAGCAGAATCCACTCGACGTGCGCAGCCGACGAGTTGAAGATTCGTGGCCGCCGTGCACCTTGCTGTGGTCGGCCATCACCTCGATCTGACCCAACACAGAGGCGCACCAGTCGAGCGCTTGTTCCATTTCGGTTAGGGGCGCTGTTTTCATCGGTTTTGCTCAGGCGATGAGCGCCTGATAGGTTAACTGCTTGAACGTATCGGCCAGCGGATAATAGTTGTTGGGGCTATGCTGCGTCATCAACAGCCCATAGAGCGCCTGTGTGCGGTCAACCCAGAAATAGGTGTTGAACGCGCCATCCCAGCCGAACTCGCCCACCGACCCGGCTTTGCCGGACGCAGACACATCCATCAGGACGCGCGTGCCCAGGCTGTAGCCGTATCCCTGGTGGAACAGGTCTTCGCCTTTTGCAAAACCATAGGGCAGCGCGGCGGCGGGCATGTGGTTGATAGTGAACAAATCCACCGTCGTCGGGCTGAGAACCCGCGCGCCATCCAACTCGCCGCCGTTGACGAGCATCTGCAAAAAGCGAGCATAGTCGCTTACCGTGGAAACCAGGCCGCCGCCACCGGAAAGGAACGCCGGTCTGATCAGGCACGAGCTTTTTGCCGGCGCTTCCAATAGCTGGAGCTCTGTCGCCCCTTCGGGATGTCCGTACAAGGCCGCCAGTCGGTTGGCCTTGGCTGGGGGCACATAAAAGTCCGTATCTACCATACCCAATGGCTCGAACAGCCGTTCCTTGAGGAACTGATCCAAAGGCCGACCAGAAATCACCTCGATGAGATAGCCCAGCACATCGATCGCCAGGCTGTAGCGCCACCGCGTGCCGGGTTGGAAGGCCAATGGCGCTTGCACCAACATGTCGACCATGGCCTTGTTTGTGACTTGGGCTCTGTCAACGCCCGCTGTTTTTTGTAGTTTGGTGTAATATCGGTCCACCGGGTCCTCTTGATTCCAGCCATAGCTGAGGCCGGCGGTGTGCGTGAACAGATGGCGGAAAGTGATCGGACGGATCAACTCCTCCACCTCCATCTCTTCTCCGGTTTCCCGCACCCAAACTTTGACCTCCTTAAAGCCGGGGATGAACTCTGCAATCGGGGTATTCAGGGTGAAATGCCCTTCTTCGTAGAGGGTCATAATGGCGACTGCGGTGATTGGCTTGGTCATCGACGCGATGCGCAAGATCGCGTCAAATTCCATCGGCCGCTGCGCCTCCCGATCCATCCAGCCCAGTTTTTCCAGATGGACGGTCTGTCCCCGGCGGGCGACCGTGGTGATCAGCCCGGCCAGCTTGCCCTGGTCAATGTAGGGCTGTATTTTGGCCGCGATGCGTTGCAAGCGCAGCGAAGAAAAACCAACGCTTTCCGAGTTGACGATCTGTATCATTTCTGTCCTCCGTGTATTGTTTGATGGAAGTACATCTGCAACATTCTACACTGGTTTCGCACCTGTTACCTTCATCCGCCATCGACCACTATGTCGGTCACCAGCCTGATGTCCGCTGAGGAAGCGCCCACCATCACCCGCACCTGGTCGGCCTCGACGTGCCAGCCGCCGAGGTCGGCCTCCCAGTAGGCGAGCGACTCGGCTTTGAGCGGGATTTGCACGGTCTGCGTCTCGCCGGGTTGCAGGGTGATGCGCTTGAAGCCCTTCAGCTCCTTCTTGGGCCGCTCCACCGCCGAGCGCAGGTGCCGCACATAGAGCTGCACCACTTCGTCGCCCAGACGGTCGCCGGTGTTGGTCACGTCCACGCTCACCGTCACCTCGCCGCCAAGGGCGAGGCGGTCGGCGCTCAGGCGCAGGTCGCTGTACGTGAAGGTCGTGTAGCTCAGCCCAAAGCCGAACGGATACAGCGGCTCGCCCTTGAAGTACATGTACGTCCGCCCGTTGCGGAGATCGTAGTCCAGGCGCGGCGGCAAC
>JAFGEY010000157.1 GCA_016931365.1 Anaerolineae bacterium
AATTATTTCACCTCCAACCGGCCCATCTCGTCGTTCGAGTCGGAGCGGGCGCGTTTTTTGGGCGACCACGAGTACGGTACCTGGGCCAACCCGTTGAGCCTGCAAAACGACGAACTGAGCTGCTATGAGGCCCGGCGCGGCGACAACATCGGCGCGCTGCTGCACCACCTGGGCGAAATTCGGCCCGGCGAAACGGCGCGGCTGATCGTCCAGTTGGGGCAGGTGGAAAACCTGGTCGCGTCGATGCCCGAGATCGAACGGTATCGCAGCGAGGCGCAGATCGATCTGGAATTGCAGAAAATGGCCGCGTTTTGGGACGAATACCTGTCTAAAATGCAGGTGCAGACGCCCGACACCAATTTCAACCGGATGATCAACGTCCACAATCCGCGGCAATGCCACACCACGTTCAACTGGTCGCGCTATTTGTCACTCTATCAGTTGGGTTTTGGCGCGCGGGGCATCGGCTTTCGCGACAGCACGCAGGACGCGATGGGCGTGATCGGCAGTATGCCCCATGCGGCCAGGGCGCTGCTGGTCAAGCTGCTCAACGTGCAAAAGCGCAGCGGCTCGGCGATGCACCAGTTCAACCCGCTGACGATGGTGGCCACGGCGGGCGATGCGTGCGAGATGCCAGACCGTCCGCAGTATTACAGCGACGACCACCTGTGGGCCGTCCTTGCCGTGTGCGCCTACCTCAAGGAGACCAACGACCTGGCCTTTCTCGACCGGGTGGTTCCTTTTTATGACCAGGATGAACAGGAACAACAGATCGAGTCGAGCACGGTGTGGGAGCACCTCAAACGGGGCATCGAGTTCACCCGCCACGACCTGGGCCAGCACGGCCTGCCGCTGCTCGGGTTCGCCGACTGGAACGACCCCGGCAACCTGCCTGCCGGCGCCGAGTCGCTGTTTACGGCTTTTCTCTACGGCAAGGCCTTGCGCGAGATGATCGATTTGGCCGGATACATCGGCGATGAGGGTCTGGCGCAAAAGTACGAGCAGTATTATCAAGAGATGAAGCAAACCGTCAACGCGCTGGCCTGGGACGGCGAGTGGTACATTCGCTATTTCGACTGGGATGGCTTGCCGGTCGGCTCGCACATCAACGTGCAGGGGCAGATTTACACCAACGCCCAATCGTGGTCGGTCATTTCCGGGTTCGCCACACCGGAGCGCGCCCTGCTGGCGATGGACGCGGTGCGCGAGCGGCTGAATACGTCCAAGGGGATCAAGTTGAGTGCGCCCGGCTACAACGGCTATAACCCGGCCAAGGGTGGCGTGACCACCTATCCGCCCGGGGTCAAGGAGAACGGTGGCATTTTCCTGCACACCAATCCGTGGGTGATGATCGCCGAGACGATGCTTGGGCGCGGCGATCGCGCGTTCGAGTATTACAGCCAGATCAACCCGGCGGCCAAGAACGACTGCATCGACGAGTTCGAGTGTGAGCCTTACGTCTATCCGCAGAACATCCTGGGCGACGAGCACCCGCAGTTCGGGCTGGCGCGCAACAGCTGGCTCAGCGGCACGGCCTCGTGGTGCTACCAGGCGGCGACCCAGTTCATCCTCGGCGTGCGGCCCACCTACGACGGCTTGCTGGTCGATCCGTGCATCCCCACCTGTTGGAATAGCTTGCGGGTAACGCGCCAGTTTCGCGGCGCAAGCTATGAAATCGAAGTACAGAATCCCGACCACGTCAGCAAGGGTGTCAAGGCGGTGGTTGTGGATGGCGAGGTGATCGAAGGTCATTTGCTGCCCATTTTCGAGGCCGGGAGCGCGCACCGGGTGCTGGTGGTGATGGGATAAAACTTGTACTTTCCGGAAGCTCCAAGCTTTCGGAAAGGTCATTGTATAAGGAATTGCAATGGACGAGACGAAACAGCCTCTTGCTCTGCCAGAAGGGTTCGATCCTGAAACCAATATGGTCGCCAAGGTGACCGAAAACGGGACCTTTCACGAGTCGCGGCGTGGCGCTTCGTTGGCCGCCCAATTGGTCGAAAACGGCACACCGTCCGACCTGGCGCTGGCCCACCGGGTGCTCGACGCGACGCTTAAGGCTCAGGAGCGCCACCCCAACGATCCGCACTATGGCAACTGGATGTGGATGATCGAAGACGAGGTGGTACAGGACCTCAATGCGGTCGAGTTTAATCTGAGTCACCTGATCCCGATGATGCTTCGGATTGTACGGCAACCCGCGCATTCGGATCGACTTGAACCGACAATGCAGGCGCGCGTCCTGGAGGCGATCCGCCTGGGGCTGGACGAAATCTGCCGTCTCGATGTGCTGGTCGCCTATTCCAATATTGTCATACTTGACATCGTCAACTCGTGCCTGGGCGGCGAACTGCTGGGCGACCCGGCCATCGCCGCGCGCGGCTATCGCAGGCTGGTCGAGTGGATGGCCTTTACCGATCAAAGCGGCATCCCCTTTGAGTACAACAGCCCGACCTACACCGCGGTGACCATTCGCACGCTCAAGATACTTGCTGACCACGTGCAGCACAAAGACACGCGCATCCGTGCGCGGACGGCAGCGGCGCGATTAGGCCTCAGCGTGGCGCTGCACCTGCACCAGTCAACCGGTCGCTGGGCCGGGCCGCACAGCCGCGCCTACCAGCCAACTTTGGCCTGCGAGACGGCCCCTGAAGTCGAGATGTTCAAAGGCTGGATCGCCGACGGTACACTGCCCGCCTGGCTGCTCGACCTGCTGGGCGACCGTCCGGAATCGTTCCAGGTGCGCGAGACGGCGTTTGCCCTCCGCGATATGGGCATTACTACCTGGCATAGCCGTTCTTTTGCGCTGGGGGTGAGCACCAGCGCATTCGGCGATCAATCCAACGCGGCGATGGTGCACATTCACCGACCCGGCGCGGAGAAACCCGGCGTATTTTACACCCGCTATCTGATCAACGACAAGTGGCTGGGCGACTTTTACCACCCCACTGACCGCACCTCGTCGCGCAACCTGATCGAAGAAGGACAATTTTTCGGCGTGCAGGACGGCCCGCGGGCGATCTGTCTGTATGCGCCGGGGCACCTGGGCGTGATTCGCAGCGCCAAGGCCGCCTTGATCTGGACCGGGATCGATCACATTGACGAAATTTGGGTTGGTGAGCGCAAGATCGAGTCGCTGCCCGCCGACGTGCCTCCGGGTACGACGGTCGTCGTCGGCAGCGGAGAGGCTTTGATTGCCGTGCGCCCGCTGGCCCGCACCGATCTGGGCCGCGACGCGCCGATCCGGCTGATCGAGCGGGCAGGTGACCTGGTGCTGGAAATATACAATTACCTCGGTCCGGACAAGGCGTTCTGGGAGATGGACTGGCCCGGCGCATTTTACCGGGGCAAGCCGCAAAACGGATTTTACCTGGAGGCCGCCGAGCGCCTCGACTATGCTGATGGACGAGCCTTTGCACAGGTCGTCGATAGTGGTATACTTGAAGACGAGGCCATGGCGACTTTTGTCTATGCCGGCGACAAGGAACGGCTGCGGCAGGTGCAGTATACGCGCAACGGCAAAGCGCTGGGCATCGAGGTCGATCTGATGGCCTGGCGCTGCAAGCGCCGCTGGACGCACCAGGGTGAGATTGGCTGGCCGATGCTCGAATCGCCGGTCGCCAGAGAAGCAAGAGGTGGGCAGGTCACGGTGGGCGAGGCGACCCTGATCTGCGGCCCGGAGGCTGGCTGGCTGCTTGCCTGCTCGGGACGAAATCGTTACATAGCCGGCTACCATGGCCTTGTTCCCGCGCCGCTCAAACTGTCTGTGACGGAGATCGAGAACACCGTGCGCACGCTGGTTGAGATTCCGTCGATGGGCTGTGGGACGGTGGTGTGGGACAACGGCCAGATCAAGGTGGAAATGATCGACCCTTAACCATAGACTGCTGATTGCCGACGAACCGGCTGCGGCCGGAGTTCGGTGGTCTAGACAAAGGTAGAGGAGTCGAAAGCAAAATGACCAATTCGTCAAGTCCCAGATTTTGTGGCCAATGCGGTGCGCCGCTGCACGCCGACGCTCTTTTTTGCAGTATGTGCGGCCGCGCGGTGCCCCAATCGCCGCCACAGCAAGTATCAGGGCAGCAGCAAGCGCCGCAACAGTTCCAACAACCGTATTCGCCACCACAGCAGCAACAGCCACAGCCGTCACCGCGGCCGGCTTTTGCTCCTCCTGCCGAGCCGATTTTGGGCATCGTGCCCGGCTTGCAGCGGCAGAGCGGATTCCTGGGCATGAAGGTCGAGTCGTTCAATCTGATCGCCACCCCACACCGGCTGGTGCTGGCCTTTATCCCCCAAGAGATGATGAACGAGGCGGTCAATGCCGCGCGCAACGAGGCCAAATCTGAGGGCAAAGGCTGGCTGGGGCAGGTGGCGGCGCAAATGGGCTGGCTGAACGTGATCTGCCGCCAATACCAGACGATGTCCGTCGAAGCGATCCTGGCTCAGACGCCGGGCAGCTTTTTCATCGCCCTGCCGACGATCCGCCGGGTGCGTCTGGATGACGTGTACGATCAGGACAACAACCACGCCGGAACCGAGCTGGTGGTCGAGACGACCGGCGGCAAGCACAAGTTCAAGCTGGTGGGGATGTCAGCCCGGGATGCGCGAAACGTCCTCAAGCAGGTTTTGGGAGGTATCGTCAAATGAGCGCACCCCAGTATTGCCATCGCTGTGGAGCACCGCTGCGTCCCGGCATCAAGTTTTGCGGCCAATGCGGGCAGGTCGTGCTGCCGCCACCGGCAGCGCCGCAGCCGGGTACGCCGGTGCAGTCTGAACCTCAACAGCTGGTTTATCCATTCCAGCAGCCGGCTTATCCGCTTCAGCAGCAAGCCTACCTGCCGCCCCAGCAGGCTTATCCACCGGCCTATGCGCCGCCACGGCGACCCAAACGGCGGTCAGGGCTGGGCTGCTGGCTGACGCTGCTTGTCCTGTTTGTGCTGCTGCTGGCCTGCGTGGGCGGCGGCCTGACCTGGGCGCTGACGGCTTCCCGCCGCACGCTGAGCCTGGCCTCAAGGACCAAACTGCTCACCCAGACGGTCGCCGTCTCCGGCGGCGAGATTCGGGTGTCCAACCCCAACGGTGAGATCGACGGGCTGAGCATCGACGTTCCGCCGGATGCCTATCCAAAGGAAACCAGGTTTACCATCTCAACCCGGCCGATCAAAACGCATCGTTTTGGCGACCTGTTCGACCCGATCACGCCGCTGATCACCATCGACAACGGGCACGGCTTGGCCGCCGAGCCGATGAGGGTCGAAATCCCCATCCGGCTTGGGCCGGACGAGTTTGCGATGGCCTTTTTCTGGGATCCGCGCACCGGCAAGCTGGAAGGCATCCCCCTGATCGGCCTGACTGCCGACAAGATCACCCTGGTCACGTCGCACTTTACCGAACTGGTCGTTTCCAGGGTCAAAGTCGACAAGCTGGGCAAGGTGACGGTCGAAACCGGCTTTGCGCCCGGCGTCGACGACTGGCAGTTCACCAACTATGGCTCGATCATTGCCCCCGGCGGGCACTGCGCCGGGCAGTCGATTTCGATGATGTGGTATTATTACGAAAAACGGCTCGGCGCGGGCGAGCGTCCGCTGTATGGCCGCTATGACAACAACAACTATGGTTTTGGCACGATCGATTTCTACGAGGACGATTCCTGGGACTACCGACTGGCTTCGACCGTGCAGCTCGCGGTAGATTGGGACGCCAAAAGCCGCATTCTGTTCAACGCGTTGGGCTGGGCCAGTGATAGCCTCACCTGGCACGCCTTTGCCTATTCGATGGCTCTGACCGGCGAGCCGCAATATATGGCCATCGGCCGCTATGAAAAGGACGCCGAGGGCAACGATGTGCGGCGCGGACACGCCATCGTCGCCTACCGCATCGACGGCAACAGTATCTATGTCGCCGATCCAAACTATCCGGGCCAGGCCAATCGCACCATCCGCTACGAAAATGATGCCTTTTTGCCCTATGCTTCCGGCGATAATGCCAATGATATTGCCGCCAACGGGGCCAAAGCCTACACTGAAATCCGCTATATGGCCAAGTCGGCGTTGGTCGATTGGGATCAGATCGGCGTCGAATATGCCAAGATGCTCAAAGGCGAGGTCGGCAAAGACCGCTTCCCCTCTTACATCCTCTCGGTGCTGCGCTACGACTCGAAGGCCAGACAGATCGAATGGCAGATCGACCCGGTGTTGATCGAGATCGATGAGGCGGAAACGGCGCTGCCCGGGGAGGATTATCGCGGCAAACTGCGTTTTGGTGTTGGTATGCCGGCCGGCAGCAAGTACGGGGTGGCTGTATATGACGGCACAAAACTGGTTGAAACGAAACTGGCCGGCGCCGATGGCAAGGTCACTCTCGACGTGCCGCTCAAACCTGGCATCAACGACCTGGGTTTTCACATCGTCAGCATCAAGGAAGAAACGATCAACGGACAGCAGGTCAAAAAATATTACGACAATGATTTCAGGCGCGTCAAGGTCATTTATGAACTGCCCGACCTGAGCGGTGTTTGGGAAGGCGCCTATCGCGTCCAGGACGCCGGCAAGGTGCTGCAATATGTCGAAGACATCCTGACCCAGTTTGTGTTGGCGCTCGGCCTGACTGACAGCGAAGCCAAAGCGCGCGAGGCCGCGGCCGGAGCGATCACCGTGGATCCAAATTTGTACAACGACCGCCCGATCCGCATCGCGTTGGAAGCCGTCGACCCGGACAAGCTGGATCGCTACCGGGCGACGGTTCAGACCGTGGCTGATGATGGTACGCTGTCGGAAATGGAGACCGAGGCGACCTTTAAGGCGGGCATATTCACGGTCACGTTCACAGCCGCCGATGGCTCCAGGATGATCCTGACCGGCCAGCTTGATGGCAAGGATCGCCTGGTGGGCCCGTTCGGCATCACCGTCTGGGGCTTTATCAAGGACGGCATCACCGGCGAGTGGGAGTTGGAAAGAGTGGAGTAAAATCAAATTCAAAGGAGAATGTAAAAATGTCCAAATCAATCAAAATTACCGTCGTCGGCGCGGGCAGCGCCGAGTTTTCCCTGGGCCTGGTCAAAGATCTGTGCCTGACGCCCAGCCTGGCCGGCAGCCACGTCTCGTTCATGGACATCAACCCGGAACGGCTGGACATGATCCACAAATTTGCTGTGCGCTATGCCAGCGAGCTGGGGGCCAGCCTTACCTTTGACCGGTTCACCGACCGCGCCGCTTCGCTGCAAGGGGCCGATTTTGTGGTCAACACTGCTTTTGTACAGGGGCACTATCACGCCCGCGCCGCCCGCGAGGTAACGGCCAAGTATGGCTACTATTATGGCGGCGTTCACCTCGGCTCGTGGTATCAATTCCGCCTTATGCTTGACGTGGCGCGGGATATGGAGAAAATCTGCCCCGATGCCTGGATCATCCAGTCGGCTAACCCGGTGTTTGAGGGCTGCACGCTGATGGCTCGCGAAACCGGGATCAAGGTCTGCGGGCTGTGCCACGGCCATTACGGCTATCAGGCCGTCGCCCGCGTCATCGGCCTTGACCCCAACCGGGTAACCTGGGAAGCGCCCGGCTTGAACCACAACATCTGGCTG
>JAFGEY010000158.1 GCA_016931365.1 Anaerolineae bacterium
GACTAAGGGTCCGTAAAAGTATTAGTTCCGGCATTTTGCCGGGAAAACAAGGGGTTTTGCGGGAAGTTGTTCTTTTACGGACCCTAAGTGCTGATATTCATGGTGCGGGGGCATCTGAGGCCATCTTCACTAAAGCCAAAAGTGACATTGAGGAGCACTTTGAGGCAAAAAAGTTATTCAAACTCGTAGACGGGAAGGAGATTTGAGCAAAGTGAGAGGCGATTTTTCACAACGGACAATAAATTTACTACGTGAGCGAGTCAACGGCCTATGCTCAAATCCAGAATGTCGACACCCGACTCTTGGCCCTCAGGAAAAACCAGATGGAGTAATCAATATAGGTGTTGCCGCACACATAAAAGCAGCAGCCCCAGGAGGAAAGCGATACGATCCAGAACAATCTCCGGAAGAAAGAAGCAGCATCGAGAATGCTATATGGTTATGTCAAAACTGCGCAAAGTTGATAGATAGCGACGAAAGTCGGTTTACAGTCGAACTATTGCACGATTGGAAAAGGCAAGCAGAACAATCCGCCTACAAGGCAGTAGCGGCGAGACCGATACCAAATGATATGACTCAACCAATCCCAACACAGGCATTAACCTCTGTGACAAAAGCAAAGGGAAGTCTGCATCTATCTATGCTCGATCCTGCCAAAAACAACAACTTGGATACCAAACTGACAGTGCCTATTCCTCGTAGACCGGCCAATGGTGATCGCTTGGCTGAAAGAATTGCGATTCGGCTCTATCTGACTAATGAAAGTTCAGAGATGGCACGATTCATTCAAATTGAGTTATTTGTAAAGGCGCATTTTTTTTCTTATGATTACGAAACTGAGCCTTTGGCGATTGATGAGATGGACAACTGGGACGTAACACGGCTCGATAATAAGACGTTTCGCTGTTTCTTTGAAGGCGGATCAGACATAGTCTGTCATTCAGGAAAATATCGCGATTTGGGAGTGCTTAAATTTTTGATCCCATACGGAGAGTCTGATGACAGTGTTGCCAGGGTGAACATACCATACACAATTAGTGCCGAAAAGCATTATGGAGAAAACGGTTTGATGATTATTTGGCTCCCTCCGGCTGATAGCCTATGATTCCCTTGTTACGACAGGCTACATCGTGACGCTTCACCCAGCTTGGTCCGGCACACAAAAACAGGGTTATTGCCGTGCTGGATGCTTACGGCTGGCCGCACGACACCTCGGATGAAGAAATCTGGAAACGATTATTGGCGTTGAGCCTGGAGCGAGCCAAGAACGACGGATAGTATGTTCTGGTTTTGCCGGAACACCGCGAGCTGCACAAGATGTAAAAGGAAGCATACCGAATGTCTCGCACCATTGGGCTGCTACCAGGCAGTCACTGAGGCGAAAAGGTGCAAAAGATAGACAATGGAAACCGATTACCCATCTATTGAAGACCTGGGCTTGTCATCAGAGCAACTAGAAGCGGTGGAATTCGTCGTCGAATTCACCAGGCAAATGGTTTTCCTTGCTTTTCCTGGACACAAAACGTCGGCAAGCGCGTCAAACTTGATCAAGGAAGTCTATCGAGTTGCGGATGATCTGCTGAGCGGGTGCTTGAAAAGTGGAACCAAGCTGCCCTGCAAGGAGGGATGTTTTTGGTGCTGTTTTTTGCAGGTCAAGGTAACTCCGCTAGAAGTGATGTGCATTGTTGATTATTTGCACTCTCATCTAGAACCAGGGGAGATATCAGAGTTGCAACAGCAATTGGTCAAGACGGATGACATAACGCGAGGGATGGACGGCCAGCAAAGGGTGTGTGCAAAAATGATGTGCCCGTTGCTTGTGGATGGCAAATGTTTGGTTTATCCGGTAAGGCCAATTGTGTGTAGATTTTACCATTCGCAGAACCTGTCGGATTGCAAAGCGATACTAGACCAGGGCGGCGGCAACATGATGATACGCCGTGATATTTCTGGCTTGAGCATAGGTATCTTGGCAGGTTTGATAGAGGGTCTACGCCAGGCCGGGTTACAGACGCGCCTGTTGGAGCTTACAACTGGATTGCGGATCGCTGTGGATGGGCCTGGATCTGAGCTGGTGAAAAGGTGGTTATCCGGTGAACCCGCGTTTGTGGAAGCAGAGATAGCAGGCGCAAAAAAGATCGAAAGCTTTTATCGGGCACTGGTCGAAGAATTGGCAGAACCACTGTGCTGAACAAGCACATCCGGGTCGCGCCGTATTTTGTCGGATCACCGTAAATTTCCTCGTCACGCCGCTCTGCGTCGTAACGCCACACCGGGCGCTCCGCGCCCCAACCATCATCGGAAGCCGCCTATGGCCGGCCGCACCAACTATCGGACGAAGAGATTTTGGAACGCCTGCTGGCCGTGAATCTGGAGCGGGCCAACACGCGCCCGTCACCTGGCAAGTGACGGGCGCGTAGAGCCGCTTGAGGTTTTTGAGAGGATCAAGTTGAGCGATCGGGATTCTGGTCTGTCGATCGGCCGGCTCAGGGCCGATAAACCGGATCGCCCTGGCCGTTGACCGGGTACCCGGCGGCGCGGATCAAGTCCTGGCCGGGCAGAAACCGGTCGCCGCGCGCGGCCAGACGCTCGCGCAGGCCGGCGTCCAGTTCGGCCCGGATCGGCGCATATTCGGGGTCGTTGACGACATTGTTCATCTGGTAGGGATCGATCTCATTGTCGTAGAGCATCCACGGGCCGTCGCGGTCGACCACGTAGGTGTAGCGCCGGGAGCGCAGCCCGCGCCAGTCGCGCCCGCCGCTGTGGTAGGCGTATTGGTGAAAGCAGGCCGGCAGTTCGATCAAGGCCGCCGTTTCGGGCGCCGGGGCGTTGCCGCGCAGGAACGGCGCAAAATCTTTGCCCTCGACACTGCCGGGGATGGGAAGCCCGGCCAGACCGAGCAGCGTCGGCATCAGGTCGGGCGCGTTGATCGGCGCGTCGATGGTGCGGCCCCGGCGGCCAAACTGCGCCGGCCAGCGCAGCAGCAGCGGCGCCCGGATCGACTCGTCCCACGGTCGCTGCTTGTTGCGCGCGCCGTGCGAGCCGAGCATGTCGCCGTGATCCGAGGTGAATACGACCAGCGTGTTTTCGAACACCCCCGCTTCGTCCAACGTGCGCAGCAGTTCCCCCAAACACCAGTCGAGCGCCGAGCAGTGGGCGTAATAGCCGGCCAGCCATTCGCGGGCCGCGGCTTCCATTTCGGCGGGCACGTTGGGGCGCAGTTCGAGCGCGGCCGGGTCGTACAACTGCCTGAATTCCTCCGGCGCGGTCTGGTAGGGATCGTGCGGCGGCCCCCAGGAAAGCATCAACAGAAAGGGACGCGCGGCAGAGTGACTGCGGATGTAGGCCTGCGCGTCTCGCGTCTGCGCGATGGCGTCATAGCCATCCCACCACAGCCGTTCCGGGCCGTGGGCATAATAAAACGAGTCGTTGTAGTCGTGCGTGCATTCGCGCACCTTCCAGTAATCGAATCCCTTGCGCCGCTCCGGGGGGATGAAGGCGCTGCGCCCATGCCCATCGATGTGCCATTTGCCGACGTAGGCCGTGTCGTAACCGGCGGCCTTGAAACACTCGGCCAGATAGTGGGGAGCGCCGCGGATCGGCACGTCGTTGACAAACACGCCGTGAGTGAGTGGATATTGCCCGGTCATCAAAGTCGCCCGCCAGGGGCTGCACACCGGACAGTTGGCGACGGCGTGCGTCAGGTTGAGGCTTTCCAGCGCCAGGCGATCCAGGTTGGGCGTTCGCACGTTGGGATCGCCCGCATAGCCCGTCGCCTGCGCGCGCCACTGGTCACCGAAAACGAAAAGGATGTTGGGGCGATCCAAACCGTTTATCACTTTACCTCTCGGCAAATGCGTCGACCGCCGACGGCTGACCGCCGTTTGCCGCCGGTCGCCGTCGGTCAGCCGTCAGCGGTCTATTTGTCCAACCCCAACCGCACATACTGCGACGGCGGCGCGTCCATGTTCTCCATCGTCTTCCTCAGCAAATCGATGTACTGCGCCTCTTGAGGCGTCCCCGCCAGGTTGGTCGTCTGGGCATAGTCGGTTTCGAGGTTGTACAGCATCGACTCGGCCCAATCGGGGCTGCGACGTCTGTACGCATCAGCGCGGATGACCGGGTAAGGCGTCCACGGCAGGAAATGCCCCAACTCGGCTCCATCGTAAAAAGAGAGGTGACACACGTCGCGCATGCTGAACGAACCGGGGGTCAGAAAATAGCGATACAGCGGCGTGTTACTCTCCACTGGAGCGCGGAAATAGGTGCACACGCCGTCGGTCACGTTGACCGTCTGCCCGAACCAGCCATACAACGCCGACTGGCGTTTTGCCGGCGCGTTCTCGTACAACATCGGCAGCCAGGGTTCGCCGTGGATGGGCACGGTACACGGCACGCCAAAATATTCGAGCAAAGTAGGCATCAGGTCGACGTTTTGGGTCAACTGGCCGCGCCGCTCGCCGGCGTGCGCGTCGCCCGGCAGATGGACGATCAACGGGATGTGAGCCAGTTCATTCCAGCACTGCCAGGCATTCTTGCCGGTCAGGCCGCGCTCGCCGAGCAGGTGTCCGTGGTCGGTGGTGAGGATGATCAAGGTATCATCGAATGCGTTCTGGCGCTTCAATTCATCGAGCAGTTTGCCAAACCACTCGTCCATCATGGTCAATGTGGCCGCGTACTGCTTGCGCAGGTGTTTTGTCGCCGCACTTTCCCGGTCGACTTTTTCGTAGCCGCTCCAGTTGTACAGCGGGCCGTCCCAGTCGTCCCTGTAGCGGTCGAGGTATTCGGGCGGGCAGTCGAACGGCTCGTGTGGATCAAAGACCTCCACCCAGAGAAAATAATTGTCGGCCCCCTCGTTGGCTTGGAGCCAGTCGATCGCCCCCTGAAAGGTGCGCGGCGTGGAAAAATCGGCGGCAGATTTGAAAGCGGTCTGGTTCAGTGCGTATTGATCTTTCCATTTGCCAAGGTGTTCCGGCTCTGGTGGCCGATCGACGCGCGAGACATAGGTGTCCCACTCTTGCCCGCGATGGAAATTCCACGAGTTGAAGGGCATGTGATAGTTTTCGCCACCAACGTGAAAATAGTGGTAATGATCGGTCTCCATATGGCAAAAGACGCCTCGGCCGTCTGCGGCCGCGTGATCCTGAAGCAAAGGCGGGAAGGGCACGTCGAATGGCTCCAGACCGCCCCACTCGCGCTCCAAAAAATTGAGCCGCCCGGTGATCAGGTCGCGCCGGGCGGGCATACAGGGCGCCGAGCCGATCCAGTGATTGTCAAACGTGACCGACATTCTGGCAAAGCGCTCGATGTTGGGAGCCTGCACCCAATCGTTGCCATAGGAAGGCAAAAAGTGGCGGTTGAGAGAATCAGATAAAACAAGGATGGCTTTCATAGCACGTACTCCCGTTCAAATCTCAAAACGTCGTCCTGCCGATTGGGGCCTGCATAAATTGCCCTCGAGGATCAAGATAACAACCTCCTGGAAAGGTTTATGCACCACCAGGAGGTTGTTCGATGGCCCCACAATCGCCGGGAGAAAGACAGGTAAACAGGCCCAACCGTTTTACTCGTCCCCCGCAGCCAATCGTGCTTCGATGTACGTCACGGCGTCGCCAACAGTCTTGATGTTCTTGACGTCTTCGTCCGGGATGGGCGAGCCAAACTCATCTTCAAAAGCCATCAGCAGTTCGACCAGGTCCAGCGAGTCTGCTTCCAGATCCTCCTTAAAATTGGCCGCCGGAGTAACCTGATCCGCGTCGACATCCAGTAACTCAACCACAATATCCTTTACCTTGGCAAAAACATCCATTTTTTCCTCCATAAAATAACGGTGAATAAGCGCACTCTTATTTTACCCATCTTTTCAATTCTCGTCAAAATCTGAGATGAGACCTACTCGCCCAGACATTTGACAGCAGCTTGCATCCTTGCTAAGATCAAACTCCTGACAACATAACACAGTGGACGGGAGCGAGTTTCGAACGAGCCGCCCGTGGAAAATGAGGAATAACTATGACTTTTCAACCCTATCTGGAACGCCATTTGCCCGTGTTGGAAACTGAACTGCGCCGGGCCTTGACTCTGTCGCAGGAGACGTTCGCCCCTCTGTACGGTATGATGCAGTACCATATGGGGTGGCTCGACGAACGCCTGAACCGGGCAGAAGCCTCACAAGGCAAGCGGCTGCGCCCGGTTTTCTGTATGTTGGCCTGTGAAGCCGTGGGTGGGCACATCGATCGCGTCCTGCCGGCCGCGGCAGCAATCGAAATTCTGCACAACTTTTCATTGATCCACGACGACATTCAAGATAACAGCGCTACACGGCGGCATCGCAAGACCGTCTGGACGTTGTGGGGCCTTGCCCACGGCATCAATGCTGGCGACGCCATGTTTGCGCTTTCATTTCTGACCCTGGGGCAGTTGCAAGAGCGCGGCGTGCCCGCGCCGACCATTCTGCGTGCGCAACGCCTCTTTACCGAGACCTGCATTGCCCTGACCGAAGGGCAGTATTTGGACATGGACTTTGAAACACGCACCGAGATCGCCGTCGACGAATACGTGCGGATGATCCGCAACAAGACGGCAGCGCTGATCGCTTGCGCGATGCGCCTGGGCGCACTCATCGGCGGCGCCGACGAAGAGACTGCGGCCCGCTACGCCGGGTTTGGCGAGAACCTGGGACTGGCCTTCCAGGTCATTGATGATGTGTTGGGCATCTGGGGCGACGAATCGCACACCGGCAAATCGACCTCTTTGGACATTTTGGCGCGGAAAAAAACCCTGCCGGTGATCTATGCGCTGGACGTGCCGGACCTGCGCGCCTTCTATGCCCAAGAAACGTTGACCGAGCAGGACGTAGCCCGCGCCGTCGACATTTTGGAACGCCGAGGCGCGCGTGCATTTGCGACCCAAATCGCCCAAGAGTTTGCCGACCAGGCCGTCGAATGCCTGGCGGGGATGCCAACCTCTCCGGCCCACCAAGCTATTCTCGACCTGGGACAGTCGCTGCTGGGACGCAAATTCTGAGATCGCTGAAAAACCTCAACGCAAAGGCGCATCAAACCGGAGGTTTGCGTCGCCAAGCTTTTACAATTAAAAACAGAATTTTGCTACGAATGGATCGGTTTTGTCTTTTACCATTGCGTGTGCTAGAATATGGGCAACTCGGAGGAGACGCACGTGAGCCTGATCCTGGTTCGTTATGTGGGCGAAATTGGCATCAAAGGCAAAAATCGACACTTGTTCGTCAAGCGGTTACGCCGCAACATGCGCGATGCGCTGCGCAAGAGCGATCTCCGGGGCAGCGTATGGAGCGATGGGCAGCGCATATTTGTAGAGGTTGATGATTCGGCGCTTGCCCGGGCGACCCAGGCGCTCCGGCGCGTGTTCGGCATCGCCTCACTCAGCCCGGTAGAACGCGTGCCCTCGGACATCGATGCGCTGTGCGAGGCCGCGCTCCAGATCGCCGCACGCATCGACCTTAAACCGCCGACGACTTTTCGGGTGCAAACCCGCCGCGCCGACAAAACCTTTCCACTCACCTCTCCCGAGATCAGCCGCCAGGTCGGCGGCGCGGTTTACGAGACCACCCGCGCCCCGGTCGATCTGTCCAACAACGCCGATATGACCATCGGCGTCGAAGTGCGCGCGGAAGGCGCCTTTATCTTTGGCGAGATCATCCCCGGCGAAGGAGGGATGCCCCTCGGCTCGCAAGGCCGCGTCTTTGTGCTGCTCTCCGGCGGCATCGATTCGCCCGTCGCTGCCTGGCTGATGATGCGCCGTGGCTGCGGGATCATCCCCATTTTCTGGGCTCAAAACGAGATCGAACGAGCCAAAGTGCTCCAAAACTGTGCGGTGCTCAGCGGGTGGTCGTTCGGTTGGGAGATCAAGCCGATCATCCTCGATCACAACGAACTGATGACGCCGATCGTCGATCGGCTGCACGAGATTGGCGAAGAACGATGGTCGTGCATCTTGTGCAAGCGCGCGATGCTCGCCCAAGCCGCTGAATTGGCCCCCCGATATGGCGTCCAGGCGCTGGTGATGGGCGACAGCCTGGGTCAGGTCGCCAGCCAGACGCTCAACAATATAGCGACAATTTCATGGGGCACCGATCTCCCCATTTTGCGCCCGCTGATCGCTTGCGACAAGCAAGACATCATGACTCTAGCCCGGCGCATCGGCACTTTTGATGTGTCGATCCAGGATGCGCTTTCGTGCGCCTATGTGCCCGACCGCCCGATCACCAACGCCGACCGCGACCGCCTGCAAGTGATCGTCGCACGGCTAAAGGAATAAGGAGCGCTCTATGCGTCGACTGTGGATCATCGCCACGCTCGTTTTGATATTCGTCCTTGTTGGATGCAACAAGCCTGCCGCAGTCGAGGGCTTTACCGACCTGGCCAAAAAGATCAAGGCCGACCCCGAAGGCTATAACGGGCAGACTGTGACCCTGATCGGCTATTTCCGTGCCCAAGACCTGCTCGATGAGGTTAAGCCCGGCTTTCCGCCCACCAACGATAGAATTAACGACTGGGTGATCAAGGACAACTCGGCGGCCATCTATGTTGCTGCCAGCCGACTGCTCCCCTTTCCCATCAGCTCGCAAGACATCTGGCGCAAGGTCAAGGTAACAGGCACTGTCGCACTTTTCGATGCCCGCAGCAGCGGCTTTATGCCTTACATCGTGCCTCAGAGCATCGAAACCGCTGGCCGCGCTTATGACTATGATCTGCTCTCCAACGGAGTGATCGTTGCCATACACCGTTTTGGCGGCCCGGAAAAACTCGATCACCACATCTATCTCTACGACAACCGTAAACTGGTGGTCTTTGACAATGTCACTGGCTGGAAGGCATCGCTCCAACTCAAAGAGTTCGAGATGCGCGAGTGGGATAAAACGTTTACAAAGCTGGACTTTTTCAACTTGAGCCCAATCGTCGGCGAGACGTGCCGGGGCTGCATCCAGTATCACATCGTGGCACTGGACACCAAACGCCAGGCCCCATACGATGTTATCCTGTACGAGGGCAGCGTTCCGGCCAATTTAGAGGCGTACATCAAACAGGTCATCGAAAAAACGGGCCAAGCCCAAGCAATCCAGTAAATATGAGTCTGAGCCAATCCAGAGTTGCTGCACAGAAAAGCGGCGGGCCATTGCTGGCCCGCCGCTTGTTCTTTTTTTGCGCCAACTGCTCACTCGACGCTTTGCACACGTCCAAAATCGCACAGATTGCGCAACGTGCAAATCTCACAGCGTGGCTTGCGCGCCGCGCACACCTCCCGCCCGTGACGGATCAGGTTCAGGTGCAAGGCGTAAAAAGTCTCCGGCGGCATTACGGTCTCAAAAACCTCGTGCGCCTGCTCCCGGCCGACCTTGGGCCCGATCAACCCGATGCGCCCGGTCACGCGATGTACGTGCGTATCGACCGGAAAGGCCGGCCGCCCCAGCGAAAACAGCAGCACAATCGCCGCCGTCTTGGGTCCCACACCCTTGATCCCGGTCAACCAGGCTTTCGCCTCTTTGAGAGGCAAATCGCGCAAAAAGTCGAGCGATAACTCGCCGCGCTCCGCACTCATCTGCCGCAGCGCGCGCTGGATCGATGGCGCTTTGTGGTTTGCCAGACCCGCCGTGCGGATCGACGCCTTGAGGTCGTCCAGGTCGGCGTCGCGCACCGCCTCCCAGGTGGGAAAACGCGCCCGCAACCCGGCGAAGGCCCGGTCGCGGTTCACGTCGTTGGTGTTTTGTGACAGAATCGTCGAAACCAGCTCGCTGATCGGGTCCATGTGGGATCGCCACTGCGGTTCGCCATAAATCTGAATCAACTGGCGGTGCACCGCCAGGCCGCGCTCCCTCAGCGTATCGTCGATCATGATTCTCTATGCCTTGATATGCCGATCGAACCAGCCGACGATACGCGTCAGGCGATCCACACGGTGCTCCGGCTCACCGCTGCGCGACAGTTCGTGCCCTTCGCGCGGGTAGCGCACAAAAGTCACCTCGCGCCCCAGGCGCTTGAGCGCGGCATACAACTGCTCGCCGTCGCTGATCGGCACGCGAAAGTCCTGTTCGCTGTGCAGGATGAGCAGTGGCGTCTCGATCTGCTCGACGTAGGCCAGCGGCGAATGCTGCCACAGCACATCCGCATCTTCCCAGGGAGTGACATCAAACTCATCCTCGATAAAGAGCGGAATGTCGGTGACGCCGTAAAAGCTGACCAGGTTGTACACCCCGCGTTGGCTGGCCGCGGCCTTAAAGCGCCGGTCGTGGCCGATGATCCAGACCGTCATAAAGCCGCCGTAAGAGCCGCCGGTGATCGCCAGCCTGGTCTCATCGACGATGCCGCGTTTGATCAGCCCATCGACGCCGGCCAAAATGTCGCTGGCATCCTCTTCGCCCCAACGTCGGTGAATCACGTCGCGGAAGGCCAGGCCGTACCCGTCGGAGCCGCGTGGATTGCAGAAAAAGACAATATACCCCGCCCCGGCGATGCACTGAAACTCGTGCCAAAAGGTGTTGCCCCACATCGCGTGTGGCCCGCCGTGGACTTGGACTGCCAGCGGGTGCTTGCTCCGGGGATCAAAGCCGGGCGGCGCCATCATCCAGCCCTGGATGCGCGTGCCGTCGGGACGGGTGTAGCGCACCTCTTCGGGGATGCTCAACCACCGCTTGGACAAAAACTCGGCATTGACCTCGGTCAAGCGCTGTTCGTCTTGCCCGTCAAGATCGGAGGCATATAAATCGCTCGGAATGTCGGGCGCGGTGACGGTATAGGCCAGGCGATCGGCGGCAAGGTCGAATCCGGTGACGGCGCGCGCACCGCTCACCACCTGGACGGCCTCGCCGTCGAGCGAGACGCGATGGACGCCCACACTGCCCCACCAGCCGTAGGTGAAATAGAGGCGTTGGCCGTCGCCGGCCCACTTGACATCGATCACATTGGCATCGAGCGCAGCAGTAAGCACTCTCGGCTCGCCGCCCGCCGCCGGAATCAGGGCGACATCGGTATTCTGCGCCGACACGCGCTGCTCGGGCGAGGTCAGGTAAGCGATCCACGCGCCGTCGGGCGAAGGCCGGGGATGGCTGTGCGTGCCCGGTGCGGCGACGATCACCTCCGGTTCGGCGATTCCATCTTTGCGCAGCGGAATGCGCACCACATCCGACGGAAATTCGTGGCCCAGGCTGGCCGGATCGCGGTTGACCGTGGTCAGGATGGCCTCATTGCCCGCCCAAACCGGCGCGCCCCAGACGCGATCACCGTCGGTGATGCGCTGTGGCTTTTTCTCATCCAGGCCGATCACATAGATGTGGGGGTAGCGATCGCCCAGAAAATCGGCGCCCGCGCGGTAAGGAAAGCGCGTGATCAGGCGCGGGTCGGCCAGCTTGTCGCGCTGCCGCTTGCGCTCTTCCTTCCAGGCTTTGCGCTCGTCGGGATCGTCCGGCGGGGCCGCGCCGCTCTCCTCAAAAGCACGCTCATCGGCGTCGACCGGTGAGTTAAAGGCGACGCGCATGCCGTCTGGCGACCAGGCTGGCGACGTGGCGCCGTTTTCCATCTTGGTCAACTGCCGCGCCTCACCGCCGTTAACGGAAATCACGTAAACCTGGGGCTTGCCTTCGCGGGTCGAGACAAAGGCCAGCATGCGCCCATCGGGCGACCAGCGTGGTGCGCTGTCGCGATGCGTCCCGGCGGTGAACTGCTTGCAGGTCGTCCCATCGAGCAGCCAGATCGCACTGTGATAGGTGTTTTCGGTCCGGTCGACCGACAGGCGCGTAAAGGCGATCCATCCGCCGTCAGGGCTGAGCTGTGGATCGCTGATCGTCTCGATTTCGAAAAAGTCTTTGGGCGTCAAGGGGGAATGGTTCATCATCGAACACCTCCAAATTCTGGATTAGAGTGAGCACTGCGTCTATTGTACCCATAAAGCCGCGCAAAGGCAACCTCAAATTTGACTCCCCTGAAAGAAGTCAATTTTAACGCAGAGACGCAGAGAACACTAAAATATCACAGGTTTTCTTGAACAACGTCAAAACTC
>JAFGEY010000159.1 GCA_016931365.1 Anaerolineae bacterium
CAGCCAGAGACAAGATGAACCGGCATTATGTCGATGTTAACGTTGCAAACGAAAAATTTAAAGAAACTTAGTTTCCGGTGTAGTTAACAATATTTGACTCAAATTGTCATTTTTCTGCGTGGTCGACAATCCAGTACGGCGGACTGCAGTCGGTGGGTAGTTCCTCATTCAGGCGGCGATAAATCGCTTCGTCCCAATTGTGCGGAATGGCCCCACCGACGAACCGGACCGCATCACCCACACGGGCGACGACTTGCCCGGCCTCATCCTGGAGCGTCACCTGCCCGCCTTCCAGCCCCAGCGACCAATTGGACGGCCACAGCGGCGTCAGACTGCCCGGCCCCCAATCGGTCTGAATCTGTGGACAGCGCGCGCCTTCCCATAGCGCCAGCGTGCCGGACAGCGTCTCTCCCTTGGCAGCCCATTCGGCGAGAGCGGGTTGATGGCGCAGGAAAAGCACCGTGCGCGCCGTATCGCTGATCACATCGAGTGCAAACAGCTCGGAATCGAACTTGAGATTGGGCCGCACACCCGTGCCGACAATGAAATATTCGCCCCGGCATGCCGGCGGAATTTGTTCAAGCACCCACTCGTCCGTCACCGGAGTGCTGCCACCGCCCATCGACACTTCTTGCCCGGCCCGAGCCACCACCCGCCCTTCGCTGTCGAGCACCTGCACCGCGTCACCCTCTGAACGCAGCGTGAAATCGGAGGGCCAGATGGGCAGCGAGACGCCACCGTAAAACGAGTGCAGTTTCAAACAGCCATCCTCCAGCCGCAGCGTGCCCACGTTCAGCGCGAGCATGCTTGTCCTGACCCCCTCAACCGGCTTTTGGCGCGGAAAGGCGATACCCGGCACAGGCGGCGTGAGCAGCAGGTCCTTGTCGCAGGCCGTCGACGCGCCTTCTTTTTCGACCAGTACAACGCCTTCCAGAAGGTTCACATCTGCGCGGCGCAGTTCACCCTCAAACCAAGCCTGGTCGGACACCCAAATCTCGACCCGGTTGCGCTGTACGTCGAGAAGGCATGTCACGTCAAAGTCAAGTTTATCCAACTCGCGCAGCGTTTGGTTCAGGATCGCCTCCAATTCAGCTTGCGTAAACTGCCCTTCGCGCACCTCAACAAGGTGAGCGAACGCCTTGCCCTCGAGATAAGGGCGGATCGTGGCTTGCCCATCGCGCGTAAAGCGGACAACGATTTTGTACACCGGTTCGTGTTCGAGCCACAACCCGGCAAAGGTCTCCGCCTCGTTGGCCTCCAGCGCAGCATAGAGTTCGCCGATCTCGTCCTGATACTGCAAGCGTCGCAGCGCTTCATCGATATCCACACCGAACAACCTGGCATATTCTTGTGCATCCTGTCGCATGGCTTCGCTCGGCGTGGGCGTTGCGATAGAGGATATAACAGACACGGTCGGGGACTGGCAGGCCATCAGGCAGACCAGGAACAGCAGACCACACACTTTTTTCCCGTTCATTTTTTCCTCCTACCTCGAATAACAAGATTGGCCCATACACATTGCATGCAGATCGAGGGAAAAAAGTTCGTCAGGGGGAAATAAAAACCTATCCCCTCACCATCACCCGGTTGCCCGATTCATAACGCCGCAAGCCGAGGTTGAACAGTGCGTAACCGGCACCCAAAATCAGTGCCGTAAACCCCACCAGCCCCAGCAGCCCCGACCAGCGAAACTCAAACAGCAACCGCGCCGGGAACGTACCGACCATCGCTGCCGGGATCAAGGTGTAAAGCAACAGGCGCACCACCTGCGGAAAGATGTCGATTGGATAGAGACTAAAAGTAATGATCGCGTTATACAAATAACCCGACACATCCTCCGACTGACGGACGAAAAAGACCAGCGATCCGACGATCACCGCAAAGCCGACGAAAATCAGCGCGCCGAAAAGCGCGTAGAGCAGGAACAGCGGCAGTTTGATCAGGCTGTCCGGCACGAAAAACAGGTAAATGCCGACACCCGAGATCGCATCGCCCCAGGCCGAAAAACTGGTGCGCGAGACGATGAGGTGAATCAGCGGATCGGCGGGCAAAGCCAGGTAATAGTCGAGATCGCCGGTGACGACAGTGCTGGCGATGCGCATGCAATTGCCGAAAACTGCATTCGCCAAGCCGAATGCCAGCGCGACCTGCCCGAAAATGGTCGCCACCATCTCCATCGTCCAGCCGCGAATGTCGGGCAGGCGGGTGAACAGCACCCACCAGAAAAAGAGAAAAATTACATTGTTCAACGCCATCCCGAACGCCTGGAGCAAAAACGCCGCGCGATACTCCATCGCCGACATCAGGTTGTGACGCGCATAGCCCCAAATCAGAGAGAATGTTTTTTTCATCTCACCATCCATCGACCACCGACAACAGACCGCCGACCCAACCACCCAACCACCTAACCTCCTCAAACACCGCGTGTTCGCACCACCCACCGCTCACCCGCCGTGCACCGTCACTCTTCTCCGCCCCCACCGCCAGACCAGCGACAAAATCACAGCGACAACCACGATGTAAATTCCCTGTCCAGCCAGCGCGCGCAGAAAAAACGCCAGATCGAAATCGACAAAGGTACGCGCCGGGGCATAGATGATGAACTGGAAAGGCAAAACGGCGCTGATCTGCCGCAGCCAGGCAGGGAACATCTCGAGCGGTAAAAACATCCCGCCAATGCTCATCAACAGTTTGCTGTAAATCCAATAGATCGGCAGCACGTCCTCGATGAAAAACGCGCCCAGGCCGATCAAGACAGCGATCATCGCGTCGAGGAGTAGCCCGGCCAGCGCGAGCACCAGGAACCCGGCCAACCCGGCCCAGGTCGTCTCGATGCAGCGCACAAGGGGCAGAATGACCAGCGTCGCCACGCCAAAATTGAGCGCCAGGCGCGGCAGGGACAACCCCAGCGAGTGCGCGATCTGAAAGCCGACATAGCTGTAGGGCCGCACCAGCGTGTAGGCCAGGTCGCCGCTTTTTACCGCCTCGCTGATCTCGACAAAGATGCGCGAGCCGGAAAGGATCACCGTCTCGGTCATCGCCAGGTACCAGATCACCTGCGACAGCCGAAAGCCCGCCATCTCGCCCGCGCCCTGGATCGCATAGACGCTGTTCCACAGCGCGACAAAGATGAGCATAAACATAGCGATCATCGTGCCGCGCATCAAGAACTCGCCGCGGTAAGCCAACTGCTGGCGGGCGTCAATTTTCAGAACGGAAAGATATTTGAGCATAAAAAGACCTAATCAAGATAATTCGTGAAACGTCAAACGTCAACGCATCACGTTTGACGCTTGACGTTTGCTTCTTCCCCATAGATATGCGCGATCACCTGCTCCATCGGCGGATCTTCGACGGTCATATCGAGGATGGGATAGCGCGCCATCAGCCGGGCGATCACCTGATCGATGCCCGCCGTGGCCGTATCCACTTCCAGCTTGACGCCGACGCCCGAGCCGGCGGCCTTGAGCACGGTCACGCCCTCCATCTCGAACCCGTCAAAAGGCTCGCCCAGCTTGAGCGACACCGTCTTGCTGCGGATGTAATCGCGTTTGAGGGTGGACACCTTGCCGTCGTAAATGACCTCGCCGTGGTTGATCACCATCGCCCGGCGGCAGAGCCGCTCTACGTCGCCGGCATCGTGCGAGGTGAGAAAAACGGTCACCTTTTCCTCCTCGTTCAGGCGCAGGATCAACTCGCGGATGCGGTGCTTGACCACCACGTCCAGGCCGATCGTCGGCTCGTCGAGAAAGAGGATGCGCGGCCCGTGCAGCAGCGATGCGGCGATCTCGCAGCGCATACGCTGGCCCAGGCTGAGCTTGCGCACTGGCGTGGCCATCAGATCGCCGATCTCGAACAGATCGACCAACTGCGCCAGGCGCTTTTTGTAGCCATCCCAGGCCAGCTCATAGATGCGCGCCAGCAGGTCGAATGTATCTTGCGGCGGCAGGTGATACCACAACTGCGACTTTTGCCCAAACACCGCGCCGATCTGGTAGGCCAGCTTTTCGCGCTCCCGCCAGGGCACCTTCCCCAGCACCGACGCTTGCCCGTCGGTGGGAAAGAGGATGCCGACCAGCATCTTGATCGTCGTGCTTTTGCCCGCGCCGTTGGGGCCGATAAAGGCCACGCGCTCGCCCTCTTGCACGTCAAAGCTGATCCCCTTGACGGCGTGGATTTCGCTCGTCTGCGGGCGGAACAGCGACTTGAAGCTGGCTTTCACGCCGGCGGCCTTTCCTTTGACCTGGAAGGTTTTGCTCAGATTTTGAACGGTGATGACGGACATTGTAGCCTTCTGTTCGGTAAATATATGGCAGCGCGCTCATTGTAACATCAATGGAATGAGAAAAGTTGCGCAGGTGGCCAAAGTTTTGCCGCCTACGATTTGCGTTTGACCATCCAGCAGGCGATCAGGCTGGTGATCGG
>JAFGEY010000160.1 GCA_016931365.1 Anaerolineae bacterium
GTGGGCTGGCGGCTGGTCGTGGGCTGGCGGCTGGTCGTGGGCTGGCGGCTGGTCGTGGGCTGGCGGCTGGTCGTGGGCCGGCAACACGTCATGGATTGCGGGTGTAGACACGTCCACATCCAGCGTACCTTATCCCACCTGGGCAGACGACAGGCCGTTTCGCGTGTATATGCCGCTGGTGATCAGATAAGCACGAAATGACGCACCGATTCGAGATCCCCTCGCGTTCATAAAAGGCGTGCTTTTGTGGCACAATCGATGCTGTGGGGGGAAATTTCTGGACAGCAGGTACAACAATTGAGTTCGGATTACAAGACCCCCATAATCAAGCACATTCCTTTGGCGACTTATACCGCCATCGTGTCGGCACTGGGCCTCGTTTTGTTAGGCTTTTCTCTGCTGAACCTCTCTCCTACACTACCTGCAGCGACGCTGTTCATCGCTCTGGTCATCCTCAGTGAACTGACAACCAGTCAGGCCATCGATCCGCAAATCGCCTTTTCGATGTCGTCGGCGGTGACATTTGCCAGTCTGCTGTTGTTTGGTATCGCTCCGGCAGCGCTGGTCGGCATCACCGGCGGTCTGACAACAACACTGGTGACGGCAATTGGCAATTGGCGTCACGGCCGTCACAGCGGCACGCCGATTGTTCAACGCCTTCTTTTCAATATGGCTGCGAACGGCCTGGCAATTGCCCTGGCCGGCCTGGCCTATGTCACCCTCGGTGGACGTATAGGACAGCCTTTGCACATCTCCAACCTGCTACCTGGCATCGTCGCTGCCATCCTGACCGAACTGCTCAATTCGGCTATTGTTGTTGGGGCCATCTCGCTGCAAATCAAACAACCCGCCTTCCAGATCTGGCGACAAAATGTATCCTGGGCCATACCAATGAACATCCTCAGCATGGTCATTGGCGGTAGCGGTTTGGCCGTGGGATACCAGATCGCCGGAGTGCTTGGATTGGTGGTCTTTTTCTTGCCTATGGCCCTGACTATCTATGCCTTCCGGCTGTACGTGTCCAAAGCCAAGGCCCAGATGGATCACCTGGAAGAGCTGGTCGCCGAGCGCACTCAAGACCTCGAAAAGGCAAACCAAGAATTGCGCGAACTGGATCGCATCAAGATGACCTTTTTTGCGATCATTAATCACGAGATGCGCAACCCGCTGACCTCTATCGTAGGGTATGTCGATTTGGTCGCGCTTGACGGCAATCTATCGGCCGATCAAGTCCGTATGCTGAGTGTAGTCAAAGACAGCAGCCAGCGCTTGTTGGACCTGGTGAACGATATTTTGGACATCTCGCGGCTCGAAGATGGGCGCTTGAACATCCTGCCCGAACCGATCAGCCTGCCGTCGGTGCTTGAATATGCGCTGGATGTAGTCAAGCCGATGGCGCAGAAAAAGATGATCGAGGTTCACTCGCACATCGAATCCGATCTGCCTGCCGTCCAAGGCGATCCCAAGCGCGTAGTCCAGATTCTGATCAACTTGATCGGCAATGCGATCAAATACGTGCCCGACACCGGCCGCGTCCAGCTTTCGGCACACCTGGACGCGTCGACCAACATGGTCAACATCTCGGTCAGCGACAATGGCGTGGGCATCCCGGCTCACCAGCTACCGCACATTTTCGATCAGTTCAGCCGCGTCGAGCGCGACGCGATCCGGCACACGGTCGGCACCGGCCTGGGTCTGTACATTAGCAGAAAACTGATTGAAGCCCATGGTGGCAAAATCTCGGTCGAAAGCGAAGAAGGTTCGGGCACCGTTTTCACATTCACCTTGCCCGTCGCCCAGGCCATCGACGAGGCCATGCTGCAAGCGCTGAAAATTGAACACTCTTTGGCCTGGCTGGACGAACTGACTCCCTGAGCACGCGCTCCATTCCCCTCCCCGACAGGACCACTCTGTTCCATTTGCCCTCTGACTATGTATCGGGTAAAATCCGCGCTTACATCCAATCGCCAGAACATATTCAAGGATAAGATATGGAAAACCTGTATCAGCTTGTCTCAGAGGCCAGCGAACAGGGACACAGCGTAGCCATGGCAACGGTGGTTCAAGTTCAAGGCTCGACGCCGCGCGAGGTGGGCGCCAAGATGCTCATTTACGCCGACGGGCGCATCGCAGGCACCGTTGGCGGAGGCAAGATGGAGGCCGTGGTGATCGAAAAGGCGATCGAGGCACTCCGGCAGGGACAGTCTCAGATGGCACATTTTGACCTGATCGAACCCGCCGAGGGCGATGTGGGCATCTGTGGCGGCACAGCCGATGTGTTTATTGACGCGATTGTGCCCCGGCCGGCCCTTCTCATCGTCGGCGGCGGGCACGTGGCCCAGCCCACTGCCGAGATCGGCGCGATGTGCGGCTTTGGCGTCACCGTCATCGATGATCGGGAAGAGATGGTTGCGCAGGAGCGCTTCCCCCACGCCGATCGGCGTTTGACAGGCGATATTGTCGAAACGTTAAAAAGCATATCAATCGCCCCGAACACGCACATCGTCATCGTCACTCGCGGACATGCCTACGACGAAGACGCCTTGCGCGCCGTGATCGACTCGCCCGCGGCCTATGTTGGAATGATCGGCAGCCGGCGCAAAGCGGCGACGATATTCGATCACCTGCGCGCCGACGGCATCGACGAAGCACGGATCGCGCGCGTGCATTCGCCCATCGGGCTAAACATCGGCTCGCAGACCCCGGCCGAGATCGCGGTGAGTATTTTGGCCGAAATCATCATGCTGCGCCGGGGTAAAAGTTGTCCCACTTGACCGGCGCGGCCTTGGTCTTTTCGCTGGGCATGACCGAGCCAAGAGCGACAGTCAAAAGAAAAGCCGCCTGAGAAGGGAATTCTCAGGCGGCGCTTGCAACCACCGGCAGCATTCATTCAATCGAGGAACGGCTGTAACTTGCGGCAGTGCCGGGGATGGCGCAGCTTGCGCAGCGCGCGGGCCTCGATCTGGCGAACGCGTTCACGGGTCACGCCGAATTTTTTGCCCACTTCATCCAGCGTGTGCGCGTGCCCATCTTTGAGGCCAAAGCGCAACTGCACGACGCGGCCTTCTCTGGGCGTCAAAGAGCCAACCACACCAGACACCTCTTCACGAAGCAGATTTTGGGTCGCCAATTCCATCGGCGGTGGCTCCGACTCGTCCTCGATAAAGTCACCCAGATGTCCATCTTCTTCTTCGCCGATCGGCATTTCGAGAGACAGCGATTTCTGGGCCACGCGCATAATTTGCTCGACCTTGGGTACCGACATCTCCATCTCGATGGCCAGTTCTTCCACCACCGGTTCGCGCCCCAGTTCCTGTACCAGTTTGCGTGACGCGTGCGTAAACCTGTTGATCCGCTCGTACATGTGCACTGGAATGCGGATCGTGCGCCCGTGGTCGGCGATCGCGCGGGTGATCGCCTGGCGAATCCACCAAGTTGCATAGGTGGAGAATTTAAAGCCGCGCTGATAATCAAACTTTTCTACCGCACGGATCAACCCCAGATTGCCCTCCTGGATCAAATCGAGAAAGGAAACACCGCGTCCGGTGTACCGCTTGGCAATGCTGACCACTAACCGGCAATTGGCGTCGATAATATGACGCCGCGCTTTTTCTGCGGCGTCGATCTCGTGCACAAGTTGTTCGCGCTGCTCTTCGTCCACGGCTTGGGACAGCTTTTTCTCGGCCAACTTGCCATGCTCAACTTGAGTTGCCAGATCGATCTCTTCCTGAACCGTGAGCAGTGGCACCTGACTGATTTCTTTCAAATACATACTTACCGAGTCATCCACTTGAACTCCTTTCAGGTGTATAGGCCCATCATCCAGGGAATCTATATCGACATCTTGATCATCAAAGTCTAGTTCCTCTGACACATCGTCTTCTTCGTCGTCGTCAAGTACGAGCAATAGCTCGTCCGGTGAAGCCTTATGTGTGCGTGTCTGCGTTGTTTTGCGTACCCGTTTCAAACTGACAGCCGCTGTGTCCATGTTCTTTTCTATACTCCGCCAACGACCAACAAGTCAACATAACAAAAAGGATTTGGGGAAAATCTGTTTTGTTGTTTTTTCTGACTGACATTGAAAGAAAAGACTGGTCATTTCAAAAACAGCGCCACTTGGAGCAGAGCCTGCCGACGCGCATCCTCTAGGAGAAAAGACTGAGGAAAGAGGTAGCCACGGGGGCCCAGCAACCCGGTCTCACCCTAGCGCCCCCCATACCATCACAACAAGAAATTGTATACATAATGTACACGATAAATATTATATCACATGATTACATGACTATCAAGGTATTTTCACGTAACATTCACGCCAAATACATGATTGCAACTCGCTTTGCTTTGTGTTATACTCAAAACATAACAGTTCAGCCAAAGTGATCGAACTCGCACAAACTCGCAGAGTTTGACAGGGTCGTTCAGTTCTCCATTCCAGACAGGATTTACAGGATGAGCCAGCCCATGCCAGCGGACAAAAATCCTGTCCATCTTGATCATCCTGTCTAAAAAGCGGCTGACAAGCCCACACGTTTTTGAGAACTGACCAGCCCTGCAGAGTTTGCGAGTTTGCAGGCCCATATCGAGACCAAGTGAGCGCCTTTGTTGCATAGTCTGCCTGGTTTCGATACGTCGCCGCCAAGAGCGCGGCGGCTACTCGACTGGCGCAGGTTGAGCAGTTACCTCGAAATGAGCGGTCGGGTCCGGGGCAAGGAGGGAGCAATGGACGCACAAGCAGAAATGGCCCGCATTCGCGCCGTCAAAGCCAGGTATGAGCGAAAATTGATGAAAAAGCAGAACGTCGTCGGCGTTGGCATCGGGTTTCGTGAGGTAGGTGGACAGGTCACCGATCAACTCGCTTTGAGCGTGATGGTGCGTCAAAAACTGCCGCTCGACCAATTGCGCAGGCGCGACATCATCCCGCGCGAACTGGACGGGGTTGTGGTGGACGTCAAAGAGGTGGGCACGCTGCGTGCCGAAGGGGTGAACTGAAATGTTGATTCCGGGACTGATTCCAGACCTGATTTCGATTGCGCGGGTCAAGCAGCGCTATCTGACCGAGCTGTTCCAAAGCAGAAATGTCGTCGCCTGCGGCGTTGGGCTCAAGGAAACCGACGGCGTGCTGACCGACGAGCCGTGCATCGTCGTTTCGGTGAGCCAAAAACTGCCCAAGTCGCAGCTCAGCGCGGCCGACCTGGTACCCAAGATGCTCGACTCGTTCAAGACCGACGTGCAAGAGACGGGCGTTTTCGTCGCCCAGCAGGCCGACCCCAAACAAAAGTATCGCCCGGCGATACCGGGCATTTCATGCGGGCATATCGGGGTGACAGCGGGCACCCTGGGTTGTCTGGTGCGGCGCGGCGAGCAGGTGTTCATCCTTAGCAACAATCACGTCCTCGCCAACACCAACAAAGCCAGCAAAGGCGATCCGATCGTCCAGCCGGGGCCATACGACGGCGGAACGCTTGACGATCAGATCGCCACGCTGGAAGACTGGGTGCCGCTGCAAACGGGCGTTCAGCAGCCTGGCCGTTCGTGGGCCAAGCTGCTCGCTGACCTGATCAACTCGCTCGCCAAATTCTTTGGTTCGACCAACCGGCTGAACGTCACCCGGGCCAGGGCGATTGAAAACACGGTTGATTGCGCCATCGCCAGGCCGCTCTCGTCCGATCTGGTCAGGCCCGAGATTTTGGAGATCGGGCGGCCCAAGGGCATCAGCGGGGGTGCGCTGGGGATGAAGGTGCAAAAAACCGGGCGCACCACCGGCTACACCACCGGCCAGATCACCCAAATCGACGTGACGGTGCAGATCGATTACGGCGGACAGCCGGTGACCTTTGTCGATCAATGGATGGCCACGCGCATGAGCGCGGGCGGCGATTCCGGTTCAGCGGTGCTGGACATGCAGGGCAACGTGATGGGGTTGCTCTTTGCCGGGTCGGATATGGCGACGCTGATCAACCCCATCCAACTGGTGCTCGACGCGCTCAAGGTGGAGCTTGTGACCTGATGTTGGGCTTGTTTACGGGCATCAAGGTTAATTCCAGCAGCGCCGTTTATTTTTGACAAAACGCGCGTTTGGGGTTATACTAAGGGTTCATAAAAATATAACTTCCCGCACCCGTCAAGCAGGGGGCGGATGTGCCCGAGGATGAATCGTGTAGTTCCATTGCGGA
>JAFGEY010000161.1 GCA_016931365.1 Anaerolineae bacterium
CCGGAACGCTTTTTCGACCGCCTGAACGACCGCTTTTTGGATCCGGAAGTGCCGCATGAATCGGTTCGCGCGCTGGCCCAGGGCATTCTGGAGGTCATTCAAGACGCGAACAAAAACGACGCCTTGCGCGCCTTGCAGCTTCTCTGTCAGCAGGTGCTTAATTTTTCAGATCGTGTAGGAGGATAGGATGACCGTCATTTTGACCGACAATCCTGCTGATCGGGGGAATCGGAATACGGCGTGCGCCGACTGCGCCTGCGACTGCCAGTGCGCCTGTCCCACCGACGGCGCGGCGATCCCCGTATTGTCGCTGCCGGCGGCCTATTACCTGGAATTGACGCCCGAGTGCAACAACGCCTGCCCCGGCTGCGGCAACGTCTTTGACCATCTAGGGCGGGTTTCCAGCCCGCCGCTAGACGTCTCGGGCTGGAAGACCCTGATCTCATCCCTGGCCGCGCACGCGCAGCAGTTCAAACTCACCGGCGGCGAACCGACACTCCACCCCGATTTCGAAGCCATCGCCCGCCACATCGACGCGCTGGGCATTCCCTTTACATTGTTCACCAACGGGCGCTGGCACGAATCGGACAGCCTGCTGCGGCTTTTGTCCGGCCTAGCGCATTTTGAAGGCTTTCTGATCTCCCTGCACGGCCCCGACGCCGCCGCGCACGAGGCGTTCAGCGGCGTCCCCGGCTCTTTCGAGCAGACGGCCGGCAACATTCGCCGCGCCGTCGATGCCGGGCTGGATGTTTCGCTGAGCGTCGTCGTGAATCGGGAGAATTTCAACCGGATTGAAGAGACGCTCGACCTGGCCCTGCACCTGGGGGCCAACCACCTGGTCGTCAACCGCCTGATCGGCGCGCCGCTCCTCGCTTTGACGCCCGACGAAGCGCAGTTGCGCCGGGCGATGGCGGCGGTCGAATTGTTGCGCGCCGGGGGACAGCCGATCCGCTTTGGCAACTGCATTCCGCACTGTTTTGAGGCTTCTTCGTCCAGAGGGTGTACGGCGGGGAGCACGTTTGCCACCGTCGATGCGTGGGGGCGGCTGCGGCCCTGCAACCACGCGCCGCTGATCGCCGGAGATTTGACTGCGCAGCCGGTCGAGGTGGTGTGGCACAGTGCGGCGATGCGGCACTGGCGCGGGATGCTGCCGGACGGATGCGCCGCTTGTGCCGCCTTTGCTGCCTGTCACGGCGGCTGTCGTGCCCAGGCGATGCTGGTTGGTGCGGTGCAAGACCCGTTAATCGCTGCGCCGCTGTCATCACTTGTGCCATCCGTCGGACCGGAGTTGCGTCTTTGGGGCGGACTGTGCCCGGTCGGTGCGTTTGTGCGGTGCGACGAGCCGGAGACGATTGTTTTGCTCAACAAAGGCGCGGCAGTGCCCGTCTCCGCCGCGCGCCTGCCCTGGCTCGACCGGCTGGACGGCGCGCTGACCCTGCGCCAGATTCAGGGGCAGTGCGGCACAGCCGCCGTCGACTGGATCGGCGCGCTGCACCAGGAAGGTATGATCGCCTGGCGGTAGGGCAGGTTTCCATACCTGCTGTGCGAGTCAGACCAACAACCTCGCTACAGCCGCCAATGCCTGCGCTGCCGGCGCGGCGATGGCATTCAGCGCGGCGACGACAATAGTGATCGCAATCCACCACCGGCCGGGGCGATGTTTTTACGCATAGCGAACAGCGCTGGTACGCGGACGCTTGATCTGGCTCCACACCTGCGGCAGTCCTTCGACGCTCAAACCGTGCAGCACCACGCGCGGGATCGAACCGCGTGCTTTAAGAGTCGACGCCCCGAGCCAGCAGGCGCGCCAATGAAGGGATCAACCCCGCACCGATGACAATGCCCACGGCTGCACCCAGCAGCACAAAACGCAGCGTTGCCGTCAGTTGATCGACCGTGTCCACCGACGCCGCCCGATCGACCAGCCCGGCCAGCAGTGTCGCTTGCGGGGCATGCGCCGTCCGTGAGGAAAGCGCCAGCAGGTTGTACAGCGAGCTTGCCTGTGCCGGCCGCCGCGTGCGGATGCCCGCCAGCCGCGCCGCATAGGCGAGGACGTTGACGGCGTAAATGATCACGGTCAGGGTGAGGACGCAGGTTGAGCAATCACCCGGCAAGATTGATTCTAGCTATCCCAGCACGGCTCGAAATGGGTCTGCACATCGGCGATGGCGGCGCCGATCACCTCGATCTCTTCCAGGCGGTTGGTGCCCAGGCCGAGATCATAGGCCATGTTGAGGTGATTTTGGGCGCGCAAAAAAGGCGGGTTGGGCATATCCGTGGTCGGATCAAAGCCCATCACCGCGGTGGCGACGGCGTCGGTGGCGACCACATCTTTGCCTGCCAGCAGCACGTTGGCCTGCACCGCCGACATCGTCTCGATCCACGGCCCTTCACCGCCGTCGGTGGTCTTGATCCCGTCGATCAGCCCCAGGTGGATCGGGCGCGCGCGGTTGAGGTCCATGATCACGCCCGGCAGGCGGGTGCCCATCTGCTCGTCGGTGCCGTGAAAGGCCGAGCGATAGGTGTCGCCCTTGTTCAGCGTGTAAAACTGGAGCGGCACCAGACCGACCAGGTTTTTCATCGTGTGAGTGACCCCGCAGCAGTAATGGCACTTGAGCTTGGAGACCGAGATAAAGGCATCGACCTCTTCGAGCAGGTGGTTGAACACCAGGTCTTTGTACACGAAACGGCCTTCAGGCACAGGCGTGGCGGCAAAGTCGGTGTAAGGCGCGGTGTCGTTGAGGTCAATCAACGTCGCATCCACGTCTTTGACCGCCTCTTCATAGCCCCACTCTGTGAACGACTCCCACTCGTAGGCGGCTTCGACAATGAGCACCTCTTTGGCTCCCGCATCGCGCACAAAGCCGCACAGCGCGCGGACGACTTCGGGGTGGGTGATATAGCTGTCGATGGGGTGGTAGCCTTTCAATGGTCTGGCGCTGACCCCGCCAGTCAGGTTGGTCTTGATCGCCACCCGGTCGCCTGATTTGATCAGATCGCCTAACCCACCGATGCTGTCGAGCAGGTCGCGCACGCGGTCGTGGATCAACTGGCGATCATAGCTGGTGGCGTGGGCGATCGCCACTTGGGATTTTGCGTCGCCGGACTGGTTGGTCTGGGCCTGAAATGGCGTGGCTGTCGGCTTACAGCCCGTAACGAGTGCGCCGGCGGCTACCGCACCCAACGCCTGTAAAAAATGGCGTCGTGATAGTCTACGCTTCATACACTGTGACATTTTTCCTCCTTTTGCTCATACCAGTCCTTCCCTTGTCTACTGGCTCCTCTGTTTCCCTCGAACCTAGATCGGTTGGCCGCGTGGCGACAGTTGGGCCAGCACGCCCCCGTCGACGGCGATGGTTTCGCCGGTGATGTAACCGGCGTCATTCGAGGCCAGAAAGGCGACCAGCCCGGCCACGTCCAGCGGCGTGCCGAACCGGCGCAGCGGCACGCGATCGGTCACTTCCCGCACTTGATCGGGATCGCGAAGCGCCCACCGCTCGGTGGTAATTGGCCCTGGCGCGATGCCGTTGACGCGGATGTTGTACTCGGCCAATTCCAGGGCCATGGCCTGGGTCATCGCGTCGATGGCTCCTTTGGTCACGTCGTAGGGCAGGCCCCGCCAGTGGGCACGTGCGCCGCCGATCGAACTGATGTTGATGATGCTGCCGCCTTTGTCTTTCATCGCTGCGGCAGCGCGGCAGGCGCACAGGTACGGCCCGCGAACGTTGGCTGCCAGTTCTGCATCGAGCAGGCTTTCCTCCACGTCAAAAAAGTGCTTGCGGGCGAGGATGGCCGCGTTGTTGACCAGTAAATCGACAGTGCCAAAAGCCCGCAACGTATCGTCAAACAGCGTGTTAACCCCTTCTGTAGTGCCCATATCTGCCGGAGTGCCGATCACGTCGGCGCCAAGGTTTTGCAGTTCAGCCGTCGTCGCCCGTACTGTTTCCGGCGTGCGGCTGTTGACGACAACCTTCATCCCCTCGCGTGCCAGTCGAATGGCGATGCCTTTGCCGATACCCTGGCTGGAACCGGTGACAACGGCAACCTGGCCTTGTAGCTCCGGGTAACGCGGCGTGATCGATTGATAAAGCTGTGCAGTGTTCAATTCAATGGCCTCCAGGTTCAAACTGGATGCAAGCTTAGCATACAACGGGTGTCATGTCAAGCTTGCGCCCATGTTGGAATTATTGCCTTTGATTATGTCATTCTATCTTGACATAATTCCAAGTTTCTGATAAAATCATGATCAGAGTAGAGTGCGTCCATCTCACATAGTTGACCCTTTTGCTGCTGCCGCCGCTGTGCGGCGCCAAAGGAGGCTTTAGATGAACCGAATATCTAGTCGAATGGTATGGGCCAGTGCGGCAGTGATCGTGCTGCTGCTTGCATGGCCGATGGTCGTGGGCGCTGCGCCACCCGAGTACGGCCCGGTGGTGCACGTGGTGCAATGGGGCGAAAACCTGACCGGTATTGCGGCCAGGTATGGCGTAACGGTGGATGCCATCGTCGCCGCCAACAATATCGCCAACCCAAACCGCATCTATGTCGGGCAGCGGTTGATCATTCCCATACCGCCCGGTCCGACTGAGACGCCGGCGAACGCGATTCGCCACATCGTTCAGTCGGGTGACACGCTGAGTTCGCTGGCCGTGCGCTATCGCACCACCGTCGATGCCATTGTCCAGCTCAACAAGTTGGTCAATCCGTCGTACATCTATGTGGGTCAGGTGCTGTTGATTCCTGGCGAAACCGGGACGCTGCCTGCCGAAGGCTTTTATTACACGGTTCGCTCCGGCGATACGCTGGCCAACATCGCCTGCCGTTACGGCGTCAGTTCGTGGACGCTGGCCCAGATCAACAACCTTACCAACCCATCGTTGATCGTCGTCGGCCAGACGTTGTACATCCCTGGCGTGCAGGACGCGCCGACGCCCACGCCGGCCGGGCCAACGGCGACGCCTACCCCTACCAAGATGCCGGGAACGTCCGCGCCTACTGCCACACCGACGCCCACCAAAGCCGCCTCTGCCGTGACAGCTACCCCGGTCGGGTCTTGTACTCCGCCGCCAATCGCTGGTACGCCAACGCCGCAGCCCTGCATCTTGCCCACGATGACGGCGATCCCGTTGGGGGCGGTCCCCTTGCCGTCGCCCGGCCCGGTCAAACCACTGCAAATGAGCAGCCCGGAATACGGGATGATCGTCAATGTCTGGAAAGCGGGCGACTGCATCACCGACCGCGACCTGCGATTGGTCAAACAGGCCGGGTTTACCTGGGTCAAGCAGGTCTTCCCCTGGCGCGACATTGAAATCGGGAAGGGCAAGTTTGACTGGGCCGAAGCTGACCGCGTGGTGGGGATGGTTGCCAAGTATAACCTCGACCTGGCGATTGCCATCTCACTCCAACCGGAATGGGCCGCCGACGGCTATCCGCTCAACAACCCGCCGCGCAACATGGCCGACATCGCCGATTTTATGGCGGCTATCGCCAAACGTTACAAGGGGCTGGTGCGCGCCTATGAAATCTGGCCCGGGCCAAACGTCAGCCAGAACTGGGGTGGCCAGAGTCCCAACCCGCAGCGCTACGCCGAGATGCTGCGCAACGCCTACTGGTACACCAAGCAGCAAGACCCGAACGCGATGATCATCTCCGGCGGCCTGGTGCAGACGGCGCAGTGGGACTGGTCGTCGATCCCGCCGCGCGAGTTTTTGCGCATCTTGTATGAAGAGACCCAAGCGCCCTTTGTCTGTGACGTGTGGGGTGTGGAGGCGCTTGGTTTCAAGGCCGCGCCGGAGAACTCACCCGACGAGCTGGCTAACGGCGATCTGAACAACTATTATCCGGCCACGCGCGAATTGAACACCACCTGGGGCTTCCGCTCCGTCGAAGTGCTGCACGATTACACCTTGGCACCTGAGCGGCAGATCAGAAAGCAGTGGGTGGTGACCAAAATGGGTTGGACTACCGACACACGCGAGCGATCGCTGGTCAAATGGGCGGCGGTCAGCGAGCAGGTGCAGGGCGATTACCTGCGCCGCGC
>JAFGEY010000162.1 GCA_016931365.1 Anaerolineae bacterium
CACCGACCGTATGCCGGATGGGTATCTGGGCGTCTGGGACCCCCAGACCGGCCCCGACCCGGCCTGGGAGTGGTGTTACGACCATCCTAACACCAGCGGCCACCGGTCGGACGATGTGACACACGGCAGCATCGTCTGGGCGATCGAGAAAATGGTTCCGTATGCAGGCACGAACATGGCCGAAGGGATGCGCGAGGGCATCGTCGCGTTGGGCACCGGCACGGGGCACTATGGCCGGCCCAATGCGGTCAAGGTGATGCTGCTGCTCACCGACGGCGTGGCCAACGTCATTCCCAGCGGCAGCGATCCGTGCCAAAGCGATAACCAGTGGCCGGATGGCGATTCGGGCACGGCCAAAGACTGCGTGATCTATTACGCCGACGTGGCCTACCGCAACAGCATCGTCGTCTATACCATCGGCCTGGGCGGCGGCGCCGATCGTGCGATCTTGGAAGAGATTGCCGACCGCACCGGCGGTGTCTATTATGCCGCGGTGGATCCCAAGCAGCTTGACGCGATCTTTCAACAGATCGCCGACCAGATTCTGCTGCGCCTGATCGACTAGGAGAGCCACGCTTTCCAGGAGAGTAGCCGCGCTTTCCATAGCGCGGAGATGTTTTATGGTACAAAAGAGTGCGCGGTATTGAAACCGCGCCTACTTTTTCAGTCTTCCCGGAGGTGGGCATTGCGCTTGCTTCCGGGAAGTTTGTTTCATTGGGCAATGCCTGGTGAGAGCGTGACATTTTGGCTATACATAAAGTGATCGTCGCCCCTTGACAATTTCCCCGTAAGTGGTATATTATAAGGTAAGGTATGTACATCCCGCACGTTATGTCAGGAGGGTTACAATGAACCGGCGACGCACGTTCCTTATCGTTTTTATCGTTCTCATTCTGATCCTGGTCGTTGGCATTGGCGCATTGTTGTTGCTGAGGGGTGGTTTGCCGGGCGGTGGAGAACAACCGCCGCCGCAAGTTGATGGCGGCGTCCCAACACCCACCCCGGAGGTAATTACCGAACGTGTCGTCGTTGCACTGCAGACGATTCCGCGCGGTATGCGCATTCCGCCGGATGCGGTCGAGATCCGCGAGTGGCCGATCAATGATCCGGCTTTTCCTTTTCCGGAAGATCCAATCTATAACCTGGAAGATGTGGTGGGAATGACGGCGCGGGTCGAAATCCCGATGCATCGCCCGGTGAACGCTTCCAAGGTCAAGGTGGTCTTTCAGGGCGAGGGCTCCGAGTTCTCATTGGCCGTTCCCAAAGGCCGGGTGGCGTATGCGATACCGGTCAAGGCGCTGTCGACGGTGGCCAATGCCTTGCAACCGGGCGATCGGGTCGATGTGCTGATCTCGTTCCTGGTCGTGGATGTGGAGCAAAACCTGCAGTCCAAACTGCCGGTTGCCTGGATAGGCGATCCCGAAGTGTGTATGGAAGCGGGATGCCAGGCCACCGGTGAGCAGATACCGCGGCTGGTCAGCCAGTACACGGTGCAGAACGCGTTGGTCTTGGGTGTAGGTATGTGGACCGAGCCGGATATTACAGTGGTTGCTCCCAGCGCGCAGGAAACTGAAGGCCAGACCGATACCGCGGTGACTCAGGTGATTGAAGGCGATGGCGAAGCTGCCGCGCCGGCGGCCCAAAACCTCGCCGTGCAGTTGACCGACATCCGGGTGATTACCCTGGTGGTCGATCCGCAGGACGCCCTGGTGCTCAAGTGGGTGCTGGAAAGCAACGCTTCGATCGACCTGGTGATGCGTTCGGCGATCGATCAGGATATCTATAGCACGGAAGCGGTGACCTTGAAGTATATGCTGGATCGGTTCGCCATCTCGCTGCCGCCCAAGCTGGCGACGGTGCCTGAAAACGAATTCAAGTACAACATCATCGACACGATGCTTGAATATCAACAGTCGACTGCCCAACCTCAGCAATAATTACGACAACTAACAAAAAAATACAAAGAGGAATATCTAATGAGTCCTGAGCAAGTCATTCGAGTCTTGATCGTCGACGATGTTGCTGAGACGCGCGAGAACTTGCGCAAGTTGCTCTATTTTGAGACAGATATCGAGGTTGTGGCCACGGCCACCAACGGGCAAGAGGCTATCGAGATGTCGGCGCAATACCAGCCGCACGTGGTGTTGATGGACATCAATATGCCCGAATTGGATGGCATCTCGGCAAGCGGAGCGATCCGGCAACGGGTGCCTACCGTACAGATCATTATGATGTCAGTGCAAAGCGAGGCCGATTATTTGCGGCGTTCGATGATGGCCGGCGCGAGCGACTTTTTGACCAAACCGTTCAGCAGCGACGATCTGGTGGCTTCGATCCGACGGGTCTACGAAATGTCGGCCCATCTGCGCGCTATGCCGGCCGCACAGATGACGGCCCAGGAGTCTACCTCGCTGCGCCCCACCAATCTGGGCAAAGTCATTGCTGTATTCAGCCCCAAGGGCGGCGTGGGTTGCACCACGGTTTTGATCAACCTTGCGGTGGCCGTTCATCAGATCGAGCCCAGCGCCAAGGTTGCGGTGATGGACTGCAATATGCAATTTGGCGACGTAGGCATTTCGTTGTATTTGAAGGAGAGTCGCAGCATTACCGATCTGGCCGGGCTGACCGACGAGATCGATCTGGACTTGATCGAAAGTGCGATGATCGCACACGACGCTTCGGGATTGCGCGTGCTGTTAGCGCCACTCAAACCCGAAGAAGCCGAATTGATCACCACCGATCATGTGCGGATCATCGTCGACGGACTCAGGCAACTGTACGATTACGTTCTGATCGATATGGGGTCGACATTGCAGGACATGGAACTGGCGATCTTTGATCTGGCTGACCGGGTGATCCTGATCACTGCCCCCGATGTGCCTTCAATCAAGGATATTCGCCTGTTCTATGACCTGATCGAGGCTTTAGAGTATACGTCAAACAAGTTTGTGTTGATCTTGAACAAGGCCGACCCCCGCACCGGCGTGACGATCCGCCTGATTGAGAGCAACGTCAAAAAGAAGGTGTTTGCTGAAATCCCGTTTGAAGGTCGCATTGTTTTGCAATCGGTCAACCAGGGCGTGCCCTATATGATCATGCCGAATATGGATAAACGACTGCCTCTATTTGTGCAGACGACGGCATTTGCCGAGGCGATTCTGAAGCAGTTTGAAGAGCAGAGCCCGGTCGAGAACCAGGCAAGCTCAACATCCCGGCCTTCACTGGGGCGTCTGTTCAATTAGCGTTTGGTCGGGTCTGGTTCATAAGGCGCTATTTTTTATTCAATGAAAGACAACGTCTGGAGATTGAGTCTGTTTTGGAAACAGGCTAGGAGTTGGACATGTCGTTGCTAAAAAGAATAGAGCGGAGTCAGCAGCCGGCGTCGTCGGGCGGTAGCGACACGGGCGCAGCATCATCGGCGTCCAAAATGCGTGAACTTCGCGTGCGCAGACAGGCCGCGTCGCCGGTGCGCGATCAATATACGGACATCAAAACACGGGTTCAGAACCGGCTTATTGCCGAGATCGATCCGCAAATGGATATGTCGCAAACTGATGAAGTGCGATCGCATATTGAAGAACTCTTTGATCAAATTCTGGCCGAAGAAAGCATCATTCTCAGTCGCGCCGAGCGCCAGCGATTATTTGAGAGCATTGTCGCGGAAATTTTGGGCTATGGCCCCATCGAACCGTTACTGGCTGATGAGAGTGTCACGGAAATTATGGTCAATGGCGCCAAGCAAATCTATGTTGAGCGCAGCGGCAAGCTGGTCAAAACCAATGCCGTGTTTGAGACCGACGATCATGCACTGCGCATTATCGACCGCATTGTAGCCCCGCTTGGGCGGCGCATCGATGAGAGCCAGCCCTATGTAGATGCGCGCTTGCCCGATGGATCGCGCGTCAACGCCATTATTCCTCCGCTGGCGATCAATGGTCCAACGCTGACGATTCGTAAATTTTCCAAAACACCGCTGACCATTGATAACCTGGTCCAGTTCGGCTCAATTACGCCGGAGGCGGTCGAGTTTTTGCGCGCCTGCGTGATAGCGCGAATGAACATTGTCGTGTCCGGCGGCACAGGGTCGGGCAAAACCACGCTGCTCAATATTTTGTCGGGTTTTATCCCCGAGGACGAGCGCATCATCACCGTCGAGAACGCGGCTGAACTTCAGTTGCGCCAGGATCACGTGGTGACGCTCGAATCCCGCCCGGCCAACATCGAAGGCAAGGGTGCTGTTGAGATCCGCGATCTGGTGATCAACTGCCTGCGTATGCGCCCTGATCGCATCGTGGTTGGGGAATGCCGTGGCGGTGAAGCGTTGGACATGCTCCAGGCGATGAACACCGGTCACGATGGCTCGCTCACGACCGCGCACGCCAACAGCCCTCGTGACACGCTGTCTCGTCTGGAGACCATGTGTTTGATGGCCGGCATGGATTTGCCTGTGCGCGCGATCCGCGAACAGATCGCATCGGCGGTGCAGTTGGTTGTGCAGCAGTCCCGGATGCGCGATGGGACGCGCAAGGTGATCAACGTCACCGAAGTACAGGGTATGGAAGGTGATGTTGTGGTGATGCAGGACATCTTTCAGTTCGAGCAGACTGCGTTTGAAGGGGGCAAGGTCGTCGGGCGGCTCAAGCCCACAGGGATTCGGCCCAAGTTTATGGATCAAATCGAGCAAGCTGGTATCCGCTTGCCGCCTAGTATCTTTGGCGTTGCAGAACGGTTCCGTTATTAAGTCTGATAGTCGGTTAAGTCTCGTCTCGGGGCAAGAGACGGTCGTGAGTAGACGGAGAGGGTGTCTGAATGGATCCACTGATCATTGTGCTGGTTATTGTGGGCATTGGGGCTGTTGTGATGCTCATCCTTGCACTGCGCAGTGGTGGACGACGCGAAGAAGCGCAGCTTGAGCAGCGGCTTGACAGCTATATCGCCGGACAAGAGGGCAAGCCCACAGAAAAGGACATCGATCAAGAGGCTAAACGCCTTTCCAAATTGACTGAGAGCCTGGGCAAAGTTGTCGAAAAACAAAGCTTTGGGGTCAAAATCGCTGAGCGTCTGGCCCGCGCCAGTATCAAGCTGACGGTTGGCGAATTTGTTATCTTGAGCATAATCAGCCCGGTGCTCTTTGGCGCGTTGGCTTTTATCATCTTTAGGAGTTTTTTGTTTTTGGTCGGGGTTCTCGTTGGTCTTTTTGTGCCTCGAATGGTAGTCAATATGATGAGCAAGCGCCGGCTCAAACAGTTCAACGAGCAACTCGGCCCGGCGATCAACTTGATGGTCAACGGATTGCGCTCCGGTTACAGCATGCTTCAGGCAATGGAGTCGGTGGCTCGCGATATGCCGGTGCCGACTTCGGAAGAATTTGGCCGCGTGACCCTCGAGATTGGTCTCGGCATTCCGAATGACGAAGCGCTTCAACATCTGGGCAAGCGTGTGCCCAGCGATGACCTGGCGCTGATGATCACGGCGATCAATGTTCAACACGAGGTCGGTGGCAACCTGGCCGAGATCCTGGATGTGATTAGCTTTACCATCCGGGAGCGCGTGCGCATCAAGGGTGAAATTGCGGCGCTGACCGCTCAGGGTATGATGACCGGATATGTGATCTCGGGATTGCCCATCGCGTTGGCCTTGATCCTGACCGCGATGAACCGGGAGTATATGGGCCGTATGTTCACGATGACCTGCGGCTGGATTATGATCGGCGTTTCGGTGGTTATGATCGTGGCCGGCTTTTTTGCGATGATGAAAATTGTTCAAATTGAGGTCTAGCGTTTGACCGAACAATGGGTATAGGGCCTGTCCTCCAAGATCCTTGTTCTTTGTGTAAGGATCTTTCCGAGCGGCTAAGCCCTGTTCTGTTCCGATTTACTCGGGACAGGAGGTTTCTATGCCTGAAAATATGACGGTTGGCCTGATTGTTGGCATTGTGTTGTTGCTTTTGGGAGGATTGGTGGTCGTCGCCCTCATCGTTCGTCGCCGCCGCCCCCGCGATACTTCGACTCTGGAAGCGCGCCTGGCCGAGTACAGCGAGCGCGACACGCCGCTGACCCTGCAAGAGATCGAGCTGTCGGCTTCTTTTGCGGATCGTATCATTTATCCCGCGCTGGACAAAGTAGCCGAGTTTGCAACCCGGTTCACACCTGCAAAAACGTTGGCTGCGATCGAGCGCAAGCTCGACTTGGCCGACAATCCCAATCACCTGACCCCGACCCGTTTTTTTGCCATCCGCGTCGGGGCGCTGGTTGTGTTGGGCGGATTGATCTTTGTCCTGATGACGGTCGCCAAGATGCCGTTTGCACGCCGGATTTTGTTTACGGGTGTCGTCGCTGCATTAGGCTATTTTCTACCGAGTTTGTGGCTGGGCAGCAAAATCCGAACTCGCCAGAAGAATATTGTCAAGCAACTGCCCGACGCGTTGGACCTGTTGATGATTTGCGTCGAAGCCGGCCTGGGCTTTGATCAGGCAACGAGCAAGCTGGTTGAAAACGCCGAGGGCGAACTGCCGAGTGGATTCAATCGCTACCTGCAAGAGGTGCGCCTGGGCAAAACCAGCCGTGAGGCCATGTTGGCGATGGCTTCGCGTATGGACGTGCCGGATGTGACCCAGTTTGTGGCCGCGGTGGTTCAGGCACAGCAACTCGGCGTCAGTATGGCCAAAATCTTGCGCGTTCAGTCCGAGCAAATGCGCGTTTTACGACGCCAGCGGGCTGAAGAAAAGGCGCACCAGGCGCCGATCAAGATGATCTTTCCAATGGTCTTTCTCACGTTCCCGACCATTTTCATTATGCTGTTGGGCCCGGCTGTTTTGTTGATGATGGACAGTGGCATTCTGGGCGTGATCTAGCCTCTATTGCAATTGGAATCATGATCTTGAGTAACAGTCGTAAGATAGTCTTGGGCTAACCGGTCGGAGCCGTACGTGACATGACGGTTTGACTGGCTGAGGGAAAGAAGGCGTCTTTGGCTGTGAGGCAGTGGCTGGAACAGGTCGGGCAAGGCCTGCTGGATCTTGTATATCCGCCCCGCTGTGCCGGGTGTGATCGTTTAGGTGAGACCTTTTGTGCTTCCTGTCGAGATTCGGTTCCTCGCATTGTGTTGCCGGTTTGCCCGTTGTGCGGGATGCCGGCATCCGATTCTGCCCTTTGCTCAAAATGCCAAACTCATCCACTTCAGATCGACGGAATCCGCTCGGTGATGTTTTTTGATGGTTCGCTGCGCCAAGCGATTCATCGCCTCAAGTATGCCTCTGCGCGCGATGTGGTCAAGCCTCTTGCCGAAATGATGATCCAATTCTGGCGCGAAACGCCGCTGCCTGCCGATGTGGTCGTGCCTGTGCCTTTGCATCCGCACCGTCAGCGCGAACGCGGCTATAACCAGTCGATGCTGCTGGCCCAGGCATTTGGCAGTGCGGCAGAACTTGCTGTGGCGGATAAAGTCTTGTTTCGACGCCGCAATACAGTGTCACAAACCACGCTCGACGCCGAGCAGCGCCGAGAGAATGTGTCGGGCGCATTCGAATGTGCACCAGCAGCGGTGCAAGATCGGCGAGTTTTATTGATCGACGATGTTTGTACAACCGGCGCGACGTTGGAAGCTTGCAGTGTCGCGCTGAAAGCCGGTGGGGCCAGATCGGTTTGGGCATTGACGCTGGCCCGGGCAAAATAAACATACACAGCAATCAAAGCCACCCATAGTTTCGGCAGGGTGGACAATTTATCCCTCTGGGTTGTCGTGGATTGGCCGCGACATGAAAGGAGACATGAGATGCAGTTTACAGTTCAAGGTAAAGGGATCGATGTCACAGAGCACTTGCACGATTACGTGGAGAAAAAATTGGGCCGGCTCGACCGCTATCTATCCACAATCAGCGAAGTTCGTATCGAATTGAGCACCGAAAAAACGCGCAGCTCCGAAGACCGCTATGTGACCCAAGTAACGGTTCGCACCGACAGGACTATCTTGCGCGCTGAAGAGCGCACGGGTGACATTTTTACCTCGATAGACATGGTGATGGACAAGATCAAGCGGCAGATCGACCGGTACAAGGACAAACGTCGCTCCAGAAGCCGCAGCGCAGCAGCGGCGATGGATGTCGAACCTGTTGAGCTGCCCGTCGCACTGGAAGAGGAAGAAGAACAAGGCCGGATCGTGCGCGTCAAACGCTTTTCGGTGACGCCGATGACTCCCGAGGAAGCCGTCGAGCAGATGGAACTCTTGGGGCATGACTTTTTCGTCTTTTACAATATGAACGAGGGCGAGATTAACGTGCTTTATAGCCGACGTGACGGCAATTATGGACTGTTGCAGCCTGAAATGGGCTAGACCTCTCAACCCTAGCAAACTGGATCAAAAAAGGCCGGAGAATGTTCTCCGGCCTTTTTGTTTACCTCAAGGTTAGCGAATGAAAAACGATAACACAACCAACAGCGCAAATATCCCTGCCGCCAGAATGGCGACCCGTTTCAGATCGGCGATCACGTACCCGTATTCATTTTCGGCGGCCGACTCGGACGCCTTGGGCATTTCCAGCCGGACTGCATGAGTTTCGCCTGTGGGCATTTTGCGCGTGCGATTCGATCCTTTAGCCATAAATTGCGGTCCCTCTCCAGTCTGTGATATGCCCAGATTATACTCCGAGACGCCACATTGTCAATTGCTTGCGTAACTGCTCAACCGGAAAGCGGCATGAGTTGAGCAGTTACGCGAGGTTGGCGATCATTGCTCAAGTTCGGCGATCACCACCAGGCGATGCGAGTCGACCATGTACGGGTAGCAGGTCATCAGTGAGACAATCGGCGAACTGGTAGGATACATAATGCTCACATCTTTGGGATCGACAATGCGCGTGGCGCGCACGACATAGGTATAAGGCTGTTGCCCGGCGTAGACGATGACTGGGTCGCCGACCTTGACGTTCTCCAGGTAGCGGAAAATTTCGCCATAGACGTCATTGTGTCCGGAGATGAAAACGTTGCCTCGCTCGCCCGGGTTCGCCGAGCCGACGTGATGCCCCGCCCCTTTTTTGAGTTGTTCCCAGTCGTCGCCTTCGACTACCGGCACGTCGACGTTGATGCTGGGAATGACCAACCGCGTCGGCGACTGCGGTCCCGGTGTCGGGATGACCATTGCCGGGACAGGGTTAAGGGGCTGCGTCTCGCCGCCGGCGACGGTCGGCGGCATGTGGCCGCCGGGCAGGACTGCAGCGCGAATCAACGGTGTGGCAGTAGGCGTAGGTAGTGCCTGGGCAGCCTGGCCTTCGTTCCACTCCTGGTTGAGGTTGCGCACGCTGAACGCGAGGCTGATTACAATGGCGATCAGCCCGACCAGCGCAACCACCTCGACGCCCAACAACAATCGATCGCGCCAACTGGACGGCGATTTGGTCTTGAACACTTGGGCCCGTCGTTCGGACTTGGGCACGCGGACCACAGTTTGGATGGCCGCTGTTCCCTCTTGATGGACAATGACCGACTCATCGGGCGCTGTGGCAATGCCGATCCGGCGCAGACGCGCCAGCCGCTCTTCGCGGCGACGGATGAGCAGAATTTCTTCCAGTTCTTCGATGGTCAATTCATCCACATAACGTCGATCACCCATCGACGGCATACTCCTTGGAACTTGTTCGTGTATCTTGTCCCTTTGTTTCGATTATACCGGATATTTTATGTCGAGTCAAGCCTGGGTTGCCAATGCCCATTGAGTGCAGAAATGCCGCAATTCGGGACCAGATTGACAATCCAGGCAAGCAATGCTACAGTTGTGTCGAGTTCACCCAAGGAGGCAGTTATGTCTGGGACAATTCGAGCGGTCCAGTTTGGATTGGGCCCCATCGGCAACGCGGTGGCACGGCACGTGGTCGAGCGCGAGGGCATTACGCTGGTCGGCGGAGTGGACATCGATCCGACCAAAGTAGGACGAGATGTGGGCAAAGTGATTGGTCTGGCAAAGCCACTTGGCTTTGCGGTCAGCCACACCCTGGCCGATGCGCTGGCTCAGTCACCGGCAGACGTGGTGCTGCATACCACCAGCTCATACTTTGATCTGTTCAAACCTCAGATCATAAACATTCTGCAAGCCGGTCTGAATGTGGTTTCGACCGCCGAAGAGATGTCTTTTCCCTGGCTGGCGCATGCTGAGGCCGCAGCGGAGATCGATGCCGCAGCCAAACGAGCGGGCAAGACGGTGCTGGCGACCGGCGTCAACCCCGGGTTTTTGATGGATGCGCTGCCGCTGGCGCTGACCGGCATTTGTCAGCAGGTGAATCACATCGACGTGCGGCGGGTGATCAATGCCTCCACGCGGCGCGGGCCGTTCCAGGCCAAGATCGGCGCAGGGATGACTGTACAGGATTTTGAGGCCAAGATGGCCGCCGGACGGATGGGGCATGTCGGGCTGCCAGAATCGATAGGAATGGTCTTTGATACGCTTGGAAAATCGCTGGTTCGCTATGAGTCCAACGTCGAGCCGGTGGTGGCCGAACGGCTGACCAAGACCGACTATTTTGAGGTGCAGCCGGGGCGAGTGATTGGCCTCAAGCAGACAGCGCGCGCCGATGCGCCGGGCGGCGAATTCATGGCGTTGACCTTTATCGCGGCGTTGGATGCCGGTGACGAGCAGGACACGCTGATCATCACCGGCCGGCCAAACCTCAAAGTAACGCTTCAGGGCACCAACGGCGACCTGGCGACGGTAGCCATCGTCGTCAATGCCGCCCGGCGGGTGTGCGAGGCCGCGCCCGGTTTGCTGACGATGCGCGACCTGCCATTGATCACCTGGTGGTGAAAAAAAGCACGCCGGCGACCAAAGCTGTGATATAATTAAAGCGAGTTTGATCCATAGCGCTCGGAGTACAAGGATGAACCTGGTTTTGATTTATGGCCCGCCCGCTGCCGGCAAATTGACGGTGGCAAATGTATTGCGACCACGGCGTGCTTCAGGATCGCGTCGTCTCGCCCGACCGCGAGGCGTTTCAGAAATTGCGCTCCGTTCAGGGACTTGAGGAGGCGCTGGAGCGCTGGGATTTTTTCACCCCCATGCCCGATTCGGATACCCGGAGCATCGACAACACGGCCCTGGATCCCACCGAGGCTGCCGTGCAAATCGTCGCTCATTTCGGGCTTGAGACTCAAAAGAGTGGCTGATGTCTGAGTGCGAATCCGTTTCAGAGACCGATCAACTGCGCGAGCAAATGGTGCGCACACAGATCGCGGCGCGCGGCATCCGCGACACACGGGTGCTGGCGGCGATGCGCGCCGTGCCGCGCCACTGCTTTGTCCCTGCCCATGCGATTCACACCGCTTACCGGGACTCGCCGCAGCCGATCGGCATGGGACAGACCATCTCGCAGCCCTACATCGTGGCCGTGATGTCCGAACTGCTGCGTCTGACGGGCAGCGAACGCGTGCTGGAGATCGGCACCGGTTCCGGCTATCAGGCGGCGATCCTGGGCCAGCTTGCCGCCGCGGTGATCACCGTCGAGCGCTTTGCCAGCCTGGCCAAAGAGGCGTCGGCTGTGCTTGCCGAGCTGGGCTATGACAACGTCCAGGTCAAGGTGGGAGATGGCACGCTGGGCTGGCCCGACGGCGCGCCGTACGACGCGATTATAGTCACTGCTGCTGCGCCGGATGTGCCGGAGCCGCTCAAGGCACAGTTGGCCGAGGGCGGCCGGTTGGTTGCGCCGATCGGCCCGCGATGGTCACAAGAACTAGTGCGCGTCTGGCGGCGCGGCGACGAATTACGGACTGAACAATTGATCGGTGTATCTTTTGTGCCGCTGATCGGCGAACACGGCTGGCACGAGCGCGGGGATGTGTGGAGGTAAAAGATGCGTGAAGCGATGCTGTACCAAAAACTAGATGATAATGCGGTTCGATGTATGCTTTGCGCCCATCATTGCCTGATCCATCCCGGCAAGACGGGTATCTGCGGCGTGCGCGAGAACCGCGAGGGGGTGCTGTACACGCTGGTTTACGGAAAAACCATTTCTGCCGCCGTCGATCCGATTGAGAAAAAGCCGCTGTATCATTTTTATCCGGGCGCGATGGCCTTTTCAATTGCTACCGTGGGCTGCAATTTCTCCTGCCGGTTCTGCCAGAACGCCGACATTTCGCAGGCTCCGCGCGATCATCCACGTGCGCTCAGCGAGGACGGTTGGGGATGGGATCGCGATCTGGCGCCGGAGCAAGTGGTGCGCATGGCGCAGCGAGAGCGTTGCCAGACCATTGCCTATACCTACACCGAGCCGACCATCTTTTTTGAGTACGCCAATGACTGTGCTGTGCTGGCGTCGCAGGCCGGGATCAAGAACATCTTTGTCTCCAACGGCTATATGACCGCCGAGGCGCTGGATACGATCGGGGACAACCTCCATGCGGCGAACATCGACCTCAAGGGATCGGATGCGTTCTACAGGTCATTGTGCGGGGCGCGGCAGCAGCCGGTTCTGGATTCGATCGCCAAGATGCGCCAGATGGGCGTCTGGGTCGAGGTGACGACGCTGGTGGTGCCGGGGCACAACGACGATGAGGAGACACTGCGCGCCATCGCCGAGTTTCTGGCATCGGTCGACCCGGATATGCCCTGGCATGTGTCACGGTTTATCCCCTGCTACAAGCTGCTCGACGCGCCGCCGACGCCCGAGTCTACGCTGCACCGCGCTGTCGAGATCGGCTATGCGGCGGGGCTGCGCTACGTCTACGCCGGCAACGTGCCCGGCAGCCCGTACGAGCACACACGCTGTCCAGAATGCGGGCAGATTTGCATTCACCGGCACGGATATGCAATTCGCAACTTGATGAAGGGGAAAAAATGCCCTACCTGCGGGTATGAGCTGGCAGTGATCCTCTAGAAGCAATACCTTTCAAATAAGGAGAGCAAGCGTCGGTCGAGTAGCCGCTACGTTCTTTGTGGCGGCATATCGAGACCACGCGAGCGGTTTAGGCTGCTGAAATTCGCTTGTTCGGGCCGCGCCTGGGTCTCGATAC
>JAFGEY010000163.1 GCA_016931365.1 Anaerolineae bacterium
ATGGACCACCTCTCAAGATGACTTGCGGGTCCAGGCGCCAGGGGCGATCCCGGTCAGGCTTGGGGATATGCGGCTGCCCAGCGGCGCACCTTGGCCTCGAGCAGATCGAGCGGAATGCCGCCGTCGCTGTGGACCAGGTCGTGAAACGCGCGCAGGTCAAAGCACGCGCCCAGCGCCTGCTCGGCGAACTGGCGCAGCTCGCGAATTTTGATCTCGCCGATCTGATACGCCAGCGCCTGCCCGGGCCACGAGATATAGCGGTCGATCTCGTTGCCGATGTTGAGCATGGTCAGCGCCGTGTTCTCGGCCATCAGATCGATGGCCTGCTGGCGCGTCCAGCCCATATAGTGCATGCCCGTGTCCACCACCAGGCGACAGGCGCGCCACATGGCATAGGTCAGGCGGCCAAAGTCGCTGTAGGGGTCCTGGTAAAAGCCCATTTCCAGGCCCAGCCGCTCGGCATAGAGCGCCCAGCCCTCGCCAAAAGCGGTCACCCAGCCAAAGCGGCGAAAGGGCGGCATATCCAGTTCTTGCTGCAAGGCAATCTGCAAGTGATGGCCGGGCACGGCCTCGTGCAGCGAGAGCGCTTCCAACTCGTACAGCGGGCGGCTCTTGAGGTCATAGGTATTGATATAGTAAAAGCCGGCCTGCGTGCCGTCGCCGGCGGGCGGAAAGTAATAGGCGGTGGTGGTTTCGGGAGCGATGTAGTCGGGCACCGCGCGAATGCCATAGGGGGTGCGCGGCAGGGTCTTGAACAGGCGCGGCAACTGCCCATCGATCCGCTTGAGGATGAGCGCCGCTTCTTTCATCAATGCTTCAGGCGTATCGACGTAAAAACGCGGATCGGTGCGTAAAAAGTGAATAAACTGCCCGAGATCGCCATCAAAATTCACCCGGCGCATGATCTCGTCCATCTCGGCGCGGATGCGGGCCACCTCGGCCAAGCCGATGTCGTGCACCTGCTGCGGGGTCAGATCGAGGGTGGTGTATTTGCGCACGCAGTGCTCGTAAAAGGCGCGCCCATCGGGCAGCGCCGCCGCGGCGATCTCGTCGCTGGCGGCGGGCAGGTAGTCGTCGCGCACAAAGCGCAGCAGCGCCCGGTAGCCGGGCGACACCGATCGCTCGATGGCCCGACGCCCCAGGTCGGCCAGCCGCACCCCCTCGGCCGGGGCGATGCCTGGGGGCAGGGCCAGAAAAGGTTTGTACAGCAGGTGGGCGCGCCCATCGTCGACGATCTGGGCGCGGATGGCCCCGTCCATGCCCTGGAGCGCGATTTTGGGCGGCATGTGCCCACTGTCGATGGCCCCGCGCAGCAAGAGAATGTATTGATCGACCAGGGCAGCAAAACCGTCCAGCCGCGCCGCATAGTTTTCATAGTCCTGAACGGTGTTCAGGGGAACGATATGCGGCAGTTCGAGAAAATCGGTGTGGAAACCGCCCAGCCGGGTAAAGGGCATACGATAGGTGTGAAACCGCAGGTCGGCCATCCGATCGCCCAGGAAGCGGGCAAACATGGCATAGTTGACCTGCTGCGCGGGGGGCAGCGCGGCGCGGTCCAGCGCGTTCAGCCGCGCCAGGAATGTTTCGATCTGCGCCAGCCTTTGTTGGTAATCCCGCTCAGAAACCAAAGGCAGGCGGTCGTTGAAGCGATGATCGCCGCAGCGGGTGGCAAAAGTGGGATCGTCGCGCATTTCCCACTCCCAGGCTTCATCCAACAACGCTGAGAATTTTTCGCTGGTTTCGTTTGTTTCTGTAAACATTTGGGCGCCTCCAATATATGATAGACGACCGGCCAACCCGACCGGCCGCCAAACCGGGGAACGATCATTCGATTTTTTCGCCCAGCATCCAGAACTCGCCCAGGACAAAGGCAAAGCCATTCAAGCGGTCGATGCGAATCTTGCCTTCATCGTCCAGCAGGGCCTCATCCACGTGCTGGGCCACGGCTTCGCCCAGGAACAGGTCATGGTCGCCGATCTCTTGGATGCCGATCACCCGGCACTCGATGTTGACCGGGCACTCGGCGATCAACGGCGGTTTGACCACCGACGCCGGCAGCGGCGTCAGCCCGGTCAGGGCGAATTTATTCACCGACCGGCCGGACACACGCCCGCAGGCCCACACCTGTTCGGCGATCGCCCGGGTGGGCAGGTTGACCACGTACTCGCCGCACTGGCCGATCAGGCCGTGCGAGTAGGTCGCCTTGCGGATGGCGATGCCCAGGATCACCGGGCGGGAAATAGAGATATTGAACACTTCACCGAGGGTGATGATGTTGGGTTTGCCTTCGGCATCGATCGAGGTAATCAGCCCCGCCGGCGTGGGATACACCGGGCGATGCGGTTTGACTTGTGTTTTGGTCATTTGGTTTTCCTCGTATCATAGCGAGATCGGCGGCGGCTTGCCGCTTTCCTACGGCCAGATCGAGCTAGAGTCGATCAGATACACCTCGATCTGCTCGCTGCCCGAACGCCCCCAGTTGGAGGTGAACAGGACGCGGGTCAGGTCGGAGTTCGTCGTGGCGTGCGGCTCGGCCCAATAGTCGTGCTCCTGCTCCGGATCGACTCGCGAATGGGTGTGCGCCAGGCGAACCACCCGCCCGCCGGCCTTCAACTCCAGGACAAAGACCTGGTCGTCCATCCAGGTAAAGGCGTCGGGATCGCCCCCGCTGTAGGTGGACGCCAGCACCCAGCCGGGACGCTCGTAGGCCAGCCCGGAAAAGTGAAACCCCAATGGCGTGTGGCTGAAATCAATCGCCCACAGCGGCGTTGCCTGTCCGGTAGCCAGATCGAGCATGGCGATGTGATCGCTGTCGATGTCCTGGTAGACGACCACCTCGCGCCCCTGCGCGTCCAGCGCGGTGTCGTAATGCCCGGCGATGCGCAGCAGCCCCCGCCCCTGCCGCAGTTCGCGGTCGTAGGCCATCAACCCGCACGGACGCGCATCCGTGCCCAGCGCGCCTCTGTCGCAAGCGCGATCAAAAGAAGCCAAAAAGTAGGCGCCCAGCGGGCTGACCGTCACGTGATCGACGTCCTCCTCGATGCCGGGCACGCCGCGCACGTCGCGCACCGTCACCCGGTCGGCGTCCAGATCATAGATCAAAAAGGCGATGGGCAGCCAATCTCCGTCCTCGGCCATCAAGCCCCAGGTGCGGGTATCGCGCGAAGGCCGCCCCTCGTAGCGCGTCCACACGGCGACCGCCGGGGCGGGCACGTCGACGGCGAAATCGTGCACCACCTCGGCCTGTCCCGTGCTCACGTCGTAGGCCATCAGCCGCGTCTCTTCGGTATAGTAGATGAGGTTGGGGTTCCGGGCGTCCCAACGCGGCTCATTGACGAGCGGCAGTTGCGCCAATGGGTGCAGCGAGCGGGCGTCGTACAGATACCAGTTCGCCTCGATGCTGCGCAGCAGCAGGTAGCGCCCGTCGGCGTTGAAAGCCGGCACGCGCGCGTATTCGGTCTTGATCCCCGGCGAGGCGTCGCCGGCCGACAGGTCGGCGCGCCGATCGGTCACCCGCACCAGGCAGGCGCCAAAGACCGGGTCGCGAAAGGGGACGCGCGGCGACGGTTCGGCCAACGCGGGCGGCCGGCGCACCTCGAGATCGACGATCCGGGATGGTTGAGGATCGTCGCACAGCGGCAAGGGAAGCGGTTCAAGAGAGGCCGCAGGCAATGCCGCCGCCGGCAGCGGCGTTGTGGTTTCGGCCGGTAAGGCGATGGGTGAGGCACATCCGCCGATCAGGCAGACCAGCAGGAAACATATGACACACCAACTGCGCTGTCGTATCATCGAACTCCTCCCTCATCATTCAGGCTCTCCGCGGTATACCGCGCGCCGGCGCCGATCAGGTGGTACGCCGTCAGCCCCGGCTGCCACGTCAAAAGCTATGACCACGAGCAGCTTGATCTTGCGTGGCGCAGTATCGATTTCAACCATAGCTCACTGTTGCTGATTTCCACTCCTCCGGCCAACGGTCAATTCGCCGCTCCAAGTACGATTCTATGCCATCCTCCGGATCGATATGCGAGCCAATCTCCCTGAACCCCAGCGAGCGCGCCATTGCCAAAGACGCTTCATTGCTCGGAGTGATGGAGAGGATGAAACACCGCTGGCCGTGCGTCTCGAACGCCCACTTGATCAGCGCCAGCGCCGCTTCTTTGGCGAACCCCTGCCTGCGGAAGGACGGTGCAATTGCATAGCCGAGTTCCACCCCGTCTGCGGCCACGTCGCGCAGGTCTTCGGGCTTGGGCGGCGAGTGAAAGCCGATGCGGCCGCACATCGTTCGAGACGCTCTGATGACGATGGCGCGCAGCAACCAGGGCTGCACAGCAGGGTCGGCGCGTATCTGCTGCAGCCGCCGCTGGATCGTCCGCTCGCCGATGGCGAGATCGTCTGGCATTTGAAAACCGCCGATTTGTGAAGCGCGGGTGAGATCGCCTTTGAGCAGCGCTTCAAGCAACGCCGGCCCCATCGAGATCAGGTCGAGGCGGGGCGAGCGGATCACGTTCACGGCGTGTTTTCTCCTCGGTGTGATACCCTTGATGTTTTCCCGGCAGGTGTACCAGGTTCGATCTGACAAATGTCAAAGGGATTCATCGACGGCCGGCCTTTCCACAACAGTGCTTGTATTTCTTGCCGCTGCCGCAGGGACAGGGATCGTTGCGGCCCGCAACACGTCGCTCCAGCACGGCGACGTTTTTGTTGCGCAATTCCTCCATCGCCCGCACCGACAGCCAGCCGTCGTCGCTTTCGGCGGCCTGGCGCAGCCGCTCGTAGGCGGGGTGCGCCGGATCGACCGCCGCCCGCTTGACCAGCGCATAATGCCGCTCCAGCCGGGCCAGATAGGTCGAATCGTGCAAGGCAGCGCGCTCCACCAGGCGCAGCAGCGCGTCGGCGTAGGGGCACTGCTCGTTCAGCGGGTCCAGGTACGGCCCGGCCTCCTCGGCCTGGCGATCAAAGCCATAGTTGATCGAGGCCAGAAACCGCGAGGGCTGACTTTCTTCGACCACGTTGATCATCACCCGGCGGCAGTCACAGTCCGGGTCGGGGCAGTAGGATTCGAGGAAGCCATAGCTGCCGGCCGGGACGCCGTCGTTGGCATCGAACAGGGTCACGTTGCGTATTTCCTTGGCCGCCAGATCGGCGTCGACCCGGAAAAAGGGGACCAGGTAGGTCATGTTATTCCTCCGTTATGTCAGATGCACATTGGGCGCTCAACCGGCAGGTCGGTCAAGTGGATGCCCATCATTCCCGCGCGGGGTTAGCGGGAATCCAACATGCGGGCATGGCGAACTTGAACGCCCGTCGTTTCCTCTTACACCACGTCTTTGAGCGCCCTCGATGCGGTATACAACGTGCCGACGCCGGTCAGGTGATGCGCCGTCAGCGCACGGCGAGCCACGCGCAGCACTTGGGCGATTTCCTCTTAACCAAACTCGTACTCATCCAGCCTCTTCTGTCGCTCCCGCCAATCCGGCATCGCGCGATCCAGCAATGCGTGGAACGCCGGCCCGTGATTTCGCTCCACCAGGTGACACAACTCGTGCATCACCACATAATCGATCAGCACCTTGGGCACCTGGATCAACTTGAGATTCAATGCAATCCGCTTCGACCCGCTGCAACTGCCCCAGCGCGTCTTGAGCACGCGAATAGCGATCTCGGGATGGGGCGCACCCAATCGCTCTGCCCGAGGATAGCATGCGTCGAGCCGCTCCACAAACACGCGCCGCGCCTGCCGCCGATACCACCCGTCGAGCAGCGCCTTGACGTGCCCGGTGTCGTCTTTGTCCTGCACGTGGACGAAAAACCACCCCCGCTCCAACCTGACTTGCTCCGTGTTGCCCTCGACCACTTTGAGCCGGTACTGCCGGCCCAGGTAGCGGTGCGTTTCGCCGCTGATGTACTGCCGGGGCGGCAGATGCGGCAGGTAGCGTTCGAAATCGCGCTGCTGGCGCAGAATCCACGGGGCGCGTTTGCGCACGCGAGCCTCAACCTGGTCCATCGCGCTGCCTTCCGGGGCGGTGATGGTGACACGCAGGTCGGGGTGAACGTTGATCGCCAACGTTTCGCGCCGGGCATAGTTCACGTGGTAGCGAATCGTGATCGTGCCGTATTGGATGTTGCGAGTCACGGGTTCGCTCATTGTTGATCCCTCTGCCTGGCGACCTCAATGACCCGCTCCAGGATTTCATCCAGGTCGGTCAGCGTCAACGGCAAGTCATGCGCCTTGCGCACGTCCCACAGGTAATCCTCCATCGCCAGACGCATCTCTTTTTGCACGTCAAGGTTCACCGTCCAATCGCGGATTTTCTTGCTTTCGATGATCCGTTCCAGTTCAATAGCTACGTCGGCGACCAACTCGTCCATGCCGGTCTGAACGTCGCCGACCACATACTGGGCCAGCGGATCGTAGAGCACGCCGTAATAGGCCGACGCATCGCGATAGCGGCGCAGTTTAGCCGGCGCGGCTTCATCGTGCCCTTGCTGCACGGTTTTCATAATCTCGCCGGCCCGTTTGAGGTATTCGGCTTCGCCGATCCGCCCCTCACGGTAGGCGCGGATCGTCTCGTCGATCAGGCGGGAAAAACGCTCGTAAAAGGCGGGGTCCCTTTCCATCGACTCGGTGACGGTGCGCTTGACGCGGTGGGCGATGGTGTCGGCGCGAGCGGCGATGCTCTCGATTTTGGCAATCTCGGCCTCAAAGGCGTCCGCGTCGAAAATGTTGACCTGCTCGACGATTACCGCCACCTCGCCGGATCGGATGTGGCTGTCGAGCAGCTTGCGCACCTTGCACTCGTAATCCCTGTAATCGATGGTCTCGGCGTAGCGCTGGCAACATTATACCATTGCCCCTTGTTTGGGGCAATGGGATGTGAACAATCGGTTCACTTGCCATAACGCAACTGCTTTGTGCGTACAGCAACAAAAAAAGCCCGGAGCATTCCGCTCCGGGCCTTTTTCTTTCATCCCTGTCGTCATGCTACCCCGATACCTGCTCCCGGCCCAACTGCGCCAGCGCGTGCATATCTTGTAGCGTGTGCGGGTACAGGCTGCGATAAATTGTATAGTAGGGCTTGTACTGCTCGCGCCGAACCGGGTCGGGCGTGAAACGACGGACCATACGCACCCACTGTGATTCCAACGTGGAACGGGACACCAGGCCCACGGCCAAACCGGCCAAAAAGGCATCGCCATACGCCGCGCCGACCGTCTGCGCCGGCAGTTCCTGCTCGATCCCGGTCACGTCGGACACGATCTGCACCAGCAGATCGCTCTTTGTCCCTCCTCCGGCGGCAATGGCCCGGCACGGATTGGCGCCGCCGGTCCGCATCACCTCCAGGTTGTGCAACACGCCATAGGCCGTGGCTTCCAGGATGGCCCGGTAGAGGTGCCCCCGGCCGTGAGCCAGGCTCAAGCCGGCGATCACCCCGCGCGCGTCCGGATCGTTGAGCGGCGTGCGCTCGCCGCTAAAGTAGGGCAGGATCACCAACCCTTCGCTGCCCGGCGGGACGGCC
>JAFGEY010000164.1 GCA_016931365.1 Anaerolineae bacterium
ATCCCCAACCGGCTAAAGCCTCGACTCCGGCGGCCAAAAGTTGTAGGGGCACTCTCGCGTTTCCCCCAAAAAGAAATGCGCCCGTTTGGCGATAATGCTATTCATCGATCCACCATCTGTGGTTGTTGGCACACCCAAGCATACCGCAGTGGACGGACTTGAGTGTGCGCTGACTTGGGCAATCACCAAAGTTCATATTTTGACAATTTGCATAATTCGCGTATAATTTTGGCAAAGTGTAGGAATAGGCGAACCAATGGGCTGCTACAGGGTCTTCACAATTGTTATGACGAGCGGAGTGATGGATTCCTTGACCTAGTGCGCCTATTCGAAAATGATTATGTCAAGTAGCGTGGGCGCACAGCCCACGCTTTTTTGTTTGTTGGCGGAGCCGTGGGCGCAGTTTTGCTCACGGCACTTTTTTTGCAGGATCTATGAGGGTATAGCAATGCCAGTTTTATCGTTTAGCAATTTGGGCCAGTCGTTTGGCGCGGTCGATGTGTTTGGTGGGCTGTTGGGCAGCGTGCCCCACGGAGCCAAGATCGGTCTCGTCGGGCCAAATGGCATCGGCAAGACCACGCTGCTGCACATTTTGGTGGGGATGGCCGTGCCGACATCGGGTGAGGTGTATATCGCCAAAGGCACGCGGGTGGGCTATTTGCAGCAAGAGGCCGTCGACGCATTTGTCGATCAGGCACATACCGTGTATGAAGAGATGCTCACCGTATTTGCCTATTTGCGCGCACAGGCGGCCAAATTGCGCGAGATGGAAACGCAAATGGCCGACGTCCGCAAGGCGGACGAGTTGTTCGAGCGCTACGGCGCGGCGCAGGAGGCGTTTGAGCTGGCCGGTGGCTATGACTATGAACTGCGCATCCAGCAGGTGTTGACCGGCCTGGGCTTCAAAGGCGAGCAGCAGCACATGCCGCTCGATCATTGCAGCGGCGGGCAGAAAACGCGCGCACTGCTGGCGCGCTTGCTGCTCGAAAAGCCGGACCTGCTGGTGCTTGACGAGCCGACCAATCACCTGGACGTGGATGCGGTCGAGTGGTTGGAAGGGATGCTCAAAACCTGGGACGGCGCGATCTTGATCGCCAGCCACGACCGCTACTTTTTGGATCGCGTCGTCGACACGATCTGGGAGATGACGCGCGGCGGGATGGAGAGCTATCGCGGCAATTACACCGCCTATCTGCGCCAGCGCGATGAGCGTTGGGAGCGGCGCGACCAAGAGTTTGAGGCGACAATCGAGTTTTTTCTCAAGGAACTGGATTACGTCAAGCGCAACATCGCCCGCGCCAGCACCACCGCGCAGGCGCAAGGCCGGCTGCGCCGACTGGTGCGCGGCGTCAAGGCGGTCGAATTGGCCGGACCGCAGGCGCTGCAGGGTAGTTGGCTGCAATTCACCGAGGCGTACGACGTTTCCAAGACCAAGTGGAACGTCGCCGAGGTCGAGCAGCAGATCAAAGCGCTGCCCAGTCCCAACCCGCGCCACCATCAGCTCAAGATGCGGCTGCAGATGCGCAAGCGGGGCGGCAATATCGTGCTGCGCACGCGCGATCTGCGCGTCGGCTATCCGAACGTATCCTTGTTCGAGTCCGAGGATATCGAGTTGCTGCGCGGCGAGTGCGCAGCGTTGATCGGCGCGAATGGCACGGGTAAATCTACCTTTTTGCGCACTTTGATGGGACAGATCGAACCCCTTGGGGGTGAGCTCTGTCCAGGCGCAAATCTGGAAATCGGCTATTTTGCCCAGGCTTACCATATGCTGGATGCGGAACGCTCGGTGCTTGACGAGTTGTTGACGCACAAGCACATGCTGCTCGGCGAGGCGCGCAGCTATCTGGCGCGTTTTTTGTTTCGCGAGGATGACGTGTTCAAAGCAGTGCGCGCGCTCAGCGGCGGCGAGCGGAGCCGGCTGGCGCTGGCGGTGCTCGCGCTGAACAAGGGCAACCTGCTCTTGCTCGACGAGCCGACCAATCACCTCGATCTGCCCGCGCAAGAGGCTTTGCAGGAGGCGCTAAGTCACTATGAGGGGACGATTTTGCTTGTCTCGCACGACCGCTACCTGATCGACGCGCTGGCGACGCAAATCTGGGAGCTGCGCGACGACCGGCTGCACGTCCACAGGGGGGATTACCAATCGTTCCTTGCCGAACGCCAGCAGATGCAGGAGCGAGTCAAACGGGAGGCAATCCAGGATCGCCGCAGTAACGTGCGGCTGCCAGTTGTGCAGCGGCCTGGTTCCGGCGAAAACGTCGTTCGGACAGAGGACATGATCGAAGAAATTGAGCAGCACCTGGCGCAACTGGGCCAGGACTTGATCGAGGCGAGTGAGGCGCAATCGTGGACGCGCGTGCGGGCGTTGAATGTAGAGTATCAGGAAGCACAATTCAGGCTCGATGCGCTGCTGGTGCAGTGGGAGGCGATGACTGCGTAATGTCCGGATTGGACCAACTCGGCCGCTGGGCACATTCTTGCCTGAATTATTGGCCGAGTTGCGTCTGCAAAAACTCTACGGTTCTTTTCCAGGCCAACTGCGCCGCTTGCGCGTTGTATGCATCCTGGCGATCTTGCTCGAAAAACCAGTGTCCTGTGCCTTCGTAGGTGTACAAGTTCGCCGGGCGATTGGCGGCGCGCAGGCTCTTTTCAAGTTTCTTTACCCCCGATGCGGCAACCCAATCATCGGATTCGGCAAAGTGGCCCAGATATGCGGCTTCTCTTTTCATAGGTAAGTCTCCTGAAAAAAGGTCATGTACGACGAACAAGCCCAAATGATCAGATCATAAAATATCTTGGGACTTTGCCTCTCGTGCTTGATAAGCGAAAAACCTATGTTGGGCCAGATTACCTGGAACTAAACTTGATGATAGCAAACGGAACAACTGCGGGAAGATTTATCACCCATCTGGCGATATTGCGTTTTCAGGGTATACTATACTGTTCATCTTTCCAGTGAATGCGTGAATTCGTGACAGCCCGATACGCCTTACTTTTTGACACAACCGATCCACGGGCAATGCCATGTCATTACGACCTCTCCCGTAGAGATAGTATTCCGCTCTGCATACAGGGCTATGCGGGGATCATCCGGATCGGGCAGCGATACACTAAACCATCCAAAGTTGCGTTCATACTTCGCCCACGTGTAGATGTCCGGGAAAAACATCTTTCCCCAGACGTCGGCTGCCAGGCGCACTTCGAAGCCGTTTCTTTGCAACGCTTCGCGGTAATTTTTCAGCACGGATATTCCCTCCGCAAACTCTGGCGGACCTCCAAAGATTTCATCAGCTTCCCTGGTGTGAAGCTCGCCAACTTCCTCGGCAAACAATAGTCCATCGGGACGGAGCAGGCGGTGGGCTGCCTGGATGCTCTCATCTGTATCGTAAAGAGCTCCGCGAATCGAAATCACCATATCGAATGACTCGGGCTGCAGCCGTCTGGCCTCCTGCGGAAAATCCAGCAGGAGAAAATCCACGTTCTGGATGCCTTGCTCACGTTTTGCATCTTTAGCCCTCTGGATTTGCCTGGGATCGTTGTCAATCCCGAGACCATAATGGAAGCTTGCGCTGAGTCTCGTCAAAACGTGTCCTTTCCCGCAGCCCAGATCGAGTACCCGGTCCGTTGGTGTAAGATGTCGCACGATGAAATCGTTGGCAGAACCATCGCTGGGAGAACCGAGTTGCCAGCGAGAATCGTTACGGTAGGGAATATCCGGAGAACCCCAAACGGAGTGTTCAGCCTCGAGAGCAGCTCGGATTCGATCCTGATCAATTTTCATAGCAAGTCTCCTTTCGTGTGTAAGCCTGAGACATATCAAGGGCATTTATCCTTTGATTGTCGGTTACACTCGCTTATTGAGCACGGCCCATTAGCGCAGCGTCCGCGCTAACGTTGCGGATCACGCGCGGCCGTAAGCCGTCGCGTGCATCCGGCTGGCTGTGCGACAAGCATGTCGTTCCTCTGTCGGAGCCACGCTCCTCATCCCGCCAACACGGTTATGTCGGCGGAAGCGAAACGCTCGTATGCCTCACCCTTATAGACCGCACTTTCCGCCCAAACTGGCTCGTCGTATGCGTCGCAAAGCGCCTGGGTATACGCTTGGAGCACTTGGCGTAACTAACCCACCCCGCGGCCCATCCATCCGTAACGTCACCTCCCAGTTCTTGGGGGATGTGCGCTATACTTTGCCGAAAAGGGCGCATTATGCGAAATCCTATCGTCATTTGTCCCATAGTGGGACGCCAGGGCGAAATGATCTTTCATTCCGCGCTTGAGTGTAAAGTATCTCTGTGAGAAAGTCAAATGAGGGACGGGGATTAGCTGCGGCGCTGTTTCAGTCGCAGCGACTCGTTGAGGTGCACAAAATTGTGCCGGGTCGGGGGCATCAGTAACAGCCCGGCGATGGTGCGCCGGGCCCAATAGTCGGCAATAGCGCGCGCCGCGTCAATGATCGCACCTTGATCCTTCACTTGTTGCAGCCGGGCGGGATTGACCTTTTCCTTCAGTGCTTCTGGCGTGAGTTGTTGTACGATCTCGCGCGTTCTGCGGCCCACGGCCAACCGATAGCGCCACAGGATATCAAGGTCGATTTCGATGCTGAGTTGGGCGATGTGTTCGTCGCTCATTCCGTTGCCAGTGGTCACGTCGGCGAATCTGAGTTGGTTGAGCCAGTCATCGCGGTAAAAAAGCTGCGGTGACCCGGCGACAAGCAGGTTCATCGTCACGTCTTCGATGCGGGCCAGGTGCCAGATGTTCCAGGCTACCGAGTGATTGCAATTCTGGGGAATGCGGCGGATGGCCTCCTCAGTCATATCCGGCCAGAGTTGATCGGCAAAGGAAAAGAGGTCCGAGTGCGACATCTCGGCAGCGTGAACCATTGCGTGTTGGATCAGGAACAGGTCGAGCGCCGCTTGATGTTCGCCCGATTCGAGCCGTTGCCGCAATGTTTTTTGCCGTTCATTCCACTGTTTCCGCTCTGCATCCATCTGGATTTCTCCCAAGCGTTGTTGTGTGGGCGGCTCGAGCCGCCCACACAACGACCGAGTCACTTTACTTGATTGGGACGTACACGTACAGTGTCCCCTCTTGAGGATGGGCCGGATCGAACTCTGCGCCGTACATCTCAAAGTCGGGCGATTGGCCCCACGCATAGCCCGACTGCGGCAGCCAGGTGTGCATCGCATAGTCGTAGGTCTTGCCGATGTTGCTGAGCTTGGTCTCAAACACGGCGTATTTGGCTTCGGGGACCTGGCGGACGACCATCCCTTCGGGCACGTGCGAGGCGTCGGTGACGGCGATGCCAGCGACATACTCGATCTCGCCCCTGTCGTTCATATCCGTGCAGACGCCGTAGGCCCAGTTGTCGGCCTGGTTTTTGAACTCGTGCCAGCGCGGGTTGAGTCGATCCCACAGGGCGGGGATTTCGCCATGCTCGTTCTTGCCAAAGTAACGCATCCCAATGAGGGTGAATGCCGATTTGGTGACAATTTTGGGTTCCATTTCGATCTCCTTTTCTCGTAAGGTCAAGGTGGATAGGACATGTTCGACCGGGCACTGGATCTCGACCACGTAATCTGCCGGATCGATGCCCGGCCCCGCGCCCTGGAGATAGATCTCGCGGTTGGGCGCGGTGATGCGGTAGCCGTTGGCTTGCATCCACAGGGTGAGTGCGTTGTATGCTTCGCTCAACATCTCGAATGGCCCGTGATGGATTGTGCAGGCCATCGTCGGTGCGCCGCGCAAGATGTGCACCGTTGCACGCGGCGTGCTCTCGACCATTGGCGGCTGCTGCATCGGGATCTCGACGGCGGCTTCGACATCTACCTCGCCTTCCTGATGCTCATCGTCGTAATAGACGGCGATGTAGGGATACAGGCCGGGGGGCAAGACGCCTTGCCGTTGCAGGCAGGCGGTCAGCTCCCCAAACAAGCGCCCAATCTGGCCATAATCGGGCAGCGTGTCGCGGATGCCAACCACCATGCGCTGCTCTTCACGCCTGAGCACGATCTCGTATTCGGGCAGTGCACCCTCGTGCTCGATCTGCATCAGGCGTGCCTCGACGCGGGTCAGCCGTCCCTGCGCTTCCGTCACCTGCTGCTGCAACTCGACGTGCTTGAGCTTGAGCATCCCGCGCAGTTCGGCGGCCGAGACATCGTCGCTCAAAATGTCGCCGATCTGTTCCAGCGAGAACCCCAGGTCTTTGAGCGCCAGGATGCGATTTAACCGCGGCAGTTGATCGAGCGCATAATAGCGATAGCTAGTGTAACGGTCGATCCAGACTGGCTTGATCAGGGCCAGCTTTTCATAGTGCCGCAAGGTTTTCACCGTGACCTGGGCCAGTCTTGAGAACTCGCCGATTTTGAGCATACCAAACGCCTCTCAACCTGTGGCTGTTCAATGCTGATCAGCTTGTCTGTATCATACACCCTGACCTTAGGGGAGAGTCAAGAGGGAACCTGATTTTTGCGCCGTTTTTTCTGCGTCAGCGCATAGGCCAGAATGCTCGCTGCTCCCAACACAAGCGGCACGGCGAGCAGGCGCAGTCCGGCCTGAAGCGAAAGGGCGTCGGCAATTTGGCCGGTTACCGATGCGCCGATGCCGCCCGGCACCCAGCCGATGCCCATCACCATTGCTGAAGCGAGCCCGACGTTGCCGGGCCATGTTTCTTGAGCGATGACGATGCTGACCGGGAACATCGCGCCGACCAGCAAACCTATCGAGGACACAATCGCCCATTGCATCAGACCGGTTGCGTCGACAAAAAGCAGTGCCAGAGGAATGAGCAGGATCAGACAGCCAAGCAGCAACTGCCAGTGTCCGATGCGATCCGAGATCGATCCACCGAGCAAGCTACCGATGCTTGTAGCCAGCAAAAAGGTGAACATCACTTGCCCGCTGCGCGTCAGCGACGCACTCTGATCTTTGATCCAGATCGGCAGGTAGGTTTTCATCGAGATATGAAACCAGGCCAGGCACATCACTGCCAGCACAATCAAGGCCAGGCCCAGGTAATTGCGGTGCATTGGCGCAGATTGGTGTGTTTCGGTCTGCTTTACGGCTGGCCGGACGATGGGGGCAAGTTCGGCCAGGAGCACGGCGCTCAGGCCTAGTGCGATGGGGATCAGCAACAGCGTGCCGCTCGCGCCCAGCCAGTTCATCCCGGCGGTGATCAGCAACGGGCTTATCGCTGCGCCTATGTTGCCACCGACGGAAAAGGTCGATATGGCGATGCCTTTGCGCGTGCCCGCGCTGTGGGCGGCAATCACTGCGCCGGGCGGGTGAAAGGCCGCCGATCCCAGCGCGGCCAACCCGACCAGCGGCACGAGCAGGTGATAGTTGGGGACCAAACCGATCAGCCCCATAGTCAGGCCGATCCAGGCCACGCTGAAAGTGCTCAAGCGGCGCGGCTGCCACAGGTCGGACATGTACCCGAACAGGGGTTGGGCCAGGCTGGTGCTGACACTGGCGACCAGCGCCAGCACGCCGATCTGGCTGTAGGAGAGGTGCATTGTGGTCATCAGCACGGGATAGATCACTGGCAGCGCACTGCTGCACAATTCGATCACCAGGTGGCCGAGGGCGATCAAGATGACGGAGCGGACGGACCGGTTAGGCATCAGCTTCTTTCGTCATCAAAACCCCGTTTCTCGCCGATCACGTACAGCGGCCGGCCGCGCACCTCGTCATAGATGCGGCCAATGTACTCGCCGATGATGCCGAGGGTGATCAACTGGATGCCGCCCATGAACAAGACCATC
>JAFGEY010000165.1 GCA_016931365.1 Anaerolineae bacterium
AAACTTTCACGTCCGGTTCGGTGAGAGGGGTGGAGAAACACGCTGGTCGCAAGGCCAGAAGGTGCGCTCTGCCCCTACTCTACGCTCGGGCGCGTTTCCGATGGGCGTGCTGCACAAGCTGGTCTTTGTGCTGAACAAGCTCGACCCCAGCAACGCCCGCTGGCGCGCCTTGCAGCGCCAAAAGGCCATCGCCGAGACCGAACACGCCTACCAGATCGGCGACCAGGAAGCGCGCCAGCGCCGCCTGCTCGAGATTGACGAGGCGTTCGAGCGCAACAGCAGCGACTATGGGCGCAAGCTGTACCTGATCGAGAACTGTATTTACGGCGTGGACATCCAGCCGATCGCCGTGCAGATCGCCAAGCTGCGCTTTTTTATCTCGCTGGTGGTCGAGCAGACGGTGGATGACGGGCAGCCCAACCGCGGCATTTTGCCCCTGCCCAACCTGGAGACCCGGTTTGTCGCCGCCAACACGCTGATCGGCCTGGCGCGGCCGCAGCAGCTCATGCTGCCCAACCCCGAGATCAACCAGAAAGAGCAGGCGCTGGCCCGGGTGCGGCAGCGCCACTTTACGGCCCGCTCGCCGGCCATCAAAGAAAAATATCGCCAACAAGACGCCCAACTGCGCGCCGAACTGAGCCGGCTGCTGCAGCAAGACGGCTGGACCAGCCACACCGCCGAAGAGCTGGCCCATTGGGACCCCTACGACCAGAACGCCTCGGCGCCGTTCTTTGACCCCGAGTGGATGTTTGGGATTTCTCCCTCTCCTTCAGGAGAGGGCCGGGGTGAGGTAGACGGCGGTTTCAGCATCGTGATCGGCAACCCACCGTATGTGCGGCAGGAAAAAATCCGCGACCTGAAACCCGCCCTGCAAAAACAGTACACCTGCTACACCGGCGCCGCCGACCTGTACGTCTATTTCTACGAGCGCGGGCTGCGCCTGCTGCGGCCCGGCGGCGTACTCACCTATATCTCGTCGAACAAGTATTTCCGCTCCGGCTATGGCGAAAAACTGCGCCAATACCTGGCCGCCAACGCGCAGATCGGCCTGCTGATCGATTTTGGCGACGCGCCGGTATTCACGGCCATTGCCTACCCCAGCATCATCCTGGCCCGCAAAGGCCAACCGGCCGCCGGCGCCGCCGCGCGCGCCCTGGCCTGGCCGCCCAACGCGCCGCTGGCGCGCTTTGTCGAGATCGCCGCCGCCGAGAGCCTGGCCCTGCCGCAGACTGCCCTGCGCGCCGACGGCTGGCGCATAGAAGACCAGGCCGCCCGCCGCCTGCTGGACAAACTGCGCCGCGCCGGCCGGCCGCTGGGCGAATATGTCCACGGGCGGTTTTACTATGGCATCAAAACCGGTCTGAACGAAGCCTTTGTGGTCGACCGCCCCACCCGCGACCGGCTGATCGCCGGGCATCCCTCGTCGGCGCAGGTGCTCAAGCCCTTTTTGCGCGGGCGCGATGTCAAGCGATGGACGGTAGATTTTGCCGAGCAGTATTTGATCCGCATCGAGTCGTCCGAAAACAAGCCGCATCCCTGGTCGGGCCAGCCGGACGCAAAGGCCGAGCAGGTCTTTGCCCAGACCTACCCGGCCATCTATGCCCATTTTCAGACCTACCGCGACGCGCTCCAAACGCGGCAGGATCAGGGCAAATACTTTTGGGAGCTGCGCTCGTGCAGGTATTGGCCAGAGTTTGAGCAGCCCAAGATTGTTTATCCTGATATTGCCCAAAAAGCCGAATTCAGTTTCGACGATGCCGGATACTATTTGGTGAATACCCTGTACCTGATGCCAACCGAACAAAAATGGCTGCTCGGCTTGCTGAACAGTCAGGTCGTTTTTTGGTTTTACACCAAAACCAGCACCCAGATTCGCGGCGGTTTTGTCCGGTTCATCGCGCAGTACGTCTCGCAAATCCCCATCCCCGAAACCGGCGACACGCGGCCCATCGAGGCCCTGGTCGAGCGCATCCTGGCCCTCAAGCGCGCCAACCCCGCCGCTGACGTGTCGGCCACCGCAGTGGCCGCGTTGGAGCGGGAGATCGATCAACACGTCTATGCCATGTACGGCCTCACCGCGGAAGAAATCGCCATTGTCGAGGCAGAAACGGGGTAAAAGGTGACAGCCCCGCGCCGCGGGTGGGGCGTGCAGGTTATTTGAAGAAAAGGAGCAAGCGCGATGAATCTGGACGATATTTTTGCCGGCGCAGATGAATTGTTGAGCCAGTTTGGCCCGGCGCCCGAACGACTCAAAGCGTTGATCCACTCGGCCCTCGTGGCCATCAAGGAAAAGCAGTTTGGTGAAGCATTAAACAAACTTTGCAAAGCAGATGAACTGTTGGAGCGCGAAAAACAGGCTCTGGCCGGCTGGCAGGCCGAGGTCGCCGTAACCTGGGCCTTGTATTATGCCAGTGACGGCCCGGAACTCGAACCCAAGGCAATGTGGGACAAAATCATCGAGGCACAGCGGTTGGAGCCGGAGAACGAGCGGTTGGACCAGGTGATCGCGTTGATCAAAGCGAAACAGCCCAAACCGCCCGATGACAAATAGGAGGATCGCGATGTCAGAATACGATTTTAGCGCGTTATACGACCAATATTCCGCTCTCATCGAGCAAATGAAGGATACGTTCGACAGCCATCAATTCATCCTGGAACTGGCGCACCGGAACCAGGTGCCGTACGTCGAGGCGCTGTATGCCTATCGAGACTCGCTCCACCGTGGCGAGCCGACGCCGTTCAGGATCGTTCACCAGATATTGGCCCAACACCTGACGACATGCACAGACTTGATCGAGCGAGCAGGGGATGTGTACAGTGAGGATATTTTCGGCCAAGTGAGCGAGTGTGCGCAGTGGAGAAAAAAGGATCGGGTCTGACATAGGTCGGATCGGGCTACGAACGCAACAGGGAAAAGCTTGAAAAGCAGCATCGGAAAAAGCGAATACGAGGCCATCCTCGCCCTTGTCGCCGCCCTCCCCGCCGACATTCTCTCCTGGAAACCTGACCGGGAAGCCCTTTCCCGCCGGCATCGACACTGGAGAGCAACGTACTTATCACAGGCTGTGGCGGCCCATTGCCGGATCACCCCCCAAGCCTGCATTAACCAAGACCAGAAAAAGGACAAGACCATGATCAACTTGAACGACAGCAACCTGTTCACCCCCGTCACCCATCCCGAGTCGGGCG
>JAFGEY010000166.1 GCA_016931365.1 Anaerolineae bacterium
AGAGAGGCCAGCGCCATGCCGATCTTGTCATCGAGTTGCTCGAACAAGCTGAGGCTGCGACGAAAGTACGTTTCTGCATCAGCCGCGTTAGCCGTGTAGACCCAGGTGGCGGAACCAAGATCCAGATAGACCTTGGCCTGCAGGTCACGCGTGTCGCACCCTGCGAGCGAGGGCGAGCAGAGGAGCGCCAGCGCCTGATTGGCCAAAAGGCTTGTCTTGTGATCGTCCAGCATGCTGCTGAAATAACAACGCCAGGTCAGGATCTGCGCCAGAGCGTGAAGACCGTTTGTATCGGTGACGCCTGTGAGGGCGCAGGCCAACCGTTCCAGCAGACGATCGCCCGCTATGTAGCTGGTCTCCCGGCGATAGTAAAGACCCACGCTTTGGATAGCGCGATCGAGCGCGACAAAGTGCCCATGCTCGGCCGCCCAAAGGCAGGCGATATGGACGTTTTCCACATCCGCGCTGATGGCCTTCATCCGGGCGACGTGGCTGAGCCCAAGCAAGTCCGCCTCGCCCTCGGCCAACCATCTGCAAAAGTATAGGCTGTGCCGGGTGCTCACCGATTGCTGCAGCGCGGCGTCCTGTGCCAGCTTGTCGGCGGCATATTGCTGCAGCAGGGCGTGCATGCGATAACGCCCCGCCGCGTCGCGCTGCAACCAACTCTTGCGCAGCAGCCCCAGCAACACCTGGAGGGAAACCCCTATCACGGCGCGAGCAGCGTCACACGTGAACCCACCCCGGAAAACCGATACCCCTCGCATGGCCTCGCGCTCAGCCGGATCGAGCAACTGCCAGGATGTATCGAAAACGGCCGGCAGACTGCGGTGGCGAGCAGGGACATTGACAGCGTCGGATGCCAGGAAATCCAGGCCGCTGCGGATCTCTGCCAGGATGTCCGCCGGTTCCAGCACCGCCGTCCATGCTGCGGCCAACTCGATGGCCAATGGCAGGCCCTCCACCAAGCGGCAGATGGAAACCACAGGCGAGAGGATGCTCGCGTCCAGGGCAAAAGCGGGGTCCGCGCGGCGGGCAGCGTCGGCGAAGAGCTTGACGCTGTCTGCATCTTCACTTGCACGCTCTGCTTGTATAGCCTGTTGGGGAACATCAAGGCCGTATAAAGGAAAACCCTGTTCGCCCTGGAGGTTCAGGCGCACGCGCGAGGTCACGAGCATCTTGATGCCAGGGGTAGCCGCCAGCACTTGGATCACAAAGTGCAGCGACATCTCGTCAAGCAGATGTTCAAAGTTATCCAACACCAGCAACATCCTCTTGCGTCGCAGGTATTTCACCAGCTGCCATGCGAGCTTTTCGCGGGACGAAAGGAAATGCAAACCGATCGCATCCGCGATGGCAGTCGCGATGTGATCTGGGTCGTCCAGATCGGCCAGCGCCACCAGGAAAACGCCGTCCGCAAAGGGGACATTGGCGGCATCCTGCACGAGTTGATCGGCCACGGTCAGGGCCAGCCGGGTCTTGCCCATGCCACCAGGGCCGGTGATGGTCAGCAAACGGCAAGCGGGGTCGAGCAACATGCGGCGTATGGCGGCTGTTTCCGCCTGCCGGCCAATGAATGGGGTGAGATGCACGGGCAGGTTGTGGGGCACAGCGCTACCGGCGGGTTCCGGTGCCTCCAGCAAGCCCAACTGCCCTGCGCGCACAACCGCTTCCCGCCGGTTGGCCACCCCCAACTTGCCATAGATCTGGCGCGCGTACCATTTGACCGTGCTCAGGCTGAGGAATAGAGCGTTGGCGATTTCCTGATTGCTGCGGTGTTCGGCAAATAGCGCCAGGATTTGCCTTTCACGCTCGTTCAGCGACCCAATCAATGCGAAATCAGCGCACGAACTGGCAGAATCGTCCATTTCATCTCCCTCACCTTACATTATAACGGATTCTACTTCGGCTGCAAACACTCCCCGACGCCACTTCCATCCTTTTTCCATCCCTCGGGAATGGTGACACAGCGACAAGAAAGAGATATGCTACAGGTGCAGAGGCCAATCGCTCGCTTTAGGAGGTTTGATATGAAAACGCTGGATCCAAGCATAGCGACTCTCAAAGCCCAGGCAGACCAGGTCACGACAAACAAAGAGGTCATGGGCAAGTTCCTCGAGTTGTTCAGCACAGGCGCGTGGGACGACTTCGATCAGGTGATTGCAGCCGACTGCGTTCTTCACTATCCGGGCGGTGTAGATATCATTGGCCTGGATGCCATGGTTGCAGGCTGGCAGGCATTCTTTCCAAAGCTCAAAGACATGAAGGTCACGACCCAGGCGGAGGTCAGTGAAGGCGACCGCATCATGGAGTTCCTAGCCTTTGAAGCCACCTATGAGGGTGAGTACATGGGTCAGCAGGTCTCGGGCGTGCCGATCAAGTACAACCAGGTGGAAATGCAACGCATCGCGGATGGCAGGATCGTCGAGTGGTGGGTTGAGAACGACCGGCTCTGGATGGCGCAACAGCTCGGTATGGAGCTGATGTGGTAGGAACGAGATAGGAATTGCCGTTTATTTGTCGGAAGGCTGCATCCGTGATGGGCTTGCAGTCCCTGCTCAGCAGAAAGGTAGGTAACGCTATGAAAGCAAAGTTGGTTGGATTCTCCCTATTCGTTGCGATCGCTCTATCCTTGACCCTCCCACAATCCTATCGAACAGCATTTGCTGCACCGGCCGCTAGGTCGTGCTTCCCGCCCTCCAAGGGTTTGACCAACTGGTGGCCGGGAGATGGCATCACGGATGATATCATGGGCGGGCAAACCGCGGAACTGGTCAACGATGCGGGATTTGGGGCAGGCATGGTCGACCAGGCGTTCATGCTCAAGGAAGAGGGCGGCATGGCCACCTCGTTGCAAGACTTTGTCAACGTACCCCATGATCCCGCGCTCAACCTCGGTACCGGCGATTTCACCGTTGATCTCTGGGTTTACTTTAACGACACGGAGGGCGAACAAGTTCTGATCGAGAAGTGGATTCAAGGCATGGAGCTTTACCCTTCATTTGGGTGGACGTTGACCAAACTCGAAGGCAATGTTCTCCGGCTGGCCGTGGCCGCGGGTGGAGAGGAGATCGATATCGACTCGGGCGTTCTGGACATCCCCACGCACACCTGGCTCCACTTTGCCGCCACGCGCAAGGATGCGACCATCACCCTCTACATGAATGGATCGCCGGTGGCGACTGGCGCGGCGCCTCTGAACCTGGATTCAGATTCATCGCTCAAATTCGGCCACCGGGGAAACAAGATAGACACCCCAGGCTCCGAGGATAACCGCGGCTTCTACTTGAATGGCCGCATCGACGAGGTGCAGCTGTTCGTCGGCCAGGCCTTACCCCGCGGGCTGATCCGGACTATCTATGAAGCCGGAAGCGCTGGCCAGTGTAAAGATTAGGTCCCCAGAGAAGTCAATATGCTCCCTGGCGTGCCACCAGAGACGAAAATGCACCAGAAACCAGTGAAAAACGCCATACTGCTATTCCTTCTTGGGATCACACTTGCTCTGTTCACGGCAGCGGCAACTGCATCATCACGAACACTACAAGGGCGGACCCTTCTCGTCACCGGCGCCGCCGATGGGGGCCCCGGCGCGCTGCGCCAGGCACTGCTTGATGCACAAGACGGTGACACCATCACCTTTGATCCGTCCGTCTTTCCGCCCACTGCGCCGGTCACCATCTCCATCACCAGCGAACTGCCGCAGATCCTTGTGAGCAACCTCACCATCGATGCCAGCAATGCCGGGGTGATCCTGGACGGCAGCAACGTACCAGGGGACTGGGCAGGCGGCCTGCAGATCGTGTCATCTGGCGGAAACAGGATCCGGGGGCTTCAGATCTCCAGCTTTTCCGGTCGGGCGATCGATATCAGTGGGGATGCACACAACAACGTGATTGGCGGCGATCGCAGTGTCGGGGCAGGGCCTTTTGGCCAGGGCAACATGCTCACTCACAACGGTAATGGCGTCGTCCTGTCGACTGCTGACACTTCCGTCAACACGATCACCGGCAACCTGATCGGTACGAATGCGGCGGGCACGGCCGCATTGGGCAATCAGACCGGTGTGTGGATTTGCGAGGGCGCTAACGGGAACATCATCGGGCCAGACAACGTAATTGCTTTCAACAGCGGAGCGGGCATTGTGGTGAATGGTCCGGATTCGACTCACAATACCATCACCCAGAACAGCATCCACGACAACGGCCGGAGGGGCATTGAACTGGCGGATGGTGCCAATCTCAAGTTGGCCATCCCTGGCATCCTAGGCTTTGACCTGTCGGCGGGGACCATGACCGGCGCCACCTGCGCCACCTGCACGGTCGAGATATTTTCTGATGCCGACAACGAGGGAAAAATCTTCGAAGGTCAGGTAACAGCCGATAGCATCGGGGTCTTTACCTTTGACAAGAGCGCTGCTTTCATTGGCCCGTACCTGACCGCCACGACCACCGACGTGGATGGCAATACAAGCCCATTCTCAGCGCCGACGACGGGCACGGTCCGATCCTTGATTCTGCAACAGGGAAACGATCTGCCCATTTCCCCCTATTGGGCTAGATGCTCGTCAGAGCTGTTGGACAACCACATAGGTACCTCTTGGGGTTACCTGGACAGCCCCTCCATGCCCGGCGACTTCTCGTGCGATCCACAGGGGGTCAGGGGCTTTACGAGGATCAGATTATCCTTCAACGAAGTGGAGGATTGGCCTTCGATCGATTGGAGCCGGCCGGAGACGATCACGATGGAGCAGGACGCCTTTGTGACCAGGCTGGCCGAGAGCGGCATCACTGTCACCTACATCCTCAACTTTTGGGACAAAGCCAACCACCCGGCTGGCTGGCCGGAGATCCCCTCGCGCTTTACCACCGAGGAGGAAATCCAACGCTACCTGGAGTACGTGCGTTTTATCGTAGGTCATTTCAAGGATCGTGTACGTTACTTTGAACTGTGGAACGAACCAGACGCGGGCAGCGCCATCCAGCATATCAAGCCGCAGGACTATGTCGAGTTAGTGCGACGTGTCGTCCCGATCATCCGAGACGAATACCCTGAAGCCAAGATCGTGGTCGGGAGCATCATTCTGCGCAATCAATACGGCCGAGACTACCTGTATCATTTGATTCAATCGGACGTCATGCCCCTGGTAGACGTGATTGCCTGGCATCCGATGTACGGGATAACGCCCGAATACGAGGATGAGCGGGAGTATTACTATGCCTATTTGGACATCGCAAGGGATATCAAGGAGACGGCGATTTCGTATGGCTTTCAGGGGGAATTCCGCGGCGATGAGATCGGGTGGTGCGGCCTCGACGAGGAAGACTGTGGTGCAGCAGCTCATAGATATACCAACGGTGTCGCCGCGAAATACTATGGGCGGGGAATCGCAATCCACTTGGGGTTAAATTTGATGGTTCACCTGGGAGGCATGTCCGATCGGCGACTGGAAACTTCTGCATTAGTGAGCAACCTGGCGACGGTTTTCGCCGGGTCACGGGCAGAGGCTTTTCCCATTCAGGTGCAAACGGCCATCACGAATGTTGTCAGCTACACGTTTGCTCTGCCCAACGACGGCTACCTGGTCGCGTTATGGAACGACGGCGTCGCGGTCGACTATGATCCTGGGATCACTGCCACGCTCACATTCTCTGGCTTTGCGGATCACTATGCGACAGGCATAGATGCCCTGTATGGCTATCAGCAACAAGTGATGGCGGAGGCAGTGGACGGCAACCTCGTCATCCGCGACTTGCTCGTCAAAGACTACCCCATCCTGCTGCGGCTCAGCCCGACCCGGTACGCTTTCCTGCCTGCCGTGTTCAAGACCTACCCTCATTAGTGGGCTGGGCGACACATATCCGGCGGGCGTGTCACATGCGTCAATTTTACGCCCGGCATGGGGCCATGCGATACCGCCCGTTCACGCCTGCAACGCGGTCACACCCCCTACTCTCTGATCCCCGATTCCCAATACCCTCCGATTCCCCTCCCGGATCTGGACCTTGAGCGCCTCCCAGGCCTCCGCCTTGGCACAGGGATAGATCGAGTTGTTG
>JAFGEY010000167.1 GCA_016931365.1 Anaerolineae bacterium
CCGGTCACGTCGCCCACCGCATAGATGCCCGGCACGCTGGTTTCCATTTTTTCATTCACTTCGATGCCGTTGCGCTTTGTTTTGACGCCGGCCGCTTCCAGCCCCAGGTTTTCCGTGTTGGCCCGCCGCCCCACCGACACCAGCACCTTGTCTACCTCGAACTCCTTGTTTCCTTCTGCCGTTTCCACGTTCACCAACAGCGCGCCGTCCTGCTGCGCAACGCTCGTCGCCTTGCTGCCAAAAAACATCTTGACCTTGCGCCGCTTGAGCGAGCGTTCGATCTCCTGGCCGATCTCGGCATCCATCATCGGCAGCATGCGCTCGAGCATCTCGACAATGGTCACCTGCACGCCCAGCGCGGCGAACAAGGTGGCAAACTCGGCGCCGATCACCCCGCCGCCGACGATGAGTATGCTTTGCGGCAGCGCCTCCAATTCCAGCGCACCGGTCGAGTCGAGCACGCCGGGATGATCGAAACCGGGCAAGGGCAGTCGAATCGGGCGCGAGCCGGTCGCCAGGATGATTTTGTTCGCCTGCACCTGCCGTGCGCTGCCATCCGCCCCCGTTACCTCGACGGTGCGTGCGTCCAGCAGCCGCCCGCGCCCGGCAAGCACCGTCACCCGGGCGTTCTTGAGCAGCGCGGCGACCCCTTTGGTCAGGCGGCTGACAATCTGCGTTTTACGCTTCTGTATGGCCGGCCAATCGGCAGTCACTTCACCATCGATTTTAATACCGAAATCTTTGGAGTTCCGTATCGTCTCATAGACTTCGGCGCTGCGCAGCAAAGCTTTGGTCGGAATACAGCCCACGTTCAGGCACACGCCGCCGAGGACACCTTCTTCGACCAGGGCCACCCTGGCCCCCAACTGAGCAGCCCGCAGCGCAGCGACATAGCCGCCAGGTCCGCCGCCGATCACCAGCACATCAAATGTGTCCATCGAACCTCCGGAAAACAAAAAATGTCCAAATTATACCGCTGATCTGAAAATGTGCTGCCGCCCAAGCGCCACACCTCACCTTTTCATGCTTGATGGTGCGTCAAGACGCATGTGGATATTTTCATTATACATAGTTTGTTCCCAATCTGCAACCCCTCGTCGTGAATCGGTCATCGCGCATTGTGCTGTTTTCTCGATGGTGGTACAATATGCTTTGATAACACAATAGTATTTTGTGGGTGGTATACAGGAGCAGATCAAAGAGATAACCGCAGAACAGCCGTGACCATCGACTTGCAGTTCCTGGCCACCGTCCGCAGCCAATCTACAGAGGAGTAGAGTATGTTGTACATCAAAAACGCCCAAATCCTCACCCCCAGCCAAGTCATTGAGGGCGGCGCGCTGCTGGTTCAAGAGGGAAAAATCGCTGCCCTCGGCCCGGTCGAGCAGGTGAGGTGTCTGGACGGCGCCGCCGTTATCGACGCCGAGGGCATGACCTTGACGCCGGGATTCGTCGACGTGCAGATCAACGGCGGCTTTGGCCTTGACTTTACCGCTGATCCATCGACGATCTGGGCCGTCGCCGGGCAGTTGCCACGGTACGGCGTCACCGCCTTTTTGCCGACGGTGATCACCTCGCCGCTGGATAACATCACCCGCGCACAACAGATCGTGCTCGACCGCCCGCCGGATTTCAGGGGCGCAAAGCCGTTGGGGCTACACGTCGAAGGGCCATTCCTCAATCCCCAGAAAAAGGGCGCGCATAATCCCGATTATCTGCGCAAGCCGGACATCGACGCCGTTCGAGACTGGACGCCGGAGTATGGCGTGCGCCTGGTCACGCTGGCCCCTGAGCTGCCGGGGGCGCTGGAACTGATCGAAACCTTGGTCTCGCGCGGGGTGGTGGTCAGTTCCGGGCACACGATGGCCACCTACGATCAGGCCCAGGCTGGGTTCGACGCCGGCACGCGCTACGGTACGCATCTCTTTAACGCACAACCACCCCTGCACCATCGCGAACCGGGACTGATCGGCGCCCTATTCACCGATGGACGCCCCATCGTTGGGATGATTGTCGACGGCATCCATAGCCATCCAAGCATCGTCGACATGGTGTGGCGGCTGCTCGGCCACCGCCTTAGCCTCGTCACCGACGCGATGGAAGCAATGGGCATGCCACCAGGCACGTATAAACTGGGTGATTTGCAAGTCATCGTTGACGAAACTAGCGCGCGACTGGCCGATGGTACGCTGGCGGGTAGCATCCTCACCCTCGACGCCGCGTTGCGCAACCTGATGTGCTTTACCGGCTGCTCGTTCCAGGATGCGCTGCCTGCCGTGACTACTGTTCCGGCTACACTCTTAGACCTCGATAGTCACTGCGGCCAGCTCGCCCCTGGTTGCGCCGCCGACCTGGTGTTACTGGACGGCGAGTATCGCGTCGTCAAAACCATTATCGATGGGAAAATCGTGTACGATCGCGTTACTGACCCAAACATGAGTCCACTGAAAAAACTCAACGCAAAGTCGCAAGGTTTTGATTGATAATAAAACATATTGTGTTTCACCTGGGCGGACCAGGTTCAAATAGAAAGGGGATCGAAATGAAAAAAATTACCGACATTGAAGGAATTGGCCCGGCTTACGCAGCCAAACTACAAGCAGCCGGCGTAAAAACCACCGAAGCGCTACTTGAAAAAGGCGCAACACCAGAAGGCCGCAAAGCATTGACCGAGGCGACCGAAATCAATCCCGAGCGGCTGATGGAGTGGATCAACCGCGCCGATCTGTTTCGCATCAAGGGCATCGGCGAAGAGTATTCTGACCTTCTGGAAGTCGCCGGAGTCGACACCGTGCCCGAGCTGGCGCAACGCAACGCGCAAAACCTGTATGCCAAACTCAAAGAGGTGAACGCCGAAAAGAAACTCGTGCGCAACCTGCCGAGCGAAAGCCAGGTCGGTGATTGGGTTGAGCAAGCCAAAGCCCTGCCACGCGCCATCACTTATTGACGACGCACTACCCTGCCGGGGCAGGTCTCGTACCTGCCCCTTTTTCAAAGGGCGATCTATGATCGACTAACTCTTGATCGCCGTCGGACACCGTGCGCAGAGGTCGGCATTGAAGGCTGCCTGACGGCGCTGGCCGCCAGCCACGGGCGCGTAGACCTGCTGTTTGTCACCCTCGGCGTGCAGCAATGGGGCAGCCTGGGCGAGAACCAGGTTCATCTCCACCCGGAACCCGAATCCGGCGATTACGACATTTTTGAGCAAGTACTACTTGACGTGCGCCGCCTCGACCACGCTCAGCCGGGCCGCCTGCCGCGCGGGCCAGTAGGCGGCCATCCCGGCGACCAGCGGGCCGAAAACCAATGCCGCCAGCGCGGCGACGGCCCAGTCGCGCAGCCCGGCGACCATAGTCAGTTGGATCGTCTCCCAGTCGGCGGGGATGCCCACCGACCAGGTGCCGCCGGGCAGGATCAACACGCCATACACGCCCAGCATCAGCAGCCCCAGCCCTGTTGCGACCAACGCCGCGAGCAGCCCCAACACCGCCGCCTCGGCGACCACGGACTGGCGCACCTGGCGTTGCGTTGCCCCGACGGCACGCAGCAGGGCAAGCTCGCGCCGGCGTTCCGCGACATTGATGACCATTGTGTTGACCACGCCGAGCGCGGCAACGATCACCCCCAGCAGGAGCAGCCCATCGAGCAACAGTTCGAGCTGGCCGATCATATCGACCACGGGTTCGAGGCTCTCGGCATAATCCAGCACCGCCAGGCCGGGGAACGCGGCAACAATCGACTCCATCTCGGCCAGGGTTGCCTCTGCCTGCTCGAGGTCCAACACGGTCACACCCAAAAACGAGGGCTTGATCACCCCAAAATAAGCCTCGCCGTCGGCGTAGGGCAGCATCGACATCATCAGCCCGCCGCCGCCGATCCCGGCCACAGTAAAGACAACCTCGCCTTGCGCCGTGAGCAGCGACACCGCGTCGCCAATCCCCGCATCCAGCCGCTCGGCGACGATGGGCGCAACGAGCATCGCCCGCCCGCGTCGCATCCAGGCCAGCGCCGTTTCCTGGTCGCCCTCGAAAAAGTCGAAACCGCTGCCACGAAAATAGGGCTCGGGATCGACAAACAGCCCAGGCGCACCAGGGATCGTCGACAGCGCGGCGGGCACGGCCTGGAACGCATACCGCGTCAGCCCGATTCGTCCCCTATCGACCAGCGGTTGCAGCGCATCGACCACGGGGCGCAGATCAAAATCGAGGTCCTGGCTGGTCAGAAACTCAAACATATTCTCGACTGTCATCTCTTGCCCGGCAACCATTTGCCCCAGGTCGGCGGTGATAAACACATCCTCTTCAGATGCCATGCGAATACGGCGTATGGCCCCTTTGAGGCCCGCCGTCGCCAGGCCGCCCATGCCGACGATGAGGGTCAGCCCGGCAGCCAGCGCCCCGGCGGTGAGCACCGCGCGCAGCGGATTCCGCATCAGGTTATCGACGGCAAGCCGCCCTGCTGTGCCCAGCCAGCACGTCAACAAGGGACGGCACAGCCGCGCCACCGGATTGATCAGGTCGGGAAGCACGAGCACGGCCCCACCCAGGAGGACCGTTTGCCCCAGGAGCATGATCGGCACGACAATGACAATGTTGGGTTTAAGCAGCAGCCCAATGGCGGTCAGCCCGATCAGCAGCACAGTCAACAGGATAAATCCGACTTTGCCGCCGCTACGCACATACCAGCCGGCCTCGGCCATCGACTGGGCATGCACGGCCACCATCGGAGCAACCCGACCCGCCCGCCGCGCCGGCTGCAATGCCGCGATCAGGGTTACACCGACGCCCATCACCACGCTCGCCGCCAGCCCCCACCATGGCACGGACAGTGTCAGGTCATTCAGCGACCCCATCGCCACGATCACCCCGCGCGCCAGGCCGACGCCCAGCAGCAGCCCAAGCGCCGTGCCCAAGGCACTCAACAGCCCCGCCTCGACCAGCACCAGCGCGGTGGTCTGCCGCCGCGTCATCCCTAGCGCGCGCAGCACACCGATCTCACCGGTGCGCTGCGTGACCGACATGGCAAAGGCATTGAGGATCACAAACCCGGCGGCAAAAAGGAGCACCAGCCCCACCATCGCCAACCCGGCCTGGACGAGCATCACGTTGCCCATGCCTTCTTCTTGAGCCAATTCGGCCTCGCTCCGGCCTGCCGCCTGGCCCACGATCGACGCCGCCAGCACCATCGCCACACCGAGGACAATCGCCAGCGCGGTCAAAAGGGTACGCGTGCGATGCTCAAGCAGGTTGCGCAGAGCCATCCACCACAAATAGGGCAGTCGCATGCCGCGCCGGTCGCGCGATCGACGTTCAAGACGGCGCGATCGGCCTGGTTTGAGCGCCACCTGCTCGCTGTGCGTCGCTTCGACCACGTCCATCGCCGCCGCCTGGCGAGCCGGATAATAAGCGGCCAGCCCGGCGATCAGCGGGCCAAAGGCCATGCACAGCAGCGACGACACGAGCAGATCGCGCCCGTTGGTGCGCACGAAAATCCAGAACACCTCCCAACTGATGCGGACGCCCATCGATCCGGTGCCGCCGGGCGTAAAGACGGCCATAAAGAGCAAGGTCATCACCAGGCTCAACCCGGCGGCGACCAGCGCGGCGAAAAAGCCCAACGTTGCCCCTTCGGCGACCACGGCCCGGCGCGCCTGGCGCTGCGTCGCTCCGACGGCGCGCAGTAGGGCGATCTCGCCGCCGCGCTCAGCGACATTGATAAACATCGCGTTAACCACGCCGAGCGAGGCGACGATCACCGCCAGCAGCAAGAATCCCTGCAGCAATACCTGAACCTGATCGACCATCTTGAACATATCTTTGTAGAACGCCGCCTTGACCTCGACGGCGGCCACATTTTCAAAACCATCGGCAATTTTCACCAACTCGGTCAAAACATCGTCGATCTGCCGCTCATCGGCGACGACCACGCCGTACCAAGACGGGCGCTCGACGCCGAAATAGGCCTGGCCGTCGGCGTAGGAAAAAGCTGTGAAACTGTGCCCGTTGCCGCCGATCCCGGCAACGGTAAACGCGAGCGGGCCGCGCGGCGTCTCAACGGAAATCGTATCGCCAACATGCACGCCCAATCGCCCCGCCGTGATCGGCTGAAGCAAGACGGCGTGCCTCCCGGTCATCCATTCCAGAGCCGTTTGGGCATCCCCTTCGAAAAAGTCGAAATTGCCGATGCGCAGGTACAGTTCGGGATCGATGAACAGCCCCGGCGTGCCGGGATAAGGCTGGAGCGGGGCCGGAATCCGCGCATAGCCCATACGGAAAAATTCGAACGCCCCCGTCGCGGCCAACGCTTCCACCCGTTCGATCAACGCCGGGTCAAAGGCAGCGTCAATGGTCAACAGCTCAGTCGAGCTGGAGATGGAAAAATCCTTAGAAGTAAACAAGGCGGCGATATCGGGGCAAACCAGGATATCCTCGTTGAACAGCCGGCCAAAGCCGTGCAGCCCGCTCTTGAGCGACGACAGCAGCAGCCCGCTGGTGGCGATGATTGTCGTTAGCGCCGCGATCAACGCGCCCGCCGTGAGCACGGTGCGCAGCTTGTTGCGCGCCAGGTTGTCGGCGGCCAGACGCCCTGCAGTGCCCAGCCGGCGCACCAGCGACGGTCGAACCAGCCGCACCACGGGATCGACCAGCGCCGGGAGCAGCAAAATCGTCGCCAACAGCAGCAGCGTCACGCCGAGGATGGTCAGCCCGGCGGAGAGGAGGAAATCGGGCCGCCACAGCCAGGCAAAACCTGGCAGCCCGAGTAGAACCAGTGCCATCAGCGCACCCCCGGCGCGCCCGCCGTAACGAACATACCAGCTGCCGCTGTCACCGATCTGCATCGACCGAACCGCCAGCATCGGCGAGAGGCGGCTGGCGCGCAAGGCCGGCTGCAATGCGCCAATCAGGGTCACGCCCAGCCCCATCGCCAGCCCAAGCGGGATGCCCCACCAGGGCACCGAAAAGGCGCCCCCGTCGAGCGCGCCCATGACCTGCATGACCACGTAGGCCAGCATCACACCGGCGACCACGCCCAGCACGCTGCCTGCCGCCCCCAACACGCCCGCTTCGACCAGGACCTGGCCCAACACCTGGCAGCGAGTCATCCCCAACGCGCGCAGCGCGCCGATCTCGCGCACGCGCGCGGTGGTCGACATGGCAAAGGCGTTGAGGATGACAAACCCCGCCGCAAAGAGGATGATCGCACCGACCATCGCCAGACCGCCCTGCACTAAAAAGGCGTCAAACTGCACGTCGCCCCGCTCCGACAGGGCCGCAGTGCCCCGGTTGGCCGCCACGCCCATCGTCGACGCGGCGAGCACCATCGCCACGCCGAGGGCGATCGCCAGCGCGGTGAGCGTGCTGCGCAGACTGTGTACGCGCAGATTTCGCCAGACCAGGTCGATCAACCTGTTCATTGTCTTATCCTTCGCCCCAGCCGCCGCCGCCGGGCGTCTCGATCACGATGCGATCCCCCGCCGCCGCCAGCACGGTCGACTTGGAGCCGAGCACCACCTCGCCGTCCTGTCTCACCAACTTGTTCACACCAGGTTGCCCCGCCGCGCCCCCGCCGACGCCATACGGCCCGCGCACGCGCCGCTCGCTGTTGAGGGTCACCGTCGCCGGAACCAAAAACTCGAACGCGCGCCGGATGCCGTCGCCGCCACGATGCTGCCCCGCGCCGCCGGAGCCTTCGCGCAGCGCATACTCGACCACGCGCACGGGCAAGGCGTATTCCAGCGCCTCGACTGGCGTATTACGCGTGTTGGTCATGTGACTGTGCCGCCCACTTAGCCCGTCGCCCAATGGCCCGGCCCCGTGCCCTCCGCCAATGGTCTCGTAAAAGACAAAGGGCCGTCCATCGACCAAGCCGCCAAAGGTCAGGTTGTTCATTGTACCCTGGCTGGCCGCCGGGATGCGGCCAGGCAAGGCCTGGGCCAGCGCACCGAGCACCACGTCGACGATGCGCTGGCTGGTCTCCATATTGCCAATCGCCACCGCCGCTGGGAAGTCGGGGTTGAGCAGGCTGTGCGGCGGAGTGACGATGCGCACCGGCGCGAAACAGCCGTGATTGACCGGCACATCCTCCTCGGCCAGCAGGTGCACGCAGTACCAGGCCGCCGAACGCGCGATCGGCTCGACGGCATTGGCGTTGCCCATCGCCTGCGGCGCAGTGCCGGCAAAATCGACTGTCATCTGCGCGCCTGAGACGGTGATCGTGCAGCGAATCGTCAGCAGATCGGTCGTCTGCCCGTCGCCCTCCATCGCATCCTCAAAGGCATAGACGCCGTCGGGGACCTCGTTGATGGTTGCCTCGGTCATCCGCCGCGAATAGTCGATCAGGGCCTGTGCATAGGCCTGCGCGCGCGCCTCACCATGCTCGGCGACTATCGCCAGCAAGCGACGCTCGCCGACGCGCTGCGCCGCCAACTGCGCTTCCAGGTCGCCCAATCGCTCCTGCGGCGCGCGGCTGTTGGCCGCGATCAGCGCCAGTACACCCTCGTTACGCCGCCCGCCTTCGACCAGCTTGACCGGCGGGATGATGATCCCCTCCTGGTATAACTCGGTACTCAGGGGCAACGAACCCGGCGACATCCCACCGACGTCGGCGTGATGGGCGCGGCTGGCGACAAAAAAGCGCACCTGCCGGCCGGTGTCCATGTCGACACAAACGGGCGAGACCATCGTCACATCGGGCAAGTGCGTGCCACCGTGATAGGGATCGTTCAGGATCACCACATCGCCCGGCCCGAGCGCTTCACCGCGTGCGGCGCCAAAACTCTGCAACGCCGAGGCCACCGACGCGGGCATACTGCCCAGATGCACGGGAATATGCGCTGCCTGGGCTACCATCCTGCCCTGAGCATCGAATACGGCACAGCTAAAATCGAGCCGTTCCTTGATGTTGGGGCTGAAACTGGCGCGTTGGAGGGTCACCCCCATCTCGTCGGCCACAGAAGCGAACAGACTCTTGAACACTGCCAAGCTGATCGCATCAACAGGTTGATCCTGCATTGTTAATCCTCGTACTCTAGAACGATATTGTGACAGCCATCAACTCGCGCCGACCAGCCTGGTGCGACAAAAAGCGTGCTATCCATTTGGAACACCAGCGCTGGGGTCGAAAATCGCGCGCCCGGTCGCAGTCTCTCGCGTTCATACAACGCGATGGGGCGGGCCAGACCGTCATCGCAAATCGCCAACTTGTGCCCCAACAACGCATCTGCGCCGTCGTTGTCGACCAATGGATCCGGCTCCAACACCGGTTTGTCGACCACACCAATCGCCTGTAAGCGTAAATTCACCACTTCGACCGGGCGCTGGGGCATCGCGTGGCCGTAACGATCCTCGTGCGCCCGGTGAAAATCGGCCAGCAGCGTCCCCGCGCCGGCAAAAGGCACGGTCAGCTCGTATGACTGACCCTGATAACGCATATCGACCAGCCCATTAAAGACCATCGCCGCCGCGTCGATGCCCTCCTGGGTCAATGCCTCGCGCGCCTGCACGATCAGATCGCCCAATTGGGCCGCCAAATCGACCTCCGCAGTCCAAGTGAACGTGTCCAGCACCGAGCGGCTGTATTCGAGCACCACATCGGCCATCAGCAAGCCCCAAGCACACAAAACGCCCGGATAGCGCGGCACCAGAATCCGTCGCATCGATAGCCGCTCGGCAACAGCGCAGGCATGCATCGGCCCTGCCCCGCCAAAGGGCATCAGCGTGAACCCGCGCGGATCGTAGCCCCGCGCCATTGACACACGCCGCAGCGCCCGGTCGATGTTAACATTGGCGACATCGATCACGCCCAGGGCAGCAGCCTCCACCTCCAAACTCATCTGCTGCCCCAAGTTGACCACCGCCGCTTGAGCGGCATCGAAATCGATGGCCATCCGCCCACCAAAAAAGTGCACCACATCCAACCGACCGAGCACAGCATTGGCATCTGTCACCGTGACCTGCTGCCCGCCCAAGCTGTAACAGACCGGTCCCGGATCGGCCCCGGCGCTCTCCGGTCCGACGTGGAGCACGCCGCCCGCGTCGACGCGAGCGATCGAGCCACCTCCCGCACCGATCGTTTCGATGTCGATCACCCTGGTTCGCAGCGGCAGCCCGTCGATCTCGGATTCGGCGCGCCAGATCGGCCCGCCGGGACAGAGCGCCACATCGGTCGACGTGCCACCGATGTCCATGGTGATGACGTGGTCGAACCCTGCGAGTTTGGCAAGATGGAACGCGCCGATCACGCCCGCCGCTGGGCCGCTCAATGCGGTGTGGATCGCTTGCTCGCGCGCCCGCCCGGCGCCGATCACACCGCCATCGGATTTCATAACTCGCAGCGAGCACTGAGGCGGCAGGCCGACCTCCAATCGCCCAAGATAGCCGCCCATCACCGGGCGGACGTAAGCTTCCAGTGCCACCGTACTGGCCCGCTCGTACTCGCGAAACTCGGGCAGCACCTCGCAGGACAGCGCGATCTGGTCGGGCCGAAACAGGCCGCGCGCCAGCATCCGCGCGCGCACCGCCTGCTCGTGCGCCGGGTTGACATAGCTGAACAGGAAACACACCGCCACCGATTCGATGCCCTGCGCCGCCATCTCGTCCAGAACCCGATCGAGTGCCTCCACATCCAGCGGCGCAAGCACCGCGCCGGTGTGATCAAGGCGCTCGGACACCTCGTAACACCACTGGCGGGGGATCAGCGGCGGCGGCAACCGCGGCTGCAAGGCATACAGCACCGGCCGATTCTGCCGTCCGATAGCCAGCAGGTCGCGAAAGCCTTGGGTGGTGACAAAAGCCGTCTTGGCCCCCTTGCGCTCCAAGATGGCATTGGTGGCCACGGTTGAGCCGTGCGACACGCGATCCAGCACAGCCAGACTCTGCGCGTGCAGCGACGCCAATCCCGCCAACATCGCCTGCGACGGATCGCGCGGCGTGCTGAGCACCTTGTGTATCTGCAACTGTCCATCACGGTTCAGTACCAGGTCGGTGAACGTGCCTCCAATATCAACGCCGACGTGCATTGAACTCTCCCCAAACAAAAATTAGAACCAGTCTTCGTTTCAGCGCAAACCCCTTGGGTTTGATGCGCCGAAACGATGCGGGTGCATTTGTCGTCCTTTCGCAGGACAAACACGCTATCACCCCCAACAAATGCACTCAAAATTTGAGCAAAAAGCGGTTTCCGTGTAAGATAGGGCCTGCGCATGTGTGATGCCATCAGACATTGTACGCGATTCGACCCAACTCGACAAGTTCGACGCGCGATGCTCAAATGGACTCGCCAGGCTGCCCCAACAAACTGGGGACTCGGCCTGTTTGTTTTGCTCAAGCATACCAACCGAGAGATGGAGAAGGCCAAATGACCTGGATCGTATCAGAGACCGAATTCGCCCCCCAAAAACTGCACCACAAGGAAACTGTGTTCACTATCGGCAATGGCTATCTGGGCACGCGAGGCGCGTTTGAAGAGGGCTACCCCGGCGCGCAGCCAGCCACGCTGATCCACGGCGTGTTTGACGACGCGCCCATCGTCTACACCGAGCTGGCCAACTGCCCCGACTGGCTGCCAATTTATGTGTTCGTCGAGGGTGAGCGCTTCCGGCTCGACCGGGGCGAGGTGTTGGTTTACCGCCGCCAGCTCGATCTGCGCCGGGGGCTGCTCAGCCGTGACGTGCGCTGGCGCAGCCCGGCCGGCCACACCGTCGACCTGCATTGGGAGCGCTTTGCCAGCCTGTCCGACGAGCACGTCGTCGCCGTCCGCTGCCAGATCATGGCCGTCGACACATCCTGCACGGTCGAGGTGCAGGCCGCGCTCAACGGCTACCCGGACAACATGGGCCTGCTGCACTGGAGCTGGCTCGACCAGGGATTTGAGGACGGCGCGGCCTGGCTGCACACGCGCACGCGCCGGTCAGGCCTCGAATTGGGGCTGGCGATGCATTTGGCCGTCGACGAGGCCGCCCCGGTCGAGGCGATGAACGCGCACAACGTCCCCGCCTTGACATCGACCTTTGTCGCTCATCCCGGCCGACTGATTACTGTGGACAAAACGGTCACTATTTTTTCCTCGCGCGATGTCGCACAGCCGGCCCAGGCGGCGCGGGCCTGGCTGGCCTCGCTCGCTGACTATCCAGCGCTGCTCGCCACTCACACGGCGGCCTGGGCCTCGGTCTGGGCGGCCAGCGACGTGATCATCGAGGGCGATCCCGTCGCGCAGATTGCCATTCGCCACAGCCTGTTCCAGGTCTTGGCCGCCGTACCGCGCCACGACGACCGGGTCAGCGTGTCGGCCAAAACGCTCTCCGGCTTTGGCTATCGCGGGCACGCCTTTTGGGACACCGAGATTTTCCTGCTGCCCTTTCTCACCTACACCCAACCCGCGCTGGCGCGCAACCTGCTCACCTATCGCTACCATACGCTGCCCGGCGCACGGCGCAAAGCCAAACAGAATGGCTACGAAGGGGCGATGTATGCCTGGGAAAGTGCGCAAACCGGCGACGAGGTGACGCCGCGCTGGGTGCCCGGCCCGCAAGGCGAAGAGCTGGTGCGCATCTGGTGCGGCGACATCGAGCTGCACATCACTGCCGATGTCGCCTATGCCGTCTGGCACTATGGACAGGTCACCGGCGACGACGACTGGATGCGCCGATATGGAGTTGAAATCCTGCTCGACACGGCCGTCTTTTGGGGCTCCCGCGCCGAATGGAACCCGGCTCGACAACGCTACGAGATCAACGATGTGATCGGCCCGGACGAAAACCACGAACACGTCAACAACAACGCCTTTACCAATCGCATGATCCAGTGGCACTTGCAAAGGGCGCTCGACGTGCTGGCCTGGCTGCGAAAAACGGATGCCGAACGCGCGGCCGAGTTGATCGCCCGACTCGACCTGACCCCGCAACGACTGGCGCACTGGCAAGACGTGATCGACAAAATTGTGATTCTCCAGGATGCCGAAAGCGGGCTGTTTGAGCAGTTTGAGGGCTTTTTCGCGCTGGACGACGTCAACCTGGACGAGTATGAACCGCGCGGCAGGTCGATGCAGGCCATTCTGGGCATCGAAGGAGCCAACCGGCGCCAGGTGCTCAAGCAGGCCGACGTGATTATGATGCTCTACCTGCTGCGCGACGGCTATGATCGAGAGACGCTGCGCGCCAACTGGGACTATTACAACGGGCGCACCGACCACGCCTATGGCTCATCGCTTGGGCCGGCCGTTCACGCCGCCGTCGCCTGTATGATGGACGACCCCGCAAAGGCCTACGAGCACTGGATGCGCGCCGCGCTGGTCGATTTGGAGGACGTGCGCGGCAATGCCAGCGAAGGCGTTCACGCTGCGTCGGCCGGCGGGCTGTGGCAGGCCATCGTCTTTGGTTTTGCCGGCGTCCAGCTAACCGACGCCGGCCCCGTGGCCGTGCCACGGCTGCCGCCCGGCTGGACGCGGCTCAAGTTTCGCTTGCACTGGCGTGGACAATGGTTCGACCTGGACATCCGCCCCAACCCCCGGCCGGACGAGGTTCGCGGCGTCATTTTCGACCTCGACGGCGTACTTACCGACACCTCCGAGTTCCACTATCTGGGCTGGAAACGCCTGGCTGACGAGGAAGGCATCCCCTTTGACCACCAACGCAACGAAGCCTTGCGCGGCGTGTCACGCCGCGAGTCGCTCATACTGCTGCTCGACGGCCGCCCGGCGACCGAAGAGCAAATTCAAGAGATGATGGCGCGCAAAAACCGCTATTACCAGGAATACGTCGAACAGGTGACGCTGGACAACCTGCTGCCGGGCGCGTTGGCGCTGCTCGACGAGCTGCGCCAGGCCGGGATCAAGATCGCCATCGGCTCGGCGAGCAAAAACGCGCAGGCCGTGATCGACCGGCTGGGCCTCGAGGAGCGCATCGACGCCATCTCGGACGGCTACAGCGTCCAAAAGCCCAAGCCCGCGCCCGACCTCTTTATGCATGCGGCCGCCCAACTGGGCTTGCAGCCCTGGCAGTGTATTGTCGTTGAAGATGCTGCGTCGGGCGTCGAAGCGGCGCTGGCCGGCGGCATGTGGGCGCTCGGGTTGGGGCCGAAGGAGCGCGTGGGTGAAGCGCACGTTGCGCTCCCCAGCCTGGAGGGCGTGCGGTGGAAGGACATTTTGGCGCGATTGATCGAAAAATATTGAAAACAGAGGTAGAAGATTTTGCCGCCGCCTGGGTGCGCTTTGAGAACGGCGCGCGGCTGGTGTTCAAGACCAGTTGGTGTATGCACATGGATTCGATCGGCGGGACATTCTTTTTGGGGCAAAAGGCAGGCTTGCGCATCGGTGTAAGCGAGGTACGTGGGCCGGGCGAGGGCGTGTGGGTGTACCGCGACGAGTTCGGCGCGCTGACCGACGTGCAGATTCAGGGCGTCCGCTCGGTGGAAGGGATCGAACTGTTCCGGCGCGAAAATGCCGCCTTTGCCGAGGCCGTGCGCGAGAATAAGCCGTCGCCGATTGACCCGGACGGGATGCTGCTGACCAACGTGATCATCCAGGGAGTGATGGATTCGGCGGCGCAGGGTGGCAGAGAAGTTGCCGTGACCGTGCCGACGTTCTAAAGCAAAAACCTCCCGAAGGTTGGCGATGCAAAGCATCGCTTGAACCTTCGGGAGGTTCCCTTTTTCACCAGCCCGGAAAATAATGCAGTTCGCCATAGATCGGGCCGATGCGCTCGCGCTTTTCCCGGTAGATACGCCGGTACTCGGGGTGCTCGCGCAGATCGCCCCAGTAGGCGTCATGCTCCCAATATTCGTCAAAGACCAAGGGCGGGTTGCTCCAATAGTTGATCGCCCGCTCCAGCGCCGCGAACGCCTTGTCGAGGTCGCCGGCCGCGGCAGCTTCGCGGGCGATCACATACCAGCCGGTCATGCCGTACTCGTCGATGGCCTCGATGCCGTTTCCCTCGATGAACCGGATCACGTCGGGCGGCGTCGGTTTGCCGCGACGGATCGCCACCTCGACCAGAAAGCAGCCAGCGACCACGTAACCTTTATCTTTGGCCCTTTGACGCGCACCTGGATGAGCGCCATCCGCAAAGTGTCGAACAGCCATAGAGCCTGCTTCCTCGATCGCCTGCCGCGCGATCTGCTCGGCGCCATCCAGGTCACCCGCCTCCAGATAGGCCCAGCCGTTGTACTCAGCCCAGGTCATTTCATCGACCAACTGCGGGGCATCCTTGTCCGGCGCCGTTTTCAGCCATTGCCGTATCGCGCCCGCCCAGGCATTTAGCACATCGGGGCGACCAGTCTGCCGCAGCGCCATCGTCGCGCGACCGTGCAAATAGTGCAACGTCGTCAAGCTATCAGCCTGCGCGCAAATTTGGACCCAAGCCAGCCAGTCGGCGATCAATGGCTCGGCGTCGTCGATCCAGGCGCGGATCATCAGCATAGCGCCCTGCCGGAGCAGATCATCCTGGGCAATCGGCTCCAGTTTTTCGATCTGATAGCGTACTACCTCGTCGAGCGGCAGCCCGGCCTTGTGGAAAAGCAGCGGCCAGTTTTCCTCCCCGTTTTGATACTGGCCGCGCAAAGCGCCAGCAACATCGGCATACAACGCCCAGCCGGACTGAGCCACACGCACCGCGCGGTCAGACTCGCCAGCCGCCACAAAGCAGTCGACCAGGGCCAGGCAGACGGTTGACAATTGAAAGACCAGCGACTTGACATCTTGAACATCGGCAGCCAGTATGAGAAATTCATTCCACAGCGCTTCGGCGCGCTCGTATTCGGCGACACAGCCTTTGGCCCAGGCCAGCATACCCAGGCGCTCCAGGCCGGGGCCTTGCTTTTCGATCCACCCCTCGATAAACCGCACCGCTTCCGGCATGGCCGGGACCGCCAGCAGCGTCAGCGCCATATCGTGGTAGACAGCCTCATCCGCCGAACCCGATTCGATGAGCCGCCGTCCATTTTGGGCTAATTCGGAGAGCCGATCCCAATGGCCCTGACCCCAAACGTGCCCCCACATCAGCGTACGGTTCAACTCTTTGAGCGCGCCGGAATGATCCGGTGCTTTGCCCAACACGGCGCGCAGCAAGTCCTCCGCCTGACCGTATTCGTGCTGTTTGTTCAATCCGGCGGCTTGAGCGACCGCCTGAGCCAGCGTTTCCTCGGTGAAATTCTCGGGCAGCGCATTGCTCTTTAACGCATCTTGAACCATTGCCAACATCCTTTCCTTGAGCCGCTTTCGCGAGGCGTGCAACCGGCTTTTGACCGTTGTTGCCGGCACCTCTAAAAAGTCGGCGATCTCGTTTTGGGAATAGCCATTGATGTAATAGAGCGCGGTCACCTGGCGCTCGTGGTTGGGCAAGGCCTGAACGGCCTGCAACACCAGAGCTTGCGTCTCCTGCCGCTCGACTACCTCGACCGGCCCCGGCACATCTGCGGCGAGGCCAAAATCTGTGTCGATAGGCGTCTTGAGCGCATTCAGCTTGCCCCGTGTCAGCCGATCGCAGTGTTTAAAGACGATGCGCTTGAACCAGCCGGGAAACGCCTGCGGCTCGCGCAGGCTGGACAGGCAGCGATAGGCCTCGACGAACGCCTCCTGCGCGGCGTCTTGGGCCAGGTCAAAATCGCCCAGGATGGCATAGGCGTAGCCGTAGGCCATATCCTGAAATCGGCTGACCAGTGTCCCGTATGCGGCTGTATCGCCCGCTTGCGCGTGCGCGACCAGAGATGCCAGGTCGTCCATCGATCACATCCGTTTTTGAGGATCCTCTATGAAAAGTCCCAATTCGAGGGGAAAAGGTTGGCAAAGCCGGGATGATTGTATCATCAATTGCCGCGCAGACCAAGCTTTTCGGCCAGATTTCGAACTTTGCTCTCTGGCTGGTGTCATATACAATAGATGGCATCGACAGGTTCGACGAGCTTGCAAGCAAAGGAAAGTATGACTCCTGACCGGGAGCTGATCCACCGAATCCAAGATCGGGATGCTGCCGCGTTTGAGCAGTTGTTCGACCGCTACGAAAGCGCCATTCGCTGGCACTTGGTCAAGATCGTGCGCAGCGACGCCGTGGCGCAAGACCTGCTGCAAGAGGTCATGCTGCGGGTGTGGATGCGCGCCGAGCAGTGGCAAGAGCAGGGTTCGTTCAAAGCGTGGCTGTATCGCATCGCCACCAACCTGGCGCTCAACCACCTGCGATCCGAACGCCGCCGCCGCGAGCAGCCGCTGATCTACCCCGACCAGACGGATGAAACGGAGGAACCCTGCATCCCCGCCTGGATCATCGACCAGGCCACACCCGGCCCGGACGAGATGGTAGACAGCTCGGAACAATTCGCACGTTTTCAGCGGCTGGTCAGCCACCTGGCCGAGGAAAAACGCGAGGTGCTGCGCCTGATCCACGAGCTGGGAATGAGCATCCGGGACACCGCCGACGAACTGGATCTGCCCCCAGGCACGGTCAAATCGCGCCTGTACTATGCCAGAAAACAACTTGTTGACGAGTGGAACGACCTTGAGGAGGAATGAACCATGTCGATTTGTGTCAAAACCCCGTGGCACCGCGCATCGTTCGAGCGCTTTTTGCATGACACCCTGCCCCAGTTGCTTGCCGAACGGCTGCCGCTGGTCGGCTACCAGGTCGCGCCGGAAGGGCCGGATGCGTGCAATGTTGAAATTGCGCTCAGATCATCCGTCGGCAATGTTCAAGTTCGCTATACGAATATCCCTTGCCCTAACGAAGAGGGTGTCTTTGCCATCGCGGGCGACAGCTACGTCGTGCTGCCCATCGCCACCTCGGAAGCGCTCGACACAGCCGACATCTTGTGCGTCGGCGAGCAACTCTACGCTGACATCGAGGCGCGGCTCGGGCAGGCCCCGGCAGATTTGCCCTGGGATGAGTCGATGGCCCGCGCCTGGCTGCCGCTCGATGCCTGGATCGAAGCATTCTTGAGCCGCACAGCGCAAAAACTCGAACAGACCAACTGGCTCGCCAGACACACACACCTGCGCTCGATCTGGGTGGCGCAGCGCGAAAGCGACATCTCGGCGAGTGAATTCGGGCGCGTTTGCCCGTTCGAGACGCCGGAAGGCCCCAACATCGGCCGCATCCTGAGGGTCGCCACCGGCGCCGAAATCTGCGACGGCAAGCTGGTCGTCATCGACCCGCGGCCCGAAGCCGGGCTGGGTCTGTCGGCGTCCATGATCCCCTTGCTGGAGCACAACGACCCCAATCGCCTGTTGATGGGAGCCAACATGACGCGACAGTGGGTTCCCCAATCGACGGCCGAGCCGGCGCTGGTGCAAACCGGCAACGAACCAGACGCGCCCGACTTCTGGACCGGCCGCAACCTGCTCACCGCTTTTGTCTCCTGGGGCGCAGACACCTTTGCCGACGGCATTGTGGTCAGCGAGTCGTGCGCCCGGCGCTTTGACACGCCCTACGCGCTGGAACCCGGCGACAAAATGAGCAACCGCTACGGCAGCATGGGCGTCGTCGGCCGCGTTCTGCCCGACGACGAAATGCCCCACCTGCCCGACGGCACGCCGGTCGATCTGGTGTACAGCTTTTTCGGACTGAACGTGCGCATGAATTTCGGCCAGGTGCGCGAAGCGGCGTGGGGCAACGTCGCTCAGGCCGCAGGCGCGCCGCTCATCGCGCCGCCCTTTCATGCCCCCTCAGCCGACGAACTGCGCCGGCGGCTGATCCGGGCCGGACTGCCCCAAACGGGCATGGTCAGGCTGACGATGGGCCCAAACGGCCCCGAACTCGAACACGCCAGCACCGTCGGCTGGGTGTACTGGGGACGGCTGTTTCACCTCGCACAGAGCAAGGTCAAGGTGACGACGGAGCGCGGTCTACAGCGGCAGGGTGAAATGGAATGTTATACGCTGCGCGACATCGGGGCGTTCGAGTCGCTGCGCGAAGCGCTCAACACGTGCGCCGGCAGCCGTCCCGGCGCGGACAGGCTGGCCGAACAACTCGCCGCCGGCCCGGTGACGCAGGCCGATCCGCCCACGCCATTGTTTGTCGATCTGGCGCGACGGCTGCGTATGGCCGGGGTTGCCCTCGAACTCGACGGCGAAAAATTGCGGGCCAGATGGTCGCCGCCGCAAGGGGATACGCTCAAGTTGGCCCGCCCGGTGGCGCATCCCTGGCTGCACGAGCGCGAGCTGGCCGAAATCGGCGTGCCCGTCTTTCCAGAAGCGAGCGCGGATCAGGCTCAAGACCTGCTTTTGACCGAATACGCGGCCCTGCTTGAAGCCAATGAACGGCTGTCGAGGATGCTGGAGAGCCAAACACCACCCAAACTGGTCGAGAACGCGACGGCGCATCTTCAGGCGCGCGTCGACGCCTTTTTCGAAGCCCTGCTGCGGCCGGAGCACCTGCGCCTGAGCGCGCGGCAGTTGTTCAGCGCGCGCACCGTCATTGCCCCTGGCGCCGACCTCGAACTCGATCAGGTGGCCCTGGCCGACGAAATCGCCTGGGCGCTGTTCGCGCCGCTGGTCGTGCGCGAGCTGGGCGACAGGCAAGCGGTGGAAGCGCGCAGCGTGCAGGCGGCGGCCAAACTCGATGAGGTGATGGCCCGGTCGTGGGTGATCGTCAACCGCGCGCCGACACTTTCGCCGACCGCGCTGATCGCCTTTCACCCCGTGCGCGATCCCGGCCACGTCATCCGCCTGCACCCGCTGGTCTGCAACTGGCTTGACGCCGACTTTGACGGCGATCAGGTGGCCGTCTTTATGCCGGTCACCGAGGCCGGGCAATACAAAGCCGGCGAAAAACTGTCGGTCAGCGCGCACCTGCGGCGCGATCAGGCGCTGATCGCCTCACTGATTCCCTCACAGGACGCCTTGTGGGGCCTGGCGCGCCTCAGCTTGAGCGAAAGCGGGCGGCAGGAAATCGCCCGCCTGGCCGGCGGGGTCGCCATCGATGCGCCCAAGGGTGTGATCACGCAGGAAACGCTGGCCAAGGCGCTGCAAGCCGTGCTGGCGCGCGACGGCATCGATGCCGCGCTGGTCGTGCTGGAACGGCTCAACCGGCGCGGTTTCGAGGTCGCCAAACGATCCGGCGCGTCGATGAGTCCGTTCCTGGACGAAAACCTGCCGCTGGTCGCGCCGCCCGAATCCGACGACGCGCGCCGGTGGGAGACCTATACGGACGAACTGACCGAACAGGTTTTGTCCATCACCAACTACGCCGACGACAATCTGGGGCCGCAGTTGCTGGCGGTGAGCATCCGCGCGCGTGGGCGCAGCCACCTGCTCCAATTGATCGGCCCGCGTGGGCCGACAGGCGACGGCGACAACCCGACCGTCGTCCGTCACAGCCTCGTCGAGGGGCTGAGCACCGATGAACTGTACGCCTGTGTGGCCGGCGCGCGCAAGGGCCTGGCCCAGCTCGCCAGGCGCTGGGACGACATCGGCCACGAGACCCACACCCGCTACATCGATCCCGGCCGCTTTACGCTGCTGGCCCGCGCCCGTCGGGCCAGACAGCCGGGCATCGTCTTTGCCCGCGCCGCCGCCAGCGACGAGGTCGATCCACTGACCGATGTCGATGCCAGGTTGATGGTTGGGCTGCCAATCGAAGAATAAGCGACAGAAAACCACTCTATGCGAAAACCTCCACGGCTGTTGCCCTGGAGGTTTTTGCTGTAAATTCGGCTCGTTCGCCGTATTCGCTCTCGTTTCAGGAGACTCGAGACCGGATCTGATTCACAATCTCATCGATGTCGGGGGAATATTCGCCCTCTGTCGAAACATGAATAGTTGGAACGTCGAATTCGGGTGGCGCATAGTCCGCCGGAGGCGCGATCACGCCGGTTTCCTTGTAGATGGAAACGCGCTTGTCGCCGTGGTAAAACTCCCGATCCGGATCATCCAGACCGCGCTGGAGATGACGCCCGGCCGCGGCCATCCCGTCGATTGAGCAAACGACGATATATGGGATGCTCATTTCAATGATCTGGGGCATTCTGGTCTCCCAAACTTTGTGTTGAAATGCCGCCTCGATGACGACGGAGACCTTGCCGGCAAGGTAATGATCCACGATTTCAAAGAAAAAGTCGGTGACCACGCCATTCGCGTCCGGCGGGAGCTGATCGTGTTTGACGCCAAACGTGTTGACATAGCCCTCTTTGATCTCGTCGCGGC
>JAFGEY010000168.1 GCA_016931365.1 Anaerolineae bacterium
CGCTTATCGCCGGCGATCCCGTAATGGGCGGCGTCGGCGCACTGGACAGGCCTGTTTCCGGCTGGCGTCGAACGGCACCCGGCATGGCCGGCACAGTTAAAGGCAAGGCGGAAGACTCTGCCGCTTTCTTTTCCTCCTGGACAGCTCTAGCCGACGGCTCCGTCGGCACGGATGAAGGCGTTGTTCCCTCAGACGGCTTGCGCTGCACGACAGGTGCAATTATCCCCGAGGCTCCTGTAACAGGTGACGTCGGCGCACTGGATGGGCCTGTTTCCGGCTGGCGTTGAACGACATCTGGCGCGGCCGGTGCAGCCAAAGACAAGGCGGAAGACTCTGCCGCTTCCTTTTCCTCCAGGACAGCTCCAACCGGCGGCTCCGTCGGCGCACTGGACAGGCCTGTTTCCGGCTGGCGTTGAACAACATCTGGCGCGGCCGGCACAGCTAAAGACAAGGCAGAAGGCACAACCACTTTCTTTTCCTCTTGGACAGCTTCAACCCGCGGCTCCGCCGACACGGACAAAGGCGTTGTTTCCTCAGATGGCTTGCGCTGCACGACAGGCGCGATTATCTCTGGAACTTTTGTCATGGACGGCGTTGGCACACCGGGCGGGCCTGCTTCCGGCTGGCGTCGAACGGCAACAGGCGTAGCCAGTGCGGCCAAAGGCAAATCTTGCGACACGAACTCGTGCGGCGTAGACACCTGCCGCTCTTCTTGAATAACCCCGATTGGCGGCACAGGCAGTACAGTTGAAGGTGCTATTTCCTCAGACAGATCGGACTGCACGACAGGTACAGTTGTCTCCGGCAGTCTTGTACCGGAGGGCATCGGCATATTGGATGGACTTGGTTCCGGCGGATGTTGATCGGCGAGAGGCAAAGCAGGTGGCACAATCGTTGGTCCTGGCAGCGCAGCGATCTGCCACTCCCCTTGAACAACTCTGGTTGACGGCTCGGGCGACTCATGCGCAAGTATCGCATCCTTAACTGGCTCTCGCTGCGTTGTGGAAACGGAATCAACCGAAACTCGCTCTACAGATGGTTGACTCGGCAACATGGCCGGCTGCGTTTCAAATTCAATAGACTCCGACTCATCACTGCCTGTTTCACTCGGTGCCGGTTCCTGCCTCTGCGGCTGCGAGACTGGCACACCAGTCACCGAGGGCAACTCGACGCTCCCTTTGCCGCCAGCAGTCACTTCCTCAACCCTGGAATACAATCGAGGTCGGGAAGGCAATGTCTGGGATAGAGAGGAATCGCGCACAGACGGCGACTCTTCCCGTTGAACCGATGTCGGCGCCGGCGGCGGAAATCCGCTTGGAGGTATATCCCTGCCTTTTTCTTGCAGCATTTGTTTGATGGCAGCCAATGAAGGCGATTCGTCCCTGACCGGAGCAGATTGTCGTCTATGTCGTCCAGGCGCTTCGCCGAGTGCGCCCACCAGCACCAATTCAGTGGATTCATTATCGGTATCCAAAACCATCGGTTGGATATCGTATCGATTTACTGTTTCGGGAAAACGGCTCACAATGTGCTCAGTGAACCGATCTACCGTCGCCGGGCCACGCGATCCGACATCGGGTTTCCACACTGTGCTACGTTCCGAAATTCGCTGTATGCGATTGATCAATGAGTCGGTGTCAGAAGCGCTCAAAGCAGCGCGAGCATAACGGCTCAATAGCCCGATCTGTTCGGCTTCAGGTCGCACACCATCCAGCAAATGCCGCTGAACCCACGGAGATACAACCTTGACACCCCACCGCGTTCGGGCAGCAACAGCAGCGAGCAGCGAGCGATCTTTTTGAGTGTTTTCTTGCTCCGGTGGGCGATCCGCCCAGTTCGTAACCAACTTGCACCTCTATCAAAATGCCTAGACATTGGTCCAGGCGGTCATTTCCATCCCATGATGAACCAGTTCCAGGCTTTCAATTGCCACACCATTGCCGTCGGTTTTGAGGTCTGGCCCACTCCACTTGACCGGAAAGGCGTTGCTAAGGTTCCAGCGCTTGACTTTGGACCGATCCAGGTTGTACAACAGGATCGAGACCGCCTTCCGGCTGACCTTGCCGTCGTATAGCCCATCCTGGAACCATTGCCACAACGTTTCATCGGCAATGCCACGTTTCAGGGCAACACGAGGATACTTGACCCGATCGGGCAATTGGTGCACAAAGTCATTCGTGCCCCCTTCCTCATACGGGAGAACACTGCGCTCGACCGAAAGCCCGCTACACTCTGTAAACCAAGCGACCTTTTGGCCACCTAATTCGATGCCAAACCGAAAGCCGGCTACAGGATTGATCGCATCCGAAATCACCGGATTTGCAGGTGACATACCACCTCCTCAAGTCTAGAAGGTTCACGACCTGCGCCCAACCGTTCGTTCGCGCTCACGCCCAAGTTCGTATCGCAACAGATCATAAACTTTCTTTGCTAACGCATCAACATCTATACCAGTCGTTGATCCCGCCTCTGTGTGCTCCGAGGATTCCCCGTTTGCTGCCCGTTGTACAAGACCAACAGACTCACCCGAGGCCGATCCACTTCCCCCGACGCCCTGGGCAATCTCGATCGACTCAACGGTGACTTGCGAATTGCCACTTTCAAGCATCGGGCCTGTCCACTTGACCGGATAAGCGTTAGTCAGACTCCATCGACGCACTTGGCTGAAATCGACGCCGTACAGGACAATCGATACATTGTGACGCGTCACCCGGCCATCATACAGCCCTTGTCGGAACCACTCCCAGAGTGACTGATCAGATATGCCCCGCTTAAGGGTGATATTGGTATGTGTGATCTGACCAGGAAGTTGGTGTACATACTCGTTCACACCACCTTCCTCATGCGGAAAAACGGTGCGTTCAATGGTCAGCCCACCGCACTCGGTGAACCATCCCACGACAAGGCCTTCCAACTCGACGCCAAACCGAAACTCGGCAGTTGGATCGCTTTGCTCACCCAATACCACTCGTGCCTCCAACAGAACCAGATATATGACATATCCACCGTCTGGTCATTATGCCAAGCTGCTGCAAGATGCTCAACGTTTCACTGCCTCATTTAGCCTGCGATTGATTTTTGCAATCTCTTCGGTCCACTTTTGCCTTTCACCGTGCTCGAGGCTCAAAATGTCCTCGCGCGGCCAGTGAAAGTGGTAAGCAATGTAGGCTACCTCCTCGTGCAGGCGATCGAGGGGGTAGCCTAAGATCCCCCCAGGTCAGCCAGATCAACCTCAATTTCAGTGTTGCACTGAGGACACTTGACCGCGATCCGGCTCGCTCCCTGCTCATTGATCTGGCGATAAAAGGCCTGCAGGTAAGCCAGATCGGCCGCAAAAAGATTTTCGATCACGCCTGTCGTAACCTGCGACAAGGTGCCCAATTTGACAATGACCCGTGATAGTAAAATGATCACCAGATAAGCCTGATTGGAACGCACACGCAGGTCGCGCAAGGGTGTGATCTCGTCCATTGCAGTGGCCAGACGCATCACGCCATAGCGATGAAGATTGCCATCTTGATCTATGTAGCCTTTAGGTAAGGTGAATTCAAACTCGGTCTGCAGGCTCATTGTTTTTCCTCATCAGACAAGCTGGCAGCATAGGGCCAAAGTTTGTCCTTTGGCCCTATGCTCCGCCGGGAAACAACCCCATCTACACGTCGCGAGACATTCCTTCATGCACGATCACAACCTCTTCGACGCCAAACTCATTGCTGTCCGATTTGAGGCTGGGCCCGGTGACTTTGGACGGCCAGGCCTTCTGGAAACTCCATGAAGCAACCGGTGCCGAATAGTCACGGGCCATCATGTGGATCGAGCACGTGGTGCGCGCATCTGAAATTTTGCCCAGGACCACCATGTCTCGCCACTCCCAGATCGTCAGGTCCGACGTGATACCGCGCTTGAGGGTGATATCACCCCATTTCAAGCGACCAGGGATCTTGCGTAAAATCTCGTGGCCATTCTCATCCACGACCTTGTGATCGATCACCTCGTTCTCGGAGCCGATCCCGCTGCACTCGGTAAAATAGCCCACGGTTTTGCCTCCGAGATCGAGCTTAAAGGTAAATCCCAGTAGGGGATCCTCTGTGGTTGGAGAGTCATTGCCACTCAGATATGGATTTGCAGGCATTGTATATTACCTCCTCTTTCAGGTTGCTGATACATTCACTCGGGTATGTGTCCCCAATTATCCACCACCAGCCCACTGGCTGATCCGGAAGATGACAAACTCGGCCGGCTTGACTGGGCACATGCCGATTTCAACGATCAGTCGCCCCAGATCGCGCGATTCTGGCGGGTTCAACTCGGCATCGCACTTGACATAGAACGCCTGGCCCGGACTGCTTCCAAACAACGCGCCGCTGCTCCAAATGGTGGTTAAAAAGGCCGAAACGTCACGCTGCACGCGGAACCACAAGAATGGATCGTTGGGTTCAAAAACCACCCACTGTGTACCGTTTTCGATCGACTTTTCGACCATATTGAACAGACGACGGACGTTCAGGTAACGCCATGACGGGTTGCTGGAAAGCGTGCGCGCGCCCCAAACACGGATGCCTCGTCCCGGGAAAGAACGAATGCAGTTGACACCGATGGGGTTGAGGGTATCCTGTTCACCCTTGGTGGTATTGTAGGACAGGCCAATGGCCCCCTGCACAACTTCGTTAGCCGGAGCTTTGTGGACGCCGCGCGAGTTGTCGTTACGCGCCCAAATGCCGGCCATGTGTCCCGATGGTGGAATGTAAATGGGTCGGTTCTGGATCGGGTCTTGAATCTGAATCCAGGGATAATAAAAAGTGGCATAGCTCGAGTCGTATCCGGCCGTTTCCATACGCCACTTTTTGACTTCTTGCGGCAGCATATTGGGCGGCGGATCGATGATCGCCACGCGGTCGCCCAGGCGCTCGCAGTGCGCGATCATGGCCGTTTGCACGGCTTTGACCATATTCAGATCCAAATCCTGTCCAGGTGGGACAGACATCAGGTCGGGAACAACCAGCATCGTCACATCATCAAGCGCTTCCACACCCTCGATGCCAGAGCGCTTGCTGACATCACCCTGGAACTCGCTGGATGTAGATGGCGACAACAGTTTCTGATCGAGCGTGAGCGACTGCTGCTGCACGCGCGGCCAGATTTTCTCCAACGGCCCCGCACTTTCGGGAACCACCAGTTCGATCCACTCTGGCAGCTTGTTGTTCTCATAAAGAACCTGAACTTGCTTGATACCCGCTTGCTCAATTTCTTCCAAAACAACATTGGAGCGCGTCTCCTGTACTTGCCACGCCCCGCCAACACCCTGCCGCTCAATAGTTATATTGAATGGAGGATTCTTGCTCGCCGCAGGTGGCGGCGCGGCGCCTTCTTCTTTTTCACCGCCCTTTGCCTTGGCCGGCGGAGGTGCGGGCGCCTCCGGCACCTCGACATTGACTCGCAAGCGCAGCCCATCAAATCCAGACCGCTTGGCCCGCGCAAGCAGATGTGGCTTGCCATCCGCGCCTAAAAGGGCAGTTTGGGCCTTGCCAATCGTCTTGACGCTGACCACATAACACCTGGAGCCCCCATTGTTAAAATAGCCGTAAACGGCATGGGGCATATAGGCACCCTCGACAAACTGCCCGAAGAGCTGAACATACTGGCTCCAGTTGGTGACAAGCTGGGACTGGTTGAGCAGGTCCTCGGTGATCATTTCGCCATCAACCTCGCGTAGCCGCTCGGCTCTTTCAGTAAAGCCGATAAATGCAGGCATCGCTGTGCCGACAGCTTCGATCGGCTTGGGGCCTCGATCTATCTCTTCGACATAGACCCCCGGCGATAGATATTCAGGCATTTGAACCTCCTATCCCGAATGAATCGGAATTGAATGCGGATATATTACACCCGCCGGCTTCGCCACTCGGAAAATTCTTGCCCAGGCAATGAGTTCCATCGCATATGCAAGAACCTCACAGGATAGACCCTTCTTGGATCATGCCAAAGGCAGACGCCAATGGTTTGAATAAAATTTACCCAGTTCTACTTTAATATGGGCTGCCATCTCGATATTGTTATGGGTTATCCCGACCACCCTCCTTTCCAAACATACGGCGCAAGTTGCCTCCCAAAAAAATAACCGACAGGCACATATCGCGCCCGGCATCACATATGTAAATCGTAATCAGTCGACGGAACCTGAATTTTGAAACGATGAGGTTTTTTCCCGTCTTCTGTCACTTCCAATGTGTACTCTCCCGCCCGAAGCCGGCCCACTGCAAACCGCCCCTCCGCCTGAAGCAGCACCTCGTCGCCCCGCTCGACCAGGATCGCCCGCATCGTCTCCAGCGGACGATCGCTATGAAGTGTCCCACCAATAGTCCAGAACCGCTCTGCTTCAGTATCAAGTTGCTGCAACCACGGCAGTCCTGCCTGGCCGAAACGCAACTCGCGCGTCCGCACCAGCGGCCCGGTGATGGGCAGGTACGGATTGAGTGCCAGCGTGATCACACAGGCAATGGCTGGTCGAATTTCATTGTCAAGCACATTCCAGACATCGGTTGGGCTGCGAAATTCATCGATTTGCGCCACCATCAACGGCAGCGGGACGGGTTGCGCGTGCAAGCTCTCAGGCAAAACGCTTTCAGGGAGATGTGGGTAGCGAAACAAGGACATCAAGGCACGAGACAACAAGTGATGTTCGTCGTCCGGTTCTGCCGCCCAAGCGGTAATTATGTAATGCAAGTCCACCCGCACCGGTTTGCGGCGCTGCGTCACCGTGCCGTCCTCATTGCGCGTGGTCTCCCAGAGTGGTTGGGCCTGACGCAGTTTTTGGTTTTCCCTCACGTCATAGAGAAACAGGTTCAGCGTCGGACGACTCAAGCGTGCCGACCATTCGCGTTTGGGTTGATCAAATGCGATGTCGATTTCGCCGTTTTTGATGGGCATTTCCTGGATCAGCAACTGCCGCAAGGCTTCGTCTAGATCGTCGATCACATTTCACTCCCTACAGGCTTAACTTGGAACAAACGTCATATCCTTTTCATTCACCAGCCGACCAATTTTTTGCAGTTCTCGTCGCGTGCCATGAAGCAGATGCGTCATCATAATTATGCGCCCATCCGCTGCGGCCAAGTAGGCCGCACTGACGATGATGTTGCGAATGTTGCCTCCGGCCAGCTTGAAGCGACGGGCCAACAAATCAAAGTCCACATCTGGGCTGCAAGGCACATTCGAGGGAAAGAGAGTTTGCCAGATGCGTAGCCGATATTCTTCCTCCGGGAAAGGGAAATCAACCGAAAATTGGAGCCGCCGCGTAAAGGCCTCGTCCAGATTTGCGCGCAGGTTTGTGGCCAAAATGGTGATCCCGTTGTAAATCTCCATGCGTTGCAGCAAATAGCTGATCTCAATATTGGCATAGCGATCGTGGGCATCTTTGACCTCAGAGCGTTTGCCAAAAAGCGCATCGGCCTCATCGAAAAAGAGGATCGCATTGCTGCTCTGCGCTTCGTTAAAGATTTTTTCCAGGTTCTTTTCAGTCTCACCGATGTATTTGCTGACTACCGTCGAGAGATCGATCTTGTACAGGTCGAGTCCCAATTCGGCCGCAATCACCTCGGCGGCCATCGTCTTGCCTGTGCCCGGCGGCCCAGCAAAGAGTACGGTAATCCCGGCATTGGAAACCAGTTTTCTCCTCAATCCCCACTCATCTAGCACAACAGCACGCCCTCGTACCGTATCGACAATTTCGTGAAGCAAAGTCAATTGATCGTCGGGCAAAACAATATCCGCCCAGCCGTAGTGAGGCTCAATCTTGCGAGCCAGGCTGGATAGTTTGGGATTGGAATGCATTCGAGCCGAAACAAAGAGGTCATGAACCTGCAATGACCGCTGTTGCCGCACAGCAATATCTCTGGCCGAGGCAACCGCATCGCGGATTTGCCCACTGCTTAACGCAAACTGACCGGCCAGCGCCTCAAGATTGTCCTGTTCTATTTCAGTTGGATACAAGTAATGCGCCCACAACGCTGCGCGTTGAGCATAATTGGGAATATCAAACTCGAACCAGAACAACGGACGCTGGCGGTCGATACCTGTTGACTGCCACGCGTTTTGGCTGGCGACAATGACCAAATCAGAAAAAGTGTACAATTCAACCAGCACAGCATGCAAAAGCGCATAATCGTCGCGGGCCTCAATGGCGTCCCAGCCCCATAAAAAGGGAATCGCGCAGGTCAAGCGCGCATCTCGCAAGGCAAGGTGTACAACATAAGCAGCATCCAGGCCGCTGGCAAGAGCATCAGACAAATTCACGGTCAGCAGCGGGCGATCCATCCATGCTGTGCACAATCTTGCTGCAGCTTCCTGAGCAGTTCGATCTTGACCGCAAAAAGCAACAACCGGATACACAGATTCTGAAGAGGGTTTTATATCTGTCAGTTCGCCGACAACACCGCCCGCCAGCAGCTCATCTGTCTCGCTTTCCTGGGAGCGGCTTAATGTTGCATACGCCGCCAAATCAGCATGCGGCTCATACCGGCCCAACAACCAGGCCACGATGGCATCGTCGGGCAGCAAGATCTGGCTTAGCAAGGACGTCTTGCCCGCGCCAGACTCAGAAACGCGCTCGATCAGCCGATATTTGATCAAAGGCGCATGATCGGCAAAATGTTCCAGGGCCAACAACCGTTGCAGACCCGGTTCGCACAACAGATCGAGCACCAAATTGACCGTGGGATGCTTGCGTGTCACGTCGTCTTGCAAATAACCGTACAGACGCTCGTAGCGAAGATCGAGAGTGGGAGCCAGACAAATCAGAAAGGCATCTAGCTCGAAACGATCCAGTCCGAATGTGGCCATCAAGTGGAGAAGCGGAGGAGTTTGCTCTGCCTGGCTGAACTGTTGAGCCAACAATTCAACTTGATGCGCTGCTTGTTCTTCCGCCTGCGCAAAAACCTGGAACTCATCCGGAGGCAGGATTCCCGCATATCCCCAGTTGCTTCCCAGAGGACGCGCCAGCAGTTCCGCTGCTTCAGCGTCGGAAACATAGAGACCACGAAAAGCATCGTTGGGATCTTGCCCGGCGACTTGCCAGAGCCGAAACTGACGATGAATCCTCACATCGATCCGCGCCAGTTCTGCCTGCAAATACGCCAGACAATCAACCGATGCATCACTATGAAAAGAGCTTACACTCACTCTTGATGACATAGACCAGCCTCAATCCATAGCTCACCCCCCCAGGACAATGAACTATGATCATGATATCATGAAAAGGCCCCTTGTCAACGCCTTTTGCGAGTTCTCACCAAGGATACGCGATCGAATTCAAAAAAACACCAAATACAGCACCACAGCGGCGACGATCAAAAACACTGCAAGCAGTACGATCCACAGCACGAGCATTTGGAGACTTTTCTTCTTGGCCGTCGAGCCCGGAACCTGACCAAGCATCCCGACAAAGGTCACGTTGGTATTTGAAGAAGCCGTATGTTGGCGTTCTACTTGAATCAAATTGACGGCGATGTCGCCGATTCGGAGCGGGTGCCCCCATCGCCACAGTGTTGGTACGTTGGGCTCCAGTCTAGCATCGCCCAGATAGGTACCGTTGGCGCTACCAAGGTCGGTTACGTAATAATCCTGGCCCTGGCACGTAATCCGGGCGTGGTTGCGCGAAACGACAGGATAAGCAAGAACCAAGTCACTTTCTGTGCCGCGACCAATCGTCAGCCCTTGTTGGGTCAAAGGGCGTACACGCTGAATGCCATTAGGCTCAACAATAGAGATCCGATCTTGGTTCATCACACTGCCTCCCTTTTTGTTGGTTGGGGTTTGTTTTAGTGTATATGAATTCGCTATGCGAATAAATAACGAGAAAGTCAACAGTCTCAATCTTGCGAGATGAAACCAAACCATGCGAGTACATAGCTTACACTAACACAGATCGGGAAAAAATGCAATCCCTGTTTGCCACCGAACCACATTTTAGGTACAATTCACGACTGACACAATACTTGTCCGCGCAGAAAGGCCTCACAATGAAAGCAATTAAGGAGAATACCCATGTCCAAACCAAGAATCCCTGTAAAAGCTGGTCTGAAAATCGCCTACCAGGCTCCGCCGGAGCCGACCCAGGACGACATCAACTTTATCCGTCGTATGGGCATCGAATATGTGGTGCTGTGGACGCGCGCTGAAAAGGCCAGCGCCGAGTATTATGCCAGCCGCAAAGCCCTGTACGGCCAATACAGCATCAACGTCTACGGCTTTGGCGATACCGATGTCCACAATCAGGATGCGATCGTGCTCGGTCTGCCCAACCGCGACGCCAAAATCGAGGAATACAAGCAGCATATCCGCAACCTGGGCGCGGCGGGCATTCCCTACACTACCTATGCTCACATGGCCAACGGCATCTGGAGCAGCGAAGCGGAGTCGACGCGCGGCGGCGCGCGCGCCCGCGCCTTTGACCTATCCCAAGCCCAGACCGGGCACTGGGCCGGCGAGAAATACAGCATGCCGCTCACCCATGGCCGCACCTACACTGAAGACGAAATCTGGGCCAACTATACGTATTTTATCAAGCAGGTTGTGCCCGTCGCCGAGGAAGCAGGCGTGCGTATCGGCATCCACCCCGACGACCCGCCGGTGCCCGAATTGGGCGGCATCCCGCGCTGCATTTTCAGCTCCTTTGAGGGTTACAAGCGCGCGCTCGATATCGCCGACAGTCCCAACGTGGGGATGTGTCTGTGCGTTGGCTGCTGGCTGGAGGGCGGCGACTCGATGGGCAAGGACGTGCTAGAGACGATCCACTATTTTGGTGGGTTGGGCAAGCTGTTCAAGGTTCACCTGCGCAACATCGACCAGCCACTGCCGCATTTTGTGGAGACCTTTCTCGACAACGGCTATTATGACCTCTACAAGGTAGTCAAGGCACTGCGCGAAGTCGAGTTCAGCGGTGTGCTGATCCCCGACCACATCCCCTTGATGGATGACGACCGCCGGGTCGGATCGGCGTACAGCATCGGCTATATGAAGGCTCTGGTCGAGCGCGCCAATCAAGAGGTCGGCAGATGATCAAATTCTCAGGGCGAAACCAACCGCTGTACGCCAAGTATTCAATCCTCGACGCGTTAAAGGTGATCAAACGACTCGGCTTTGACGGCGTGGAACTCTGCCTGGAAGTCGATGAACTGGCCCCAAAGACGCTGACCCAGGCGCTAATCGTTGCAATCCGCACAAAAGTCAACGCGCTTGACCTGTCGCCGCACGTGATCGGCTATCACAAAGACTATATCTATGACGACGACCTTTTTGCGCAAACCCAGATGGCGATCCGCCTCACGCCAGAGTTTGGCGCCAACATTTTGCTCTTTTCCGGCGCCACGGCGAAATCGGAGGATGCCTGGCCGAGGATGATCGCGCGCACGCGCGCCCTGGTCGCCCTGGCTGAAGAGTATGGTGTGATCCTGGCCCAGGAATTCGAGCCGAATTTCATCGTCGGCTCGACTGCCAACCTGCTGCGCATGTTCGACGAAATCCCATCGCCCAACCTGCAGGCCAACCTCGACCTGGGGCACGTCTTTTTGTGCGATCCCGACCCGCAGGCGGCGATCCGGCAGTTGAAAGGCCGCATCGTCCACGGCCACGTAGAGAATATGGCGGCCGGCGTCCACGACCACTTGCTGCCGCAAGAAGGCGATATGAACCTGAGCGTGTATTTGCGCGCATTGGTCGAAATCGGTTTTGACGGCGCACTGGCGCTCGACCTGTACAAGCAAGATTACGAGGCGGTTGCGGGGGAAGCAATTACCTATCTGAGAAATTTGATGTAACGGTAAGGGCGTCATTACGCCGCCCCACAAAGCGAGGTGCCTATGAAAACGATCCATTGGGGGATCATTGGCTGTGGCAGCGTGACCGAAGTCAAAAGCGGTCCGGCGCTGCAAAAGGCAGAGCATTCGGCGCTGGTCGCGGTGATGCGCCGCAACGGCGCGCTGGCCGAGGATTATGCCCGCCGGCACGGCGTGCCACGCTGGTACGACGACGCACAAAAGCTGATCGACGATCCCGAGGTCGACGCAGTGTACGTTGCCACGCCGCCATCGACACACGCAGAATACGCCATCCGTGTCGCCCAGGCCGGCAAGCCGGTCTATGTCGAAAAGCCAATGGCCCGCACCTACGCCGAATGCCAGCAGATGATCGCCGCGCGCGAAAAAGCGGGTGTGCCGTTGTTTGTGGCCTACTATCGACGGCGGCTGGCCCGCTTTCTCAAAGTCAAGGAATTGGTCGAAACCAGCGCAATCGGTGAGGTGCGCTTTGTGCAGATCACACTCTACCAAAGCCCACCACCAAAAGGCTACGACCCGGCCAACCTGCCCTGGCGCATCATTCCTGAAATCGCCGGAGGTGGACTGTTCCTCGACCTGGCCTCGCACGCCCTGGATGTGCTCGACGACATCCTGGGGCCAATTACCGAAGCTCAGGGCAGCGCATCCAACCAGGCAGAACTGTACGCGGCAGAGGACATCGTCGGCGGGATTTGGCGGCATCAATCCGGCACGCATGGCGTAGGAATATGGTGCTTTACGGCGGGCGATCAGGTCGATCTGATCGAGATCGTCGGTAACCGGGGCAAGATCACTCTCTCGACTTTTGGCACCGAGCCGGTACGTCTGATCACGCAAGAAGGCCTGATCGAGTTCGCGCTCGACACGCCGCAACACATCCAGCAGCCGCTGATCCAGACGATAGTCGACGAGCTGAACGGCGTCGGACAATGTCCCAGCACCGGCGTCAGTGCAGCGCGCACCAGTTGGGTGATGGATCAAATGCTGGCAGCATATCGCAAATAAAGGCGCACAGGATGAAACAGGATTCTCAGGATTGAATCATATCCATCCTGTTCATTTTGTTAATCCTGTACAGTGCTCTTTTCTCACCCCAGGCAAATCCAGGTTGCCTCGGTATTGGTGCGCAGGCCGTGCTCGATCCACGGATCGATGACGATCAGATCGCCGCTTTCGACTGAATGATCGACGCCATCCAGCGAGACGATCGCCTCGCCGGCAGTCAAAAACCACAGTTCGGATCGCTCGTGCTTGTGCGGATTGAACGGGTTATCAGGCGTGGTCACGCGAGTAACAAAGTGCTTGACAACGATTTCGCGTCTACCCAGTTCATAAGGACGCCGCCCATTTTTCACCTCAATTTCACTGGCCCTGAGAATCATACCAACCTCCAATTTTTCAAGTGCCCGACACCTGTGACAGGCATCCACGACACAATAACATACCACGCGCCGGCCCGGTTTGTCAACTCGAATGACAAGCGTTCGGAATGTTACACTAAAAAGCCAGTTTGGGCTTTAGCCCTCAACTCAACGAGTTTGACACCTCTTTTATTATGTGGTATGCTCTGAAACATAAAGTGCAATGGCGCACTGACAAGGAACGCGCCACAAGGGCCTCGGCCTTTCTCTGGCGCGTTCCGCTTTCAACAGGACAATCGAGGATGGATCAAGCCGGGTATCGAATTCAAAATCATCCCATTTTGCCGGTGGAGCCGCGTCGAACGATCCCATTTCACTGGCAAGGCCTGGACATGATCGCACAAGAGGGCGAGACGATAGCGTCGGCCCTTTTTGCGTATGGGGTGCGGACGTTCGGCCATCACCCCAAAGACGGCGCGCCGCAGGGCCTGTTTTGCGCCAACGGCCAGTGCGCGCAGTGCCTGGTGCTCGCCGACGGGCAGCCGGTCAAGGCGTGTATGACCCTCGTCCGGCCCGGCATGCGCGTCGAGCCGATGGACGGGCTGCCCGCCCTGCCGCCGGTTCACAGCACCCCAGACGCAATGGCCGAGATCGAACGGATCGCCGTGCCGATCTTGATCGTTGGCGGCGGCCCGGCGGGGCTGTCGGCGGCCATCGAACTGGGCCGATTGGGCGTCGAAACGCTGCTCGTCGACGATAAACACCGTCTGGGAGGCAAGCTGGTGCTGCAAACACACCGCTTTTTCGGCTCGGTCGAGACGGTGTACGCGGGGACGCGCGGCATCGACATCGCCGCCAAACTTGAAACCCAGGTGCGCGCGCTGGACAGCGTCTACGTCTGGCTCGACAGCACCGCGCTGGCCGTGTTCGCCGACCGGCAAGTGGGCATCCTGCGCAGCAGCGGCGGGGGTTCAGTCGCTGCCTATGTGCTGGTCGAGCCGCAGGCCTTGCTCGTCGCCACCGGCGCGCGCGAGCGGTCGCTGGCCTTCAAGGGCAACACCCTGCCCGGCGTCTACGGCGCGGGCGCGTTCCAGACGCTGGTCAACCGCGATCTCGTCCGCGCCGCCGGGCGGCTGTTCATCGTCGGCGGGGGCAACGTGGGGCTGATCGCCGGCTATCACGCGCTGCAAGCAGGGATCGAGGTCGTCGGCCTGGTCGAGGCGCTGCCCGAGTGCGGCGGCTACAAGGTTCACCGCGACAAGTTGGCCCGCATCGGCGTGCCCATTTACACCTCACACACCATCCTCAGCGCAAATGGCACAGACCGGGTGGACTCGGTCACAATTGCCCAGGTTGACGAGCAATTTCATCCCGTCTCTGGCACCGAGCGTTCTTTTACCTGCGACACGGTGCTGATCGCCGTAGGGTTAAACCCGGTCGACGAGTTTGTCCACAAAGCGCGGCAGTTTGGGCTGGCGGTCTACAGCGCCGGCGACGCCGAGGAAATCGCCGAAGCTTCGGCGGCGATGCTGACCGGCAAAATCCGCGGCGTCGAGATCGCCCGCGCGCTGGGCTGCCCGGTCGAGCCGCCGCCCATCGCCTGGTACGAAACGGCGGAAATGCTCAAGTCGAGGCCGGGCGCGACGGCGGCGGAATGCCGGCCCGAAAACAAGTCGGGCGTCGTGCCGGTGTTCCACTGCGCGCAAGAAATCCCCTGCGATCCCTGCACCGCGTTGTGCCCCCGGAAAGCGATCCGAATTGACGGCGATATCCGCCAACTGCCCCATTTCGTCGGCGACGAGCACACCTGCATCGGCTGCGAGCGCTGCGTGATCGGCTGCCCCGGCCTGGCCATTACCCTGGTCGATTACCGGCAGGACGCCGAAAGGCCCACGGTGTCGATCCCCTACGAGTTGGGCGCGGCGGTGGCCGCCGGCGATTGGGTGACGATGGTGGACACCGAGGGCCAGCCGTTGGGCCGGGCCCCCGTGGTCGGCGTGCGCGCGCCGCGCCGCGTCGACGACCGCACCTGGGTGATCCGCGTTCAAACGCCGGCGGCGTGGGCCTGCCGGGCGGCCGGAATCCGCGTGCAGCCGGAGGC
>JAFGEY010000018.1 GCA_016931365.1 Anaerolineae bacterium
TGGATTCCTTACGTCTGGCCTTGATCGGCACGCCGTTTCGTCCTGCCTGCATCCTCGCCCAGACTTCAGGGGGCTGAATAGTTACGATTTTTGTGACAAAAGCATCGTACGCTCCTCCATTGAAAGACCTGTCATAGACGCCGGGCGTCGTGGGCAGGTCGGCCGAGCTGGTAGCAGCCGCGAGATAGAGGCCACCCATGGCTTGGGCGAACCCCATCCATGTCCAACTGCCTTGTGTTTCGTTGCCGCTGCCTCCCAGGTAGGTCCCATAGAGCAGGGTGCTCGCATCTTGATCCAGTTGGACGATGAATATATCTCTTCCCCCTCCGTTGGCGGGCTGCAGCGGGAAGGCCGTGGGAAAGTCGGTAGAATCGGTGTAACCGGCGACGTAGGCTCTCCCCGCGGCGTCGATGGCGGTCCCCAGCGAGCGGTCGTTGGCCGCGCCGCCGAGATAGGTGCTGTACAACAGGTCGCTGCCATCCGCGTTCAGTTTGGTCACCACGGCATCGTATTCGCCGCCGTGGAAGACCTGTTGCAGTGCGCCCGGCGTCGTGGGATAGTCGTCGGAACAGGTTTCACCTGCGAGATAGGCGTTCCCGGCAGGATCGACTGCGATCTCGTGAAACGACTCTCCGCAATCGTCATCCGCGCCGCCGACGAACGTGCTGTAGATGAACTCGCTTCCGTCGGCGCTCAGCTTGGTCACCGTGGCATCTGTGCTCACGTTGGTGTAGCAGTTGTCACACACTGTGTCGTAGGCCCCCGGCGTCGTGGGAAAGTCGGTCGAGTGGGTGTGGGCGGCGAGGTAGGCGTTCCCCTCATCATCGACGGCGATCCCAGGATTCCCATCGTAACTCCAGCCGCCGAGGTAGGTGCTGTACACCAGAGAACTGCCGTCTGGAGACAGTTTTGTCGCGAATAGATCTATGTACCCGCCGAAGGTTGTTTGGGCGGCGCCCGACGTCACGGGAAAGCCGCCGTATGTAGCTCCCCCAACATAGACACTCCCGGCGTCGTCTACCGCAATGTCATAGCTAGACTGGTCACTGTTCCCACCCAGGTAAGTGCTGTAGATCAGCGCGCCGCTGGCAGCATTCAGCTTCGCGACAAAAACATCCTGCCCGCCATTGTACGTCGTGTCGTAGGCGCCCGGTGTCACGGGGAAATTGGCAGACCGGGTGTCTCCTGTGATATAGATGTTGCCCTCTCCGTCCAGTGCAATTGCGGCTCCATAATCCTCACCGCTCCCGCCGAGGTAGGTGCTGTAGAGCAGGGCGCTGCCGTTGGCGCTCAACTTGGCCACGAATACATCGGTGTTGCCATTGTGCGAGCCGTCGTACGCGCCGGGTGTCGTGGGCAAGTTCGTCGAATCAGTGTCGCCGACGATGTAAATGTTGCCTTCGCCGTCGACGGCAAGGTGACGTGCATTGTCGGACCCACCGCCTCCGAAGAAGGTGCTGTAGGCCAACACAGCTGCATCGGCTGCTCGTAAATCAGTCGGAGACGAATCCAGCGCTTGATATCCAGCAACCAGCCCCAGATCGACCTGCTGCCCTTCTGGCTGCACAATCCAGGTTCGGCGGCTGATCATATTGCTCCAGGATGCTGTGAGCGTAATCGTATCCCCTGAAGAGACGCTCAGTGGCGCGGCGCTGAGATTGGCGCTAAAGAATGGCCTCCCTGACAGACCGCCGACAAGCGTCGTTCTATTTAGAATGCCATGTGCGCTTTCGATCTGGACATTGACTCCGGCTGTTGGTGCGTCATGATAGTAAATGTATCCATAGATGCAGCAAGCCGGCAATGGCTCGCCAGGCGGTGTGATGCCGATGCAGTCATGCGGCAATGGTTGATACGAGCCATTTGTAGTTATTTGTTCTGGCTCTTGTGGTCCGGGAGCATGATCCAACTCGAAAATCGGGATCGTAGCTGGCGTCATCTCGGAAGCCACAATTGGCGGCGTGGATAAGGAAGGGATCAGCCCAACGGATAAAAGGCTCAAGACCAGTATGAAGGCCCACCACCAATTTCCTGACACTTTTCGACGACGACGCGCCTGTACATTGTGCAACCCATTGCGCAGATATGCGGCTGTAAGCCCAAGTTTCTCATCCATGATCGTTTTCCTTTCTTGCCCACTGCATCGGATACACTCGATTCTTGCTTTATTGAACGACCAGAGTTCGATTTTTCCGAGTCGAATTTCAAGAATTGGATCAGGTTTTCGATTTTGGGAACCGTTTCTGAAGCGCTTTTGTGGAAAAGCTCCAAGTCAGAGGATCTTTTCGGGTAACTGCTCACCCTGGCTCAGACAAGAGCGGAATCCCGAACTTGTTCGGGCAGAATTGACTATGCAAGATAGGCCGATAACCCCCAACAAGTTGGGGGATCCACACAAAAATGACCTGGCCTGAGCAGTTACCTTTTCGGAACGATGAGGTTGGGGTATGTTTGCCACAGCGGTTCACAACCGGTATGTCTAGATCGGTTTTTTCAGAACCTGAAACCCGGCCCAGAAAAATGGGTGCTCGTATTCATGCATTGTGGCCAGTTGCGCTTGCCGTAATGCGGCAGCAACCTGGTGGCCCTTCCGCAATGCGTTGTAGAAATGGACCATCAATTTGCTCGTCGAAGCGTCATCGACGCTCCACTGGCTGACAACCAGTTGTTTGGCCCCTGCTTTGAAGAAGCCTCGTGCAAGTCCAAGCAAGTCGCTCCCCCGGCTTTGGCTGAGACCGGTCTCACATGCACTCAGGGTGACCAAATCGGCATTTGGCATTTGCCAGGTTTCCAGATCGTATGCCGTCAACCAGCCATCCGACAGGCGTACAGACGAAAACAACGGTGCGTCGGATCGGAACACGCCATGTGTAGCCAGGTGAAGCAACGAACAGCTTCGGGCTGCTGCTCGTGCCTGGTCTATGGTTGCGTCCGTTTCGGCGAACAACTGCGCATGACCCAATATTGTTGAGACGTTCTTGCCTTCATCCAGAGTATGTGACAACTGGCCGGCGCCGGAAAAGGCAACAACAACGGGTTCAGCAAACAGATCGCCTGGCGCCCGCTCTGCATCTTCAGTTCGAACCAATATGCCAGATAGGTAAGTCAGATCATATCTTTCTACCAGGTATTCTGCTGTATCCTCTTCCTCGGATATTTCGGTGAGCGCAGAAAAAGGCACCGACCACAAAAAATCGTGCGGAGCGATCCATACCTGGCGACGCTGTTTCAGATAAGGCCGTAGAGGGATAACAAGATGCTGGCTTAACGCACCGAGAATTTCACGCGCTTCATCACAAAGTGGAGATAGCTGTGTGGAAGAGTCCGAGGCTAGCATTTCATATGCATACTCGATGTTGAATTGCCAACGCCAGATGAGCTGTTTGATCGCATCCAGCGGGGCCAACGTCTCAAAAGCGTATCGTTCGGAATCGATGATACAAACCAGCACGACCTGGTCTGTGCAATAATAGTCGAGCAGGATAGCATCTTGAGGTATGTGCGACTGTACGGCCTTGAGAGATGGAATGGGCGTCAGGGCGAGAAGCGGGCTATTGACACGCCGCATTTGTGCAATTTGTCTTTCCAGGCCGCAGAGTTCTGTCCAATAGTCGCCACTGTTCCTGCCACGCAGCTCATCTTCATCATCAGGTCTGTTCAGACGATTGTAGAGCCAGTGCCATTTTTGCTTCAATGCTTTTAATTCTTCTTGTTCTGCATGCTCTTGGGTTTCCAATGTCACAAAGTCACGCCAGATTCCGCTTTTAGACTGCTCGATATGGCGAAAGGCATCTTCTTTTTGCATCAAAGCGAGCGCGACGCGTACTGCACGCTGGTAAACCGGCAATTTGTCGTCCATAAAGCCGGCGCGAAATTCGTCGATCCCCAGGATGTGCTGAATCGTTTCGAGGTGATCGATGGCCTGACTGTAGCGGGCCAAGGCTTGTTCCAGATTTCCTCGCGCCTCGTCTATGCGCCCCAGACCGTCGTATGCCCACCATGCCAATGAAGGCATCTGCGCAAGATGTGTCAGGGCTTTGGCATAGTGCGTTTGTGCTTGTTCAAGGTCGTTGGCATCGAACGCGCAGTCTGCCAGGACCAGTTCTGCATGAGCCAGGTGCAAGATCAAATTGTGGCCTGCCAGTGTCGTTCTCGCCTGTTCGGCAACTTGCATAGCCGTTTCTCGTTGACCCATTTCACGCAGGCAAATGGCACATTCGAGATCGAGCAATGCCACCTCAACCTCGGCGTCTTGCTCCAAGAAGAATGTTCGGGCCTCACGAAAGCCATTCAATGCGTCAGCCAGGTGCCCCAATTTTCGAGCCGCAACAGCGCGATTCCCCGTCGCAAGTGCTACATAACGCGGCATTGTATGCGCTTCCAGAACCGCGCGGGCTTCCGATGCAATGTCCTGGGCTTCTGGCAGCAAGTTCAGCGACACAAGATCGTAGGTTTTGTACAGGTCGGTGACAGCGACGTCGGTCTCGACGCCAAGTTCTTGGAATACCTGGCGTGCTTGATCGTAGGTTTTCAAAGCTTCGCGGTAGCGCCCCTGGCGGGAAAGAAGCGTTGCTCGATTCAGATCGGCGCGGGCAGCAGGAAGTGCTTGCTGCTCTTGCTCCAGAACGGCACTGGCGTGCTGTAACAGCGTTTCCGCCTCTCGAAAACGGTCCAGGCAGACAAGCACACGTGCCCGGTTGATGTCCATTCGCGCCATCTGGGTTTGATTTTGCAGCTTGTCAAAAATAGCTCTTCCGCGTTCATAAGCTGCTAATGCATCATCGTAATGCCCCAGCAGCCGGCAAATACTCCCTACATTCATTTCCAAAGTGGCCATATAATGCGTCTGCGCCCACGGCTGTAAAGCGTTTCGTGCTTTATCAGCCATATCCAGTGCTTCCTGATAACGTCCCAGGTTATTCAACATGGCGACCATATTGCTCTGCAAGCGTGCCAGAGCAAGCTGTTCCTGGCTGTGTTCGCGATAAATGGCGTGAGCCCGAGTGTATGCCGCCAAAGCCTGGTTGTATTCTCCCAGATAAGCCCACGCATTGCCCTGTGTCCACCTGGCTACAGCTTCAGCCAATGGCTCCGAGGATAGAGAAGCTGCCTGCAATGCAGCCTCGGCAATTTCCAACGATCTTTTGGGCCGCTGCATCAACAGTGCGTCTGCCTCGGTTTTGGATTCTTCTATACGAGCGAGTGCTAGTTCGTCACGGTGTTGATCCAGCCATTGTTGGCGTTCCGTGTCGTCTTGGCACTCGAACCATTGTCGTATCAGTTGTTCAAGTGCTGTTTTGTCTTGGTTCTCTTCGCCAATGTTGTTCATTGGACCGTCACCTGTTTGATCAACAACGCTTTGCCGTGCCATTCTAAACCAATGTCGTACTCGCCAGGTTCCACGTCATAGAACGCAAATGCGTTCCTTTTGTCAAGCACACTGGCCCAGGCCTCTTGCTGGCGCATCAACCAGACTGCGCAGGCAGTATTGGGCAAATCCTTTTGCGCTTCAGTTGAAACACGCCCCATCACGGTCCGATATCCTCTGCTATAACCAGGTTTTACATTGACAAAAACATCGAGTGGGTGTGCCAATGCAGCATCTTGGATATAAAAGCGCTGCATCGCCGGCGACGTGCCTCGCAAGGATGCCAGCTCTGGGCGACAGGCAGGTACAAGTACCGCTTCGATCACATCGACTGCTTGCTGCAACTTTTCAAGCAATGAGGGCCGCTCTTCATCTTGCGCCAGGACGATGAGTTCCTGTGCGCAGTGGGCACATTTTCGGATATGTTTGGATACGATGAGTCTTTCACTAGCCGACAAAAGCCCGAGCTGGTAGAGTCCTAATTGTTCTGGTGCAGGACAATCGTGGCGGTAGAATATTGCTTTTAGCTTGGCGGCCACACGTCGCCGCTCTTTTACCTGGGCCGCACAATAAGAACAGCGCTCCAAGTGAGTTTGTACCTGGACGTTTTCTTCGCCATCAATGAAAGCTTGTAACGCACCTTCTTCAAGTTCTAGAGGATCAACACATTCATCCATCAAGTTTCCTTTTCGGACTATTTGGGATGGATCTCATCCACACCTACCAGAATAAACGCAGTTTACACTTATTTTCCGAGGTCGGCTTATTGCCCCAAGTTTCGAAGAAAAGGATCTTGGCTTACTCTGAGGATAATTCGCTCTTTGATCCGGCTGACTTGACGGGCCGTGGCAAACCGGTCTGGATACCGTTTTGCGATTTCGGCCGGCCTAAAATCGAGTTCGAAGCTCAGGTAAACGACCAGTTTTTCATCTTCGTCCTGTAAACGACCACGGACATGATCAACAAGCTGCTGTATGACCATATTTTCCAAAACCCTGGCTTCCGATGTATTGCTTGCGCCGTCACGATCCGAAGAAAAGGCGTCAATGATCAATGACTCCCGTCCCTGTTTTCTCATCATATCAATTTCAACAGATCTTGTGCATTTTTTCAGATAAGCCAACAAGGTCGCGATGTTGGCGAATCTCGAAAACCGGCTTGCATCAACTGCCCGCGCAAATTTCTCGAACGCAGACTGGACAACATCTTGGGAATCTTGATGTTCAATGTGGCTCCAATGGCGCACCAGCCCTTGATATTGATGGTAGATGGCTTCCCACGCATCCTGGCATCTCTCGACAATGGCGCGTCTGAATAGCTCGTAGCAGGCGCTCACTGAGTTAGGATTTTCTTGCATTCTTGTGTCTGCCGTTTCAGCTTGGCACTGAACTGCCAGTTCTTGAACACTTGGATGGGGAGCGTTCATCGCTACAACTTTCCAGGCAATCCTGCATATCTTGGACAAAATGCGCTGCGGTGTTAGAGAGTGGGGTGAATGTGGAATGAGTATTCGATGGTCAGATGCAAAACGCAAATCACAGCAATAATTTCGGTGAATTGCGCCGATTGTATATCAAGAAGGTAATTTTGCCAATTGCTGGCAAGAGATGTAAATCGTTATAACAAAGAAGGCAGTTTCAGGTTGGTTCTGACATTGCCTTCTTTGTCGCCTTGGGTAGCTCAAGTCACACGGTTGCGCCAACGCAAGTTTGGGGTTCTCACCACAAGTACACAAATAGTCTCACAGTATCGCAAGTGTGCACAATGGTAGGAATATGGTCGGCGTTGGATATCACTGCGATCAGACCTGATTCGCCGATTATGCCCAAAAGGATCGGTCAGGCGTCTCACCTTGTTCAAGGGAGTATAAGCAGCGAGTGTAGACCGGCCGGGCCAATATAAGTGTGTTGTCTTGACTTGCTCCGATCAAAACCGAGTTGGAGCACGTCAATGCTTTCATCAAGCCAGCACAAATCTTGCCGAAATGGTTTGTGTCCAACAGTTCTGCGTATATTGCGACAGTCGTTCCACCTGCTACCAGATCGAGAATTTCGACGGCGAACTGCTGGTCAAGGTCAACGCCCTGGACCTGCTGCGCGACGAACTGAGCCGCAAGCGGGTGATCGGCACGGTGGGCGCCGGCGCGATGCAAGACCCTTACACCCCCTCCGAGGCCAA
>JAFGEY010000169.1 GCA_016931365.1 Anaerolineae bacterium
GAAGGACGAGCCGTGTCCGAAGGACGAGCCGTGTCCGAAGGACGAGCCGTGTCCGAAGGACGAGCCGTGTCCGAAGGACGAGCCGTGCCAGAAGGAGAAGCGCGATGACTCTGGCCAGCCTGCAACAAACACCGCTGATCGAAGTCAGAAGCCTGGGCCGCGCTTTCGGCGCGCGCCGGCGCCGCATCTGGGCCGTCGACGACGTCTCGTTCAAGGTGCCGCACGGCGACATTCTGTGCCTGGTCGGCGAAAGCGGCTGTGGCAAAACCACCACCGGCAAATTGATCGCCGGGCTGCTGCATCCAACCAGCGGAGAATTGTTATTCGAAGGCCGAAATATCTGGGACATGGACGTCCGCGATTTCAAGCGCTACCGCACAGCAGTGCAGTTGATCCACCAGGACCCATATGCGTCGCTCAACCCGATGCAGACCATCTATGACATCATCACCGCGCCGCTGTTTCGACACAGCCTGGTGTCCAGCCGCGCTCACGCCTGGGAGCGCTGCATCGAATTGTTCAACATCGTCGGACTGACGCCGCCCGAGGACCTGTTGCGCAAACACCCCCACGAGTTGAGCGGCGGCCAGCGCCAGCGCGTGTCCGTCGCCCGCGCACTCACGGTCAACCCCAGCTTTATCGTCGCCGACGAAGCCGTGTCTATGGTCGATGTGTCGATTCGCGTCAGCCTGCTGACAATGTTGGGCCGCTTGCGCCAGGAGTTTGATGTGACCTTTTTGTTCATCACTCACGATCTGGCCCTGGCCAAGTATTTCGCCTGGGAAGGGCGCATCGCGGTGATGTATGTGGGCAGCATGGTTGAGCTGGCCGATACGCCGCGCCTGGTCAATGACCCGCTGCATCCCTACACGCAGGCGCTGCTGGCGGCCGTGCCCGAGGCCGACCCGGAACTGACGCGTGGCAAAAAGCGCGTGCCCTTGCGCAGCCAGGAGATTCCCAGCCTGCTCAACCTGCCCAGCGGCTGCCGGTTTCACCCGCGCTGCCCGCACTTTGTCGAAGGGCTGTGCGATGTCGAGCGCCCCGCGCTGCTCGACACCGGTGATGGCCGCCAGGTGGCCTGCCACATAGTGGCCCGCGAAAAAGGACTGGCGTCATGATCAGCCCACAAGTTGGCCGGGCAGCGTTTCGCGTTGCGTTTATGATGGTGGCCCTTGCGGGGGTTATGTTGCTCATCTTGACGCCTGGCACCGCCGAATATATCATTTCGGTCATCACCCTGGTTTTGGGGCTGGTCTTTATGGGCATCATTTTTGTGCTGGTGCGGGTAATGGAACAGTAGAAAATTAAACGAGTTGGCGCCTGACCCGCAAGATAGGTGCTTTTTGTGAATCCTCGCAATGACAGATTGGGATTTTTCCAACAGCAGCCGCTGAAGAAAAAAAGATCGTCCAATCAGTTCATCGTCGAGAAATGAAAGGAGGTGCAGCAAAAACCTTTGTTCGTCGTTTATCGGTGGTTCTATCTTTTTTGAATTCCGAAGGAGGATGATTCAAATGAAAACCAAGCGTTTTGTGTTTGCTGTACTCAGCGTGATCACCATCCTGGCGACGATCACCGCCTGCGCCACACCAACGGCTCAGGTTGTTGAAAAAGAAGTCACCAAGATAGTCCAGGAAGTGGTCAAAGAGACCGTTGTTGTCGAAGGCAAAGAGGTCGAGGTCACCAAGGTGGTCGAAAAAGTCGTCACCCAGGTGGTCAAGGAAGAAGTGGTCGTCACCGCCACCCCCGACCCCTCCAAGGTCAAGCCGGCGGTCTTTAACGCGGCCTATCCTTACTCGGTGCCGCCGCAAGGGCACTTTAACTTTTTCGCCTCAGGCTTCCTGGGGGTTGGCATTTACCAGGACCTGGCCGAGCTGCCCGCGTTCTTTTACAAGTGGGCCACCGGCGAGTACATCCCCTTGCTGGGCACCGACTATGCCGTGGAGCCGCCCGACAAGGTGCGGGTGACGCTGCGCAAGGGCGTCAAGTGGAGCGACGGCTCTGACTTTACGGCCAAGGACATGGTCGATACCTTTACCATTGGCCGCCTGCAGAACTACCAGGTATGGAACTATGTAAGCAAGGTCGAAGCGATCGATGACTTTACCGTCCTGTTCACGATGGGCAAGCCGGCCCTGCCGGCGGTACGCATGATCCTCAAGCAGCGCATCGCCCCCTCGTCGGTGTACGGCCAGTTCGCCGCCGACGCGCAAAAGCTGTTCGACGCCGGCAAGACCCGCGACGATCAGGAGTGGAAAGACCTGCAGACCAAGCTGACCGAGTTCCGTCCCGCGCAAAAGGTCGTGACCGGGCCCTACACCATCGCCAGTCTGGACGACGTCAATGAGGCGCGCCTGACCATGGTCAAGGTGCCCACCTCGTTCTGGGCCGACAAGGTCAAGTTCGACCAGATCCTGATGTACCAGGGCGAGACGCCGGTCATCACCCCGCTGGTGATGGCCAATCAGGTCGACTATGCCACGCACGGTTTCGCCCCGGCCACCGAAAGGGCCTTCAAGGAAATGGGCATCCGCATCCTGCGCCCGCCCATCTTCTCCGGGCCGGCCATCATCTTTAACTTCAAGATCCATCCCTTCGAGCTGCCCGAGTTCCGCAAGGCCGTCGCCCACGCGATCAACATGGACGACAATGCCTTCGTCTCGCTGGGCGAGTCGGCCAAGAACCAGATCTATATGACCGGCGTCAGCGAGAACATCATCGGCACCTGGCTGACCCAGGCCCAACTGGACGAGATGGACAAGTACGAGTACAACACCGCCAAGGCCGAAGAATACCTCAAGGGGATCGGCTTTACCAAGGGCGCCGACGGCATCTGGGTGGACGACCAGGGCGTCAAGTGTGAGTACGAGCTGATCGTGCCCGCCGAGTACGCCGACTGGAGCGGCGCGGCCGAGAACGCCGCCGCCCAGCTCACCAAGTTCGGCATCAAGACCACGATGCGCGGCGTCACCTACACCCAGATCGGCGACCAGGTGAACAAGGGCGACTTCCAGATGGCCATCCAGGGTTGGGGTTCAGCCGACCCGCATCCCTACTTTTCCATCCGCGCCGGCTTTTTCAACAACAACCCGGCAGCGATCAGCGGCGGCGACCCGGCCCTGCCCGGCATCGCCTACGCTTTGCAGCGCACGCTGGCCGATGGCAGCGAGGTTGACCTGGAGCAGATGATCATTGACTGCATCGAGGGTCTGGACCTGGACGCGCAAAAAGGCCGCGTCTACGATCTGGTCAAGATCTTTAACCAGGAACTGCCGCGCGTCCCGCTGTGGGAGCGCTATGGCAACAACCCGATCCAGGACGGCCTGAATACCACCGGCTGGCCCGCCGACGACGATCCGCTGTTCAAGAACAGCCCGTACAATGACTCGTTCGTGATCCTGTGGATCCTCGACGGCACCGTCGGGCCGATCGAGTAAGTAAATAGAAACCAGGTTTGGGCAAGCGAGCTTGCGACAAACCTGGTTTCTCACCTTATGGCGCGCACAACGGCGTGCGCGCCGTAAAACATAAAGTAGGGGCGTCTAGGCCCCTACTTTTTTTGACTTGCTCGTAGTATAGGCGCGCTTTCCATAGCGCGCATTGCGAACTTGAGATCAACAACAGTGCGCGGTTGCATACGTACTCGTTTGAAGAAACCGCGCCTACCCCCGCAAGCGCCGCCTCGCCTCGCCGCAGCGCGGGCACTGATGCCCCGCGAAGCGGATGCCGCACACCGGGCAGACGCGCTTCTCCCCACCTCCCGGCTCAACTTCAACAGCGACAACGACCACCTGCTGTCCCACGACGCTCTCCAGCCACTCTTCCAGCGGCACGTCGCCGATCAGCCAACCGCCCTCCGCGGAGCGCTGCAACTGGCCTTCCATCACCCTGGCGCCGATCTCATAGCCGCGATTCATCAACTGCCTTGCTTCGTGCAAAGTGAGGGCCATTGTTCTCTCCTACTCCGATAAGGGCGAAGCATCCCAAGACGGAATCTGCCGATCGAGAATACCTCTGCCGTCCGAACATCCTGGTCAATGAAGCATGTGCAAGAGATGCTTCGCCCCTACTTGATCAACGTAACACGCGCACGTCACCCTGGCGTTTGGTGACGCGCCGTTCGTCCAGGTACTCCATCAAAGCCAGGGCATACTTGCGGCTGGTGTCGAACAGATCGCGCACCTGAGCCACGGTGATGCTGCCTTCGCGTTCGACGTGAGCCACCACCCGCTCCCTGGCCCAGACAAAGGTTGCGCCGAGAAAGACTACGTCGGCGCTGGCGCGCACCAGGACCCCCTGTTCGAGCAGGGCATTGAACAACTCGCCCCCCAACTGCGCCTCACATTCATCCGCCGACGGCGTGGCAAAGGGTGCGCGTCGAAATGCCTCGACCAATGCGTCCGCTCGGCGCTGTTGCCCCGCGTCGAACTGAACACGATGGTCGGCCAGCCAGACGCCCGTCTCATCTGCACCGATCACACTTTCGTGTACGGCGCGGTCGGCGATCTGGTTAAACAGCTTGCCGCTCAGCGCGGATCGCCCCTCTTGCAGCCGGCTGCGCAATTCTTCGCGTGGCATGCCCTTGCGCAACGGCCACGCGGCGTGATAGGCGCCCAGAATCGCCCTCATCTGCGCCACAAACTGCTGCCAGCCAAAAGATGAAATGAGAAAGGACGCGCTCAACGCCCAACGATCGACGATCGGGCGCACAAAATCGTCGAGGAAAAAGACTTGTCCCCCCGCAAGCAGGGCGCGCAGCGCTTCATCGATCACCTCTATGGGCAGGGAGACCGTCTTGTACAAGACGCGGACCTCAACCGGCTGCTCGTGCTCCAGGATTTGCAGCACAATGTCTTCCGGCGTGCCGGAGAGCAGCGTTTCCAATCGTGCGATCACGTCTGCCTTGAAGCGCCGATGGCGGCGTCCTGGCAGTGGATCGACCACGATTCCGCCGCCAACGGTTATGCTCGGCGACAACCAGCGCAGAATAAATCGCTCGCCGCGCACCAGGGCCACCGGCAACGATAGCTGGAGCTGCGCCCAGCCGGCCTCGCCGGGATCGAGCTTTTCCGAACCCAACAGACGCACGCGAGCGGGCACCTCGGACGCGCCGCAGAAAAAATCGACTTCAGTGTTGTGCTTGAGCGGCTGCGATATGCCGGGCAGGTAACGAAGCTGCACATCGACCAATTGGGTCGATTGGAGCAGACCGGGCAGAGTCACCACCTGGCCGCGCACGATCTCGTCTTTGCTGATCCCGCTCAGGTTGACCGCCACCCGACTACCGGGCATCGCCTGTTCGATTTTCTCTTTGTGTGTTTGCAGGCCGCGAATCCGCGCTCTGAGGCCGGAGGGCACCAGTTCGACTTCCTGGCCCACGCTCAGCACCCCACCGATCAGCGTACCGGTGACCACAGTGCCGAATCCCGCAATCGTAAATACCCGATCCACCGGCAGGCGAGGCCGTCCACGATTGGCGCGGGCCGGCACAGCGCGCAGGCAACGCGCCAGTTCGGCCACCAGCTCGTCCAGCCCGGCGCCGGTCACCGACGAAACGGGCACAATCGGCGCATCTTGCAGACACGTGCCATCGACCTGTTCCATCACATCGGCCATCACCAGATCGAGCCACTCGGGGTCGTCCACCAGATCGATCTTGGTCAGGGCAATGACGCCGCCTTGAATCTGGAGCAGATCGAGGATGGCGAGGTGTTCGCGGGTCTGGGGCATAATCCCTTCATCGGCAGCGATGACCAACAACGCCGCGTCGATGCCGCCAACGCCGGCCAGCATGTTTTTGATGAAATCGCGGTGACCGGGCACATCGATAATGCCGACCTGCTCACCGTTCGGCAGAGTCAACCAGGCAAAGCCGAGCACGATGCTCATTTCGCGCTCTTTTTCCACCTGAAGACGGTCTGGATCGATGCCGGTAAGCGTCTTGACCAGCGTGGATTTGCCGTGATCGACGTGGCCGGCAGTGCCGATGACGTGCATCCTGCTCCTTTTAGCGCTTGGCTGGCCGCACCGGCTTGCGCCCCCGGCGCGTTTCGGACTGTTCGGACATCTTGATCAGGTGATTCTGGGCCATTTCGTTGCGCAGACGAATATCGTCGAGCAGCGATTCCCACAAAAAGACGATCTGGCCCTCGTTGTCGGTGCTACGGGTTTCGGTCTCGCTCAGCCGCTCCATCTGCTCGGCCTCGCGGCGGTCGCGGTTGTGCCATTGCTGCTCCCAGAGCAGTTTTTCGCGCTGCCAGCGTTTCTCGGCCTGGGCTTCCCATTCTTCCATGCGCGTCTTTTGGCGCTCTTCGCCCAGACGCTGAAGCTCAGAGGTCTCGTGCTGCGAGCGTTGCAAGCGCTCGCCCAGCGACTCGAGGTTGGCCAGCGACGCTTTGATGCGCTGCGCCTGGTCAGTGAACTGGCGCATCTGCTCGGTATAGGCCTTCATCCGTTCCTCGCGCCCCTCTTCCAGGCCGCCCCACTCTTTGAACAGCCGCTGGCGTTGCTGCTCGACCAACTGCATCTCTTCGATAAAGCGCCGCTGTCCTTGCTGAAGCTCGGCGCGAATGGTAATCAGCTCTTCGATGTTCTGCCGGTTACGCTGCGTGATCTCTTCGACCGCAGCCAGCCGGTTATCGACCATGTCAGAGCGTTTGAGCAGCGTCGCCGTCTGCTCCTGCAATTGGGCAATGTACTTGGACACCCGACCCTGCTGCTCCTGCAAAAAGGGGATGGGACGGACACCGATATCGATCTGTTTCTCCAGGTCCATCACTTTTTGCCGCACAACCAGGTGGGCTTCGTTTAGCCGCTGATCTTCGGCGCTTTGCAGGTCGAGCTGCTCCTGCAAATGAGGAATGGGTGTCAGTCCTTTGCGCAAGTCGCCGAGCGTGCGGTTGAGGTTATCCTGCTCGATCAACTTGATCCGCGCCGCTTCGCGCCGGTCTTGCTGGTAAGCCTCGTCCTGCTGTTCCAGCAGCAGGCGAATTTCTTCCTTGTATTGATCCAGCGATCGTTCGAGCAAAGTGATCCGGTTGAGTTGGGCCTGGGTGTTGGCCAGCCGCCCTTCCAGGTCTTCGATGCGTCGAGCTTGCTGCTGGATTTCCTCGGCCTGCGTCCCGATCGTCTGCTGGGCGGTGATCAGTTCGTTGCGATACCGCCGCACTTCTTCGTCGATCCAGTCCAGGTTGATCACTGATTGCCGATCCGCCATAGGGTTCCTCCTGCGATTGTGTCGCTGTCACAAGATGTGTCGACAGCGATCACAATTCGTCGATTTTATCTCCAAACATTGCCTGCTCGATGTTATAAAGCCGATCGGTGGTCAAAACTTCCGGACGCTCCTTGAGCAAACTGCGTATCGTACGTTTTAATTTGCTGCCGGCAATCACCGGCACGGCCGTTTCGGCGATGTCGAGCTCGACATTCTCGCGCACAAAAACCACAATGGGCACGATCTCGGGAATATCCGATTCGGGCATCCGCTTGCCCAACCAACGCCGGAAACGCTGCGCGTCATACAGCGCCTCGCGCTCCGGATCGCCGAGCGCATCCTGCCCGCTGAAGCCGAGAAAGCGCAGCCAGCTAAACTTTTGCCCCCACCGCTTGCCGTCAAAAGTGATCTTGCCGTCGCTCACGTACGCCCGAAACAGGTAAAAGCCCGACGGGCCGAGCAGCACATGCGGCACGGGCAGCAGATAATGATAGAAATGATACTGGTTGCTGATCCCCTTGAGCGCGTCGGACAGCACCTGGTCGGGGCGCGGGGTACGCGTCCAGCGATTGGCGTAATACGCGCCGATCGTGGTGCACAAAAAGCCAACGATCAGCGAAGCGAAACTGATCAGCACCAGTTCCGACTTGGCGATCGAGACGATCAGGCCGGCGATGAGGATGAGCAGCCCGCCCAACGAAAGCCAACGGCCGATCTCGGTATTGACCTTGACCTTTTTTTGATTGACAAACGCTTCCACGCTTCGTACTCCGTCAAACTGTCCCAGTTTGAAACTGTCCCAGTTTGAAACCGAACTCGATAGATAAATTTCGAACTCTCACTTATTTGTTGAGTACGCATCTTGCTCGGCCCCGACAACGCCGGCCTTGATCACCTGCACCAGGTTCGCCTCGGCCATATCGCGGGCCACGCGCACCATGTTCTTGATCGC
>JAFGEY010000170.1 GCA_016931365.1 Anaerolineae bacterium
ATCTGCTCGCGGATAAAGCGTGTCGCGTCGTGGATCGAGCGCGGCGTATTGCCTTTCCAGCGCGCAAGGCGCGTCCAGATCGGCACCCACAGCGGGTTGAGCGCAGCCATAAAAATCTGCGTCGAGCTGGCAAAAAGGTTTTGGACGGGGTACGAAACGCGGCGCATCAACTGCGTGTACCGCTCCCACAGCTTGAACAACGGCGTAATCGCGCGCCGGGCCGAGCGGGCCGGCACCGACGGTATCGCGCCGGAATAGTTATAGAACATGTCAAAACCGCGCTTGAACCCGTTGTTAAGCACGCCGACTAGCGGGTTGTTGCAGAATGCGGTGGTGCGATAGCCGCGCTCGCGCAGCCGGTCGGCCAGGGTCTTGAAGCGCGGGTCGAGCGCATCGCTCGACTGGATGGTCATGTGTGTCGTCGGCGGCTCGCCGCTGAACATCGAAGCGTGTGAGGGAATCGTCCACTGTGCAGGAGCAACGGCACGCTCAAAGAGGATGGTTTCCCGGGCAAAGGCATCGAGGCTGGGGGTGGTGCCACGATTGTAGCCGTAGCAGCCGATACGATCCAGACGATGCGTGTCGAGGACGATCAGGACAATGTTACAAGTTTGATCAGTGGTGTGCACAAGTTCTCGTTTCTCGAATTGATGGTTGCTGGTTGAAACACCTCATGCTGGTCACCGTTGCCCGATCTGAGGTCCGACGGCGCACTATGTTACCATCATTGTGTCCTAAAGGCAAGTGCGTCTTGCATTCAATGCGGTTTGTGCCAGTCATTGTTTCCTTGCGCCGACGGTGATATAATCCCATCAGATTTATGAAATGATCGAGATCAAACGAGAAAGGATCAGTGATGATGAACATGCGACAATTCGGCAACACGGATTTGCTCTGCTCACCGATCGGGTTTGGCACCTGGGCGCTGGGCCACGGCTACGGCGACATCGACGACGATCAGGCCGCGCGGGCGATGCTGGCGGCAATCGACGGCGGGATCAATCTGATCGACACCGCCGAGGTGTACGGCCCGTATTTGTCCGAAGAATGGGTCGGGCGCACGTTGGGTGCACGCCGGCGCGAGATCGTGCTCGTGACCAAGGTTGGCTACAGGTACGACGCACAGGGCAAAATCGCCGGGCGCAACTCACAGAGCGATCACCTCATCGCCCACACCGAAGACTGCCTCAAACGCTTGCAAACCGACTGGATCGACCTGCTGCTGATCCACTGGCCCGATCACGATACCCCGCTCGAAGAGACGATGCGCGCGTTGGAATTGCTCAAGGCGACCGGCAAGGTGCGCTATACCGGCGTCTCTAATTTCAACGTCGAGATGCTGACAGAGTGCAAAAAACACGGTACTCTGATCGCCAATCAGGTCGGCTATAATCTTTTCGACCGGCGGATGGAAACCCACATCCTGCCTTACTGCCGGCAAAACGGGCTCGGCTTTATGGCCTACGGCTCGCTCTGCTACGGCCTGCTTGGCGGGACATTCACGCCCGAAACGACCTTTATCGACTCGGACTGGCGCAGCAAGGGCAAGGCCTTTGGCCTGCCACTGTTCCAGAACGACCATTGGATCAAAGAACTGCGAGTGGTGGATCGGCTCAAGGCGCTGGCCGCACGTTACGACAGGACAGTGGCGCAACTGGCCATCGCCTGGGTGATCGGCCATCCGGCGGTGACAGTGGCCCTGGTAGGAATGCGCACCGTACAAGAATTGGAGGAAGACATCCAGGCTGCCGAATGGACGCTGAGCGACGATCTAGGCGCAGAGATCGGCCGCATCTTTCAAGAAGAAGGTGTGCCGACCTACGTCGACGCGCCGCAGGCTGTCTAGCACCATATCGATAGGTCCGCCTATGGAAGCAAAAGCGGCCCCCGCCTCGAGGCGGGGGCCGCTTTTTTGGGGGCAGCTAAAAGCTATTTGAGCCAACCCGGCTTGACTTCAGTATACTCGAACTGCCCGGTTACGCGATTGTAGCGCATCAGCGGCTCCAGTACATAGCGACGGTTCTCGATTCCGCGCAGTTCGACGATGTCGACGAGCTTGCGACTGCCGTCGGGCAAGTGCTCCTGGTAAGTGATCAGCCCCAGGCCCGAAGCGATCAGTTGGCGAATCTCATCCAACCCCAGGCCCAGATCGGCCATCAGGCAGAACGACTCCAGCCGGTTGAGCGCGTCTTGGACGCTTGTGCTGTGGATGTGCATCAGGCTGCCATCATAACCGGAGCCCAAGTGCTGCAATGCCGCCGCCGCGATCGGCCCGTCTACATTGCCGACGATCAGGCGGTCGGGGCGCATCCGCGTGGCCGCGACCAACAAGTCTTCAAAACCCAGGTTGGCCGGCCCACCGGCCTCCAGGCGTACCACGCGCGGATTCTCGACTTGCATCTCGTAGACCCGCTCGACGATAACGATCCGCTCTTCGGGCGGCGTCAACTCGACGATCCGGCTGGCCAACGTCGTCTTGCCCGAGCCTGTGCCGCCGGACACCAGGATGTTGACCCGGCCAGCGATGGCGCTTTTGAGCAGGTCGTATGCCTTTTGCGGCACCGAGTTCCACGCGATCAACTGTTCCCACGTCGGGCGCGCCCCATAGATCCGCCGCAGCACTAGATGCGGCCCGTCGACGGCGTTGGGCGGCACTATGGCCATCACCCGCGAGTGATCGGGCAAACGCAGGTAGCCGACCGGATTGGTCGCATCCAACCTGATGCCGTACAGCCCAAACAGCCCGTCGATCAGAGCCTGGAACTCATCCGGCGACGAAAAGGGCGACTCGACCTGCTCGACGTTGCTTCCCCCGCGCGAAACCAACACGCGATCATAGCCGTCGATCATGATTTCCCAGATGCTGTCATCGGCAAGAAGGGGATCGAGAAATGCAACAATTTTGATAATGTCCTCAGAACTCACTGTTTTGTTCATTTTGTCCTCCATCTGAACGATTCATATGGCCCCGTCTTGCACTTATCATACCAGATTCGGGTCGTTTGAACATCCGCCAAGACCACAGGGGCATTCCCCGCACCTTGCACAGTTCAGCGATGGGGGACGAGCCACCCGCGCTGCGCGGCCAGCATCGCCGCCTCGGTGCGCGACGAGGTGCCGGTTTTGTTGAATACCGAGTTCATGTGGAACTGGACGGTGCGATCGCCGATGCCCAGCCGGTAGGCGATTTCCTTGTTGGTCAATCCCTGCGCGGCCAGGGTCAGCACCTCTTGTTCGCGGGGCGAAAAGGGGTGATCCGGGGTCGATTGAGGCATATCGAGCGAGTCGCTCATATCCTGCGCCTCGGCCAGGGCCTGCCGGGCCAGCTCGCCCAGCGTGGCGACGGCCATTCTCGCGGCGTGGTTGTCCGGCGGCAGGGCGCGCTCGTAGGCGCGAACCTGATGCAGCATCAACTCCAGGGCGTCGATCAGCGCCGCAAGCTGCGGCCGCGCCGCCGGGCTGAATTCCTCTGTCGTTGCTCGATGCGAGTGATCGTCCATCCCTTGCCTTGGAGACAAACTTGAGCCTGCGCCGGTCGAGTAGCCGAATTTGAGGCGTATCGAGACCAAGCAGATACCATTATCTTACCACAAGATCGATTCGTTGGCCTCCGTCATTGCCCCAGGGTGATCGGCAGATTGGCGCGAGATTGGTACCTATCCTAGAATTGCTCTCGCCCCTATCCCAGGGAGCGAAACCCGCCCCGAGACGGAGCTCTGAGCGAATTTCAGGATAGATTTTTAGGCCATCGCTATTTCTTCGGCCATCGTCTTCGCTGCACCAATGTCTCCCTGCCACAGCCGCTGCATTTCTTCGCACGTCCCCAGCAGGTCGTCCAGCCTGCCCTCCGCCTCGACCCGACCCTCTTTGAGCACGATGATGTGGTCGGCGCGACGCAGCGCCGGTTTGCGATGCGATACGACCAGGCACGTTGCGCTGCGATGATCGAACACCCGCTCCCACAGCGTGCGCTCGGTCTCGACATCCAGCGCGCTGGACAGGTCATCGAACACCAGCAACTCGGGATCGCGCACAAACATGCGCGCCGCCGCAGCACGCTGACGCTGCCCGCCGCTGATCTTGACCCCTTTGGCGCCCAACATGGTATCCAGGCCATGCTCCATGTCAGCCAGGTCTTGCTCCATCACCGCCAGCCGGATCGCTTCCCGGATGTCCACCTTGTCTTCCGGCAAGCCCATCAAGATATTGTCTTTGAGCGATTCGCTGAACAACAGCGGCACCTGTGAAGTGTATGCGCTGCGCGGCGGGGTGAAAAAGGAGGCCGGATCGTCCACCACCTGGCCGTTCCAGTGAATCTCGCCCGCATCTCTGGGCAGCAGCCCCAACAACGCGCGCAGCAAAGTGGTCTTGCCCGCGCCCACCCGCCCGGTGATCACGGTGAATGAGCCGCGCTGTACGTTCAGGTCGATGTTTTCCACGCCGCGCCCCGTGTCGGGATATTTGCAGGTCAGGCCGGACACGCGCAGCCCATCCAGGCGATGCGCATCCGTTTTGGCCGTAAAAGGCACATCGGGCAGTTCGCCGCGCATGTACACCGGCCCGTGCTGCACCAGCGTCTCGGCCGGCTCGCCTTGCAGCAGCCGCACCATCCGCCCCAGCGATACGCCGATCTGCTTGTACCAGGCCCAGAACCAGCCCAGCATGGCCGTAAAGTCGGTGACAAAGCCCAGGTAAAAGACAAACAGGGCAAAATCGCCCACCGTAAACGCTCCGCTGCGAATGGCCTGGCCGGCGAGCATCAAAATGGCCCCGGTGCCCAGGTTAACGGCATTCCAAAAGACCGAGTGAAACACCTCATGAAACAAGCGATCTTTGAGCGCAGCTTGACGATGCGTTTCGTTAAGCTGTGCAAAATGATCGAGCATGCGCGGTTCGGCGGTGGCTACCTGTACTGCCTGCGCCGCGCCAAACATCTCGCCAAGAAAATCGGTGATGCGCCCGTGCGCTTTGCGGCGGGCCTTACGGTAAGCCTCGACGCGCTTGACGGCCAGGTTGGCAAAAACAGTCACGATGACCAATGGCAAAAAGACGATCAAGGCCACGCGAGCGTTGATGCTCAACATCACCATCATGGCGACGATGGCAAAGATGCCGAACGAAAACGGAAAGATCATCTCGATGACAAAGCCGGAGAACTCGTCCACGTCGCTGCGAAAACGGCTGATCGCCTCGCCGGGCGAGTCGGGCACCGCGCGCGCGCCGGGGCGGTCGAGGATGGCGTTGAGCAGGTTTTTGCGCAGCAGGGCACCAAAGATAAAGCGGTTAAACACATTCAGGCTGACGTCGCCAAAGACAAAGATGGCACGGCCAACGGCCGTAGCCATCACCAACGCGCTCAACGTGTACGGCGTCAATCCGGCCTGCGCATCGCCGGTCAGGGCGTTGAAAAAAGCGCGCATGATAAACCCGGTGATCTGAAAGCCCACCGCAAAGACGATGACATTGACCACCACCAGGGCCAAATACAGCCACGGCTGGAACAAGGCCAGCCTGAGCAGGTATTTCCAGGTTGGCAGTTTGGGCAGGTCGTCCTCAGGTTTGGATGGTTGGGAAGCTGGGTTGTTAGGTGGTTGGGTGGTTGGGTCGTTGGATGGTTTGCCAACTTGCTTTTTTGCCATCTTGCGCTTTGCCGTTTGCGCTTTGCCCTTTTTCATACCAACACCTCCTCCATGCCTGTCTGAAGCAGGCTGTAGAACCGCGAGTTGGGATCGGCGGCCAGGTTGGTGCGCTGGCCATACTCGCGGATGTGGCCGTCCTCCAAGATCATGATCTCGTCGGCGCGCTGCACCGTGCCCAGCCGGTGGGCGATGATGATCGCCGTGCGATTTTGCACCAGCCGGTCCACCGCCCGCTCGATCAGGTGCTCGGTGGCCGGATCGAGGCGGCTGGAGGCCTCGTCGAGGATGACCAGTCCCGGGTCGCGCAAAAAGATGCGCGTAAACGCCAGCAACTGCTGCTCGCCGGCCGAAAGCCCGCTGCCGCCCGATTCCAATTCAGTGTCCAGGCCGTTGGAGAGAGAATGAAACCAGTTGCCCAGCCCCAGGTCATCGATCACCTGCAAGATTTTCTCATCAGGGATACTGGGATCGAAAAAAGTCAGGTTGTCGCGCACGGTGGCGTGAAAAAGCTGGATGTTTTGCGTGACCATCCCCACGCGCTGCCGCAGATCGAGCAGCGACAAGCTGCGGATGTCGGCGGCGTTGCCGTTGGTGCCCAGGCAGACCGCGCCCTCGTCGGGGTCATACAGCCTGAATATCAACCGTGTCATCGTGGTCTTGCCGCTGCCGGTGCGCCCCAGCAAGCCCAACACCGTGCCCGGCTCAAGATGAAAGGTCAGGTCGTGCAAAACCCGCTCCTTTTCCCCCTCATCTCCTTTTTCCTTGTCTACTTGCCCCTTGTCTCCCTGTTTCTCCGAATCATCATAGCCGAAACACACCCCGCTAAACTCGACCGACAGCGGCCCGTCGTCCAGACGCCCGTGGATGGCCTGAGCGGGTTCCTTGATCTTGCTCTCCACGTCAAACAGCTTGCGGATGCGCGAGATGCTGGCCGTCGCTTGCTGCAAGGTCTGCATCTGGCGGGTGATGCGACTGATCGGCATCATCAACATGTTGCTGTAATAAAAGATAATGTACACCGTGCCGATGGTGATTTTGCCCTGCGTGAACAGATACGCGCTCATGGCAAAGGCCACCGCATTGCTGAGCGCAAACAACAGCTCGGTCAGGTTGAGCATAATGTTGAACATCAGCACGGCTTTGAGCGTCTTTTTCATCAAATTGCGCATCAAGCCGTAAAAGCGGCGCATCACATAGGGTTTGGCCCCACTGGAGCGGATGTCTTCGGTGCCGGCCATGCGCTCTTCCAGAAAACCAAACTGCTCTGCGCTGGCCTCGCGCTCGGCTTCCCAGTGTGGCGCGGCCATGTTGCGCATGCGCCACAGCGCAACCAGCGCGATCAGGGCAAAGACGCTCAAGGCCAGGCCAACCTGCCAGTCTTCTCGAAACAGCAAGACCAGCACGCCCACCAGCAGCAGCGCATTGCCAAAAACCTGGATCACAAACTGGGAGAAAAAGTTGGACAGGGCATTGATGTCGCCGTCAATGCGCTCGATCATCTCGCCGGGCGTGTGCGCGTTGTGAAACGACATATCCAGGTACAGGCAATGTCGGGCCACGTCGGCGCGCAGGGCATTGGTGGCCGTCCAGCCCACATTTTCGCCGACATAGGTCGCCACAACCGAGATGATCTGCTGGGCCAGTGCCACGCCCATAAAGAGCAGCGCAAACTGCCACAACATATCCATCGGCTTGTCCGACTTGGCCAGATCGATGAACTGGCGCATGATCTGCGGGTTGACCAACTGCAAGCCAATGTTGCCGAACAGCAAAACGGCCAGCAAGGCCACCCACATCCACTGCGGTTTGAGGTAATTGACCAGCAGGTTCCAATACTGTTTGAGAGGAATCTTCATCTGTACTCCTTGTTGTAACAACCGGGACAAAACAAGTCGCCCCCGACCTGTCCAGCACATGCCTGAAGGGGCGACCACGAATCACAAATAGGGATCAATGGGTTGTCCCGGTCAACACAAACTCATTATAGCACAAAATCAGCGCGCATCAAGAACAAAAGTTCGATTTTTCCTCCTTTCCCCGCCGCACAAACGTCACACCCATGATCTTGATGATCAAACCAGCACGTCTGTGACGCATCAGGCCAGAGCACCTTGCCAGTGTATCATACGTTTCGCTCCTTGTCCATACGAAATTTTTCGTATTGGCAGATCACTCTTTGTATACTAATATTAGATCAACACAAAAAGGGCGCTCGAGCGCCCCTTTTGTGTTTTCCTGCCCAAACTCGTCACTCAGGCTGCACTGGCAGCCCCGTCCGATCCCACATCTGCGCGGCAATATCCTTGCGCACGAAAAAAGCGAACTTGCCCGGATATGACGGCTCCCAATCGGCCAACAATTGATCGTACTTGCGATACAACAGCACATTCAAGAACGCCCGGCGTCTTTCGGGATCGCGCATGTCGAGCCAGAAATAGTTTTTTTGGGGATCGCGCTTTTCCTCCGATGGAACGAGAAAAGAGACGTTCATATAATAATCCTGGTGCGGAAACCACAGATATTTGCGGTTAAAGCGAAGGTATCGCTTGCCCAAAAAAGGCTCCACCTTGTCCACCTCGGGATAGCCGACCACCAGTACCGGCGTATTGGTCGTTTCGCGCGTCGGCTGGGTGCCGAAAAAGACGCGATTGGGGAAATTTTGCACAAAATACCACTCGAACGGGCAGGTGCCATCTGAACCATAGGCAACGCGGATTTCCTGCTCGTCGCCGTACAGCCGCCGCGAGATGCGGCGGATTTCCTCGACCGTTTGTTTGGCCCCTGGCGCGCCGTGCGAGTAAACCAGGAACTCTTGAGCCGTGTCGCCGTTGATATAGACGGCCAAAATCGCATAGCGGGCGGTCAGGATGCCGCCCAACACGAATAGGGTCAAAAATGCCGCCCGCAACCTGGGATGAGCGCACAATCGACCGGCCACATCGTTCACAAAGCGCCCGGCGAGCAAGATCATCGGCTGGGTGATGTGAACAACCATCCACGGCATGCGTTCGCCAGCCCAACTGTAGAGCAGCCAGGCCATCAGCGACCAATAGATGCAATAGGCGACAAACGTCCGCCGCATCGGGCGGATCGTATAGATCGCCACCCCCAGCACGCTCAGACCCAAAGGCATAAAGTCATACAACCCGGCGATCATCCCATAATACCACCACGGCTGGCTGCCGCGTTTGACCGCCTGCTGGGCCAGCCAATAGCTCACCGCCCCGACCGTGCCGCTGATCAGGCCCTTGGGGTTGGTGAAAAAGGTCGTGTACAGCAGCACAAAAGGGATCACGGCCACGGCCAAAATCAGGTACGCCGCCCGAAAATCGAACCCTTCCGGCAGCCAGTTTTTGCGCTGCGCCTTGAGCGCCCAGCGCCACCAGGCATACCCGCCGACCGAAATCCCCAGCGCGACGGAAAGGAATTGCAGGATCAGAAAAACAGCCGGCGCGACCACATGGGCGGGCAATTGGGCGATGAGCAGCCAAAACAGCCCGCCCGTCGCACCGCACAGGACAAACAGCGCAGCGATGGCAAGCACGTAAGCTGTCACCGACCGCACTGCGGCGTTGGGCTGTTCGCCCGGTTCGACCAGTGCCGCGCTGAATAGCAGCGCAATCAGCATGCCGATGGGCAGAACGAGCAATTCCAGCAATTGGGGTGTGGCTGCGCTCGTTTCATCCGACGACAATCCTGCCGCGAGCAGCAAAAGCAGCATGAGCAGCACCAGGGCGCCGATCGACAACACCCGCCTCGCCTGGCGGCCGAGCACCTGCCGCACGAACAGCATCGCCAGAAACGTCGCCCCGACAAAGCCAGTCATCAGCGAGTTTTCCTTGGTGCACAGCGCCATCGACACGGCAAACGCGCCCAGGTACAGCCACCTGGGGTGGCGCGAGTCGAAATAGCGAAACAAGGCAATCGTCATCAGCATGGCCCAGACGACCATATAGATGTCGTTGCGCAAATAGCGCGCGTAATAGAGCATGGTGGGTGAAATCAGCATCATCGTCGACACGGCCAGCGCGCCGACTCGCCCAAGCTCTTTGCGCAGCCAGATCGGCCAGATCACCAAACTCACCCCAAACAGCGCCGTCGAGATGCGCGCCGTAAAGTCACTGACGCCGAATAAAAAGTAGAAAAAGGCATTGATGTGATACAAAAACGGCCCATGCCGCCAGGGATCGTGCTCGAACCCTTCGCCAACGTACAACTCGCGCGAGTACAGGCCGTGCACGCACTCGTCGTGGCTAAAGGTGCGCGAGCCGAGGTCGTAAAAGCAGGCCACGATCGAGACGATCACCAACAGGGCATAGATCACTGCTTCCAGAGTGATCCGCCATTGCCCCAACAAGGGCCGATCCAACCAGGTTATATGTTTCGCTTCTGCCGGGCAAGTCATGTTGTCACTCCCTCCCTTCGCGATCTATTGTCGCATACAGGGATGCGTATTCCATCTTGCCATTACAAAAATACACCATTTGTACGATCCGGGTCAACGCGCCGTTGAGCCAGTTTGTTTGTTTTGGCACTCAAGGTCGGTTATAATGAAAACTAGATCCCAACAGAGGAGAATGTGCCATGACAACTGGAAAAGAATGGCGAGGCAGCTTTGCGATCCCGATGACGCCTTTCACAGACGACGATCTCATCGATGAGGAGGTGCTGCGCGCCGAAATCGAATTCTGCATCGAGAGCGGCGTCGGCGGCATCGTCGTGCCGGTGATGGTCAGCGAGTTCTTTGTCCTGTCCGAGGATGAGCGGCGGCTGATGATCCGCGTGCCGGTCGAGGTCAGCGCGGACCGTGTGCCCATTATCGCCAACTGCGCGGCGGTTGATACGCACACAGCGGTCGGTTTTGCGCGCTATGCGCAAGAGATCGGCGCCGACGCAGTGATCGCCATGCCGCCCTATATTTCGCACCCCGATTGGGGCCGCATTCTCGAGTATTATCGGGCAATCAACGACGCCGTCAGCATCCCGGTCTGGATTCAAAACGCTGGCATCGTCCCCCTCTCGGCCGACCAGGTGATCAAGCTCTGCACCGAACTGGAGCATATCAGTTGGGTCAAGGAAGAAGTGCCGCCCGAGACACACAGCATCAGCAACCTGCTCGGCAAAAACTGCCTGCACATCGAGGGGGTAATGGGCGGCGCCGGCGGCCGCTATATGATCGCCGAGTGGGCGCGCGGTTCCAAGGGCGTCGTCCACGCTTGCCAGTTCTGCGACGTGGTGCAAAGGGTGTGGGCCCTGCTCGACGCGGGTGAACTCGATGCGGCCGGCGACCTCTTTGAAAAGCTGCTGCCCGGCCTGGTGGCCGAAGGGCTGATGGGTATGGCTTTTTCCAAAGAGATCATGGTGCGGCGCGGCGTGTTCAAGAACACCCGTATGCGCTCACAAAGCAATCCGCTCGATGCCCAAGACATACGCGAGATTGACCGTGTATGGGAGCGCATCCAGCCCTATCTGACATGGAAAAAGTAAAGAGTCCACTGAAAAAACTCGTTCACCGCAAAGACGCAAAGAACACCAAGTATCGCTTACCATCTTTATTTTTCTAAAAGCTTGGCGGATTCTTGGCGATCTTGACGACTTGGCGGTTCAAACGACCTTTTTTCAGGAGAGTCAGTAATACATCGCAAATGGCAATAGCCGCAGCAGCAGATCAAGTCTTAACAATGGAACTGCCTGCGGTTGCAATTTACACTCTGCAATTTTAAACAAAAGGAGATCAACCCGATGACTAAAAACGACCCGTCTCTCGGCCACGTCGAAAACGCCGTCAACACCTTTTCCCGCCCCTCCGACCTGAAAATCACCGACATCCGTTACGCCGTGGTGTGCAGCAACTATGACTATCCGATCATTCGCATCGACACCAACCAGGGCGTGTACGGCATTGGCGAGGTGCGCGACGCGGGCCACCCCGAAAACGCGCTGCAATTCAAGAGCATGCTGCTCGGCCAGAACCCGTGCAACATCGACATGATTTATCACACCATCAAACGCTTTGGCAATTGGGGCCGCGAGGGCGGTGGCGTGTCCGGCATCGAGATCGCCCTGTGGGACCTGATCGGCAAGGTGTACGGCGTGCCCTGCTACCAGTTCCTCGGCGGCAAGTACCGCGACAAAATCCGCATCTATGCCGACACCCCCGAACCGGAAGAACCGACCCCCGAAGCCTACGCCCAGCGCGCGTTGGGCCGCAAGCAAATGGGCCTCACCTTTATCAAGTGCGACGTGCGCATGCAAACCCTCCAAGAGATTGAAGGGGCGATGGTTGGACGGCCGACCCGCTTTGAGCAGCATATGAACTATCGCTGGGGCGCGCCGGGCAGCGGGCAAGTGGTCAAAGTGACCGACAAAGGCATCGCCGCGCTTGCCGAGGTGATCGGCCTGGTGCGCCAAACCGTCGGCTGGGACGTCTCGCTGTGCATCGACCACTATGGCCACGGCTACCTGACCGCCAAGGAGGTAATCAAGCTGGGCCAAGCGCTCGAACCCTACGCCCTGGCCTGGATGGAAGACCCCATGCCGACGATGGACGTGGCCGGGCACAAGCGCGTCACCGACGCGATAGGCGTGCCCATCGCCGCCGGCGAGGATTGGTATCTGTGGGAGGGCTTTCGCCCCTTCATCGAAGAGCGCGCCGTGGACATCATCCACCCCGACCTGCTTACCTCCGGCGGGATGCTGGAGACAAAAAAGATCGCCGATTACGCCGAACGATATGGCATCCCCACCGCGCTGCACTTTGCCGGTTCGCCGGTCGCCTTTATGGCCAACCTGCACACCGCGGCGGCGATTTCCAGCTTTGTCGCCCTGGAGCACCACGGCCTCGATCTGCCTTTCTGGAGCAGCCTCGTCACCGGCCTGGACGACTCGCTGATGAAAGAGGGCTATGTCAGGGTGCCCGACAAGCCTGGCCTCGGCGTCGACCTGAATTATGAGGGAGTCAAGGAAAATTTGCGCTCATTCAGCGGTCTCTTTGAACCAACCGATGATTGGAACACGCCCAAGTTGGGCTTTTGGCAGCCAGACCGGGTGTGGGATAAATAAACCATCGACCGCGGACGGCTGACCACCGATCACAAATTTTGCGCTTGCGGTCAGCAGTCGGTGGTCGGCGGTCATTGGATGCAATTTGCCATTTGCATTTTCAAAAGGAGCAATAAATGAAGATTACAGACGTTAAAACCTATCCAACCTGGGTCGGCCACCGCAACCAGTGCGTGGTCAAGGTCGAGACCGACGAGGGCATTTACGGCCTGGGCGAGGCGGGGCTTTCGGGCCGCGAGTTGGCGGTCAAGGGCGCGGTCGACCACTACTGCGAATTCTTGATCGGCCGCGATCCGATGCAGCGCGACGCGCTGTGGCAGGAAATGTACCGTAGCCAGTACTTTGAGGGTGGGCGCGTGCTCACCGCTGCCATCTCGGCGATCGACATCGCTCTGTATGACATCGCTGGCAAGGCGTTGGGCGTGCCGGTTTACCAACTGCTTGGCGGCAAGCACCGCGACTGGGTGCCCTGCTTTGCCACCACCGGCGCATCGAGCGTCGAGCAGTTGATCGAGAACGTGCAGTTGCTCATCGACAAGGGCTGGAACGTGATCCGTACGGGTTCAGCGAACGTCAAGTTGGGCGCTTCCGACCTGTACAAACAGCGCGCCCTCGATAGAGGGCGAGATGTAGCCAATCTGTTCGAACCGCGCGAATCCATCGGGGTGACGGCAGAATGGCTGATCAGGCTGCGCAAAGCCGTCGGCCTGGGGCCGGTGCTGGGCATCGACTATCACCATCGCCTCAGCGTCGCCGAGGCAGCTTCGTTCTGCCAGCGCATGCCCCAAGGCACGCTTGACTTTATCGAAGAGCCGATCCGCGACGAATGCCCGGAGGCCTACGCTGCGCTGCGCACGATGACCGACGTGCCTTTTGCCATCGGCGAGGAAATTTCGAGCAAATGGGGCTTTTTGCCGTATATCGAGCGCGGTTTAACAAACTTTGTGCGCGTCGACATCTGCAACGTGGGAGGATTCACCGAGGCGATGAAAGTGGCCGGCTGGGCCGAGGCGCATTACATCGACCTGATGCCGCACAACCCGCTGGGGCCGATCTGCACCGCGGCGACCATCCATCTCGCCGCCGCCGTAACCAACTTTGCCTGGCTGGAAGTGCGCGTCTCGCCGACCGAAGACCTCAAGGCCTACGACGATGAACTGTTCCCACAGCAGCCCAAGCTCGTCGGCAGCAGCTTCCCCGTGCCGGACGCGCCCGGCCTCGGCGTGGAATTTAACGAGAAAATGGCCCAAGCGCAGCAATTCAAGTTCTGGGAACCACCGCACCTGCACAGACGCGACGGATCGTATACCAACTGGTGAAAAATTGCACCGTTTCATGGATAAAGCCCCGTCACAAACGACGGGGCTTTATCACACTGCAATCAAACCCACCAACTGCGCGCCTTGAGGCGCGCAGTTCTCTATGTTTCCGGCCTGGGCACGACGATCTCGAACGCCGTGCCGTGCTTCCGCTCGCTGATCTGGAGTGTGCCATCGATCTGCCGGATGAGCAACTTGACCAGGGTCAAGCCAAACGATTCGATCTTTTCAACGTCCAATGCTTCCGGCAGCCCCACACCATTGTCACGCACCTCGAGCGCCAGCCGCGTGCCATTTTGATGCAACGAAATCGACATCTCGTTTGACGCTGGGCCGGCCCCGACGCGACGCTCTCCAAAAGCGTGCTTGAACGCATTGGACACCAGTTCGTTGATAATTAATCCCAATGGCACGGCCAAATCGATGTCAAGCAACAGATCGTCGGCGTCAATCCTGGCCTTTACGTCGATCTGGCTGTAGCCGTACGAGCGATACAGGTGTTCGAGCAAGTCATGAATGTACACAACCATATCCACCTGTCCCAGCTCACCCGTCTGGTACAACTGCTCGTGGAGATGTGCCATCGACCGGACGCGATCACACCCTTCGGCCAAGATCACACGCACCAAGGGATCGGTAACTTGGGCAGCCTGCAATTCGAGCAATGAAGCGACAACTGTCAGGTTGTTCTTGACCCGGTGATGCGTCTCGCGACGCAACAGTTCCGTCTCCGCCATCTTGGCCACCAAAGCGGCCTCCGCCTGGCGATACCGGACATCGACGCGGGCGTTGGTGCGGCGCACAAAGCCGACGGCTAACGCGCCCAGCAATGGAACCACTCGCCGCTGCACGATCCAGGCATCTTCCAGTGACAGCCCGACAGCGAGTTGGCTACCCAGAATCTCCTGGGTTTGTCCCAACGCCTCGGGCTGTCCCTGGCAAAAATCGGCCAGCGTTGAGCCTAATCCCTCAACCAGAGCACGATCAAGTGGATCGATGAACAAAAGCTCGATCACCTGATCGACCCAGCCGACAACGATTGTATGCCCCTCAATTGTCTGAAATGGTGCGACACCGATAGATGACAGTGCTTTGTACCAACCATCGGCGACTTCCCCGCGCCGACGCCCCAGATGCACCGTCAGATCGGCCAATGCTTGCGCATCCATCACCCACTCCTCGTTGCGAATGGGCTCCGAGGACGGGTGGGTTCAGACCCGGCTCGAAACCTTTCTACGCAATGACAATTGAGGGTTTGGGTTCATCTAGCTCTATTGTATCATATCTAGATGAGAATTTGTGCAAAGGTTGCGTAAATTTTTGCAACAACAAAAAGAACGAGTTCCGCACCTGTGCAGATGCGGAACTCGTTCTTTTTTTCAGCGGCGCAATAGGCGCTAATTGACCTCGCCGCCGGTTGGTATAGGGACAGACGCCGGTTCAAGCCCATAGACTTGGTCTTTCGGCTGCCGACGTTCTTTTTCAAGGTTCATCACGGCCGGGCTCATAAAACCGACCGCGCCCATCAATATGCAGACGATGCCTCCGACCACAAACCACACCGTCACGCCCAGTGCATCGGCGACGGGACCGGCCAGGGCCATCCCCAGCGGCGACATCGCCGAGCATATACTGCCGACCAGGGTAAATACACGCCCCTGCATATTCGGATCGACCACATCCTGCATGATCGCATTGACAGGCCCGTTGGTGAGCACATTCATCATGCCGACGAAAAACATCGCTCCCAAAGCCGACCCAAACCATGCGGCCGACATCAAGCCAATCGCCAGTGTGCCCAATCCCATACCGATCAACCCCATCATCGTCGTGGCAATGCGCCGTTTAAAGCCACCCCACACGCTCAGAAGCAGCCCGCCCAGAATGATGCCAATCCCCCAGGTCGATTGCATCCATCCCAGTTGCAGCGCCTCACCGCCAAAGTGTTTTTGCACCAGGATCGGCAGCAGCGAAAACGCCGGATTCACCAACAGGTTGATCAACGTTGCCATCAGCAATTTTCTTGGTCTCAACCTGTCCTTGATTCATATCCGTCCTTCACCCTTTATGCTTCGACCTCGACCAATTCCAGTTGATCGAGTTTGGATTCTCCGCCTTGGGCGTTTTCTTCAATATTCCTTATTGCAGGAACAAAAAGAAAGAGCAGTGTGGTGCTGCCAGTGAGTATCCCGGCAACCACGTACAAAATCTGCAAGCCCAGCCAATCACTGATCGGCCCAGCCAAAGCCAGCCCCAGCGGCGATGTAATCCAGATCAAGCTGCCAAACAGCGTAAACACACGTCCCTGCATTTCCGGCGCGACGGTGCTTTGCAGGATCGCCATCAACGGCCCATCGACCAATGGCAAAGTCAAACCCAGGCATGCGCCGCTGACCAGGGCCGCCCAGAACAAATGTCCCGGCAAAATGCCCCAGAAAAGAATCGCCACGGCGAATCCTAGTCCGCCCAAGATGATGGTATAGATCTTTTTGCCAAAGCCCCCCCATACACTCAAAAGCACGCCACCTGCGACAACGCCGCCGCCGATAATAGCCTCCAGCAAGCTCAACTGCGCCGCCCCGCCGTCGAAATGGCCTTTGACCAACAGCGGAATCAGGGAAAAAGCGGGGGTTAAAACAACTTTGAAGATCATCGCTGCTGCGGTCAAGACGACCAAACCCGGCCAATGCCAGATATATTGTGCCCCGTCGCGGATGTCGGCCCAGATTGACTGCTTTTGGGATTTCTTTTGTGACGATTCCTGGCGCTGGGGCTGCGGGACGTGCACCCAGAAGAGCGGCGCAATGGCCAAGGCCGCTGTGCCCACGTCGATCATCATCACGCCGTGCAAAGGCAGCAACTCCATCGCCAATGCGCCCAATGGCGCACCGAAAACGTTGAGCAGGCCGTGCAAGGTCTGGTTCATCCCGGCGACGCGGGTCAACTGCTCTTTGGGCACCATCAATGAAGTCGAAGCGGACATCGCCGGGGAATGAAAACTCCCACCGATGGCACGGAAAAACAAAATCACATAGACATGCCAGATCTGTATCGCGTCGATCCAGAACAAATAGGCCAGCCACAACGAGGCCAGCGCGATCAAGGTATCGGCCACGATCATCACCCGCCGACGATTCCAACGATCGACGTAAGCTCCGGCAATCGGTCCGAGCACGATCCCTGGCACCAGACCGACTAATGAAGCGAACGACAGCACCGTTGCCGAACCACTTAGATCGGTCAACCACCAAATGAGCGCAAATTGAGCGATGTTACTGCCCAACAACGACAACGCCTGTCCGATCCAGATCGTAAAAAAACTAGCTTCCCAGTTTTTCAAACTCGATTGATTGCGCATTTCGGCCATCGTGTGTCCTCTTGAGCATAAAAAAAGCTCTACGCATATTGTGGGTGCATTTGCCGGTGAAAACAGCGAGTTTGTCCTCTATACTTTGCTGAACAATGCTGTTTTTAAGCAAAAACCACGGCAAATGCACCTGCGTAGAGCTCAATTTTCGGTAAAAATCACCCTTCAAGGGCCTTGAGCAGCAATTCCGCCTCTTCGATTGAGATTTTGCCTTCCTGAAGCATTTGCAAGATGCGCAATTGCTCTTCTTGCGAAACCTTGGGGCGCTTGCGGCCAAGTTCGGCGTTGACCGACACGTTCCAATTGCGCGCATCGCCCCAACGGCGGGCATGCATCTCGACACGCTGCGCGGCGCGTTCTGCGGCTCGTTGCGCACGTTCCTGAGCATGCTGTGCTTTTTCCTGGGCGCGCCGGGCATGTTCTTCAGCCTGACGGGCAACCTCTTGAGCGCGCTCCTGAGCATGAGCCACCTTGCGCTCGATCTTGGACATCATCCGAGCGATCTCTTCTTGCGCCAGGTTGCCAAAATCCACCCCTTCCAACTGGCGCGCGACTTGGGCCTGAATCTGAGCCGAGAGGCCTTCGCCAAAGTCGAACTCAAGGTTCCAGTCGCCTTGCCATTCCTCGCTGGGCTTGAGTGACAAATGCCCTGCGGCTTCCAGAACGACGGTCGCTTCGCCATCGCCCATCTGCCCTTCGACACAACCGGCTTCCTTTTCTTCCACCTGAAGCAGCCGCGTCGAGATGCCGCCTTCGGCCTTGAGCGTGAACCGCGCGCTGGTGTTTGCCGGAACACGGACGCTCATATCACCTTGCGCTTGACCTTGATATGAACGGCCGGGTGTCAAAACAGACTTGAGCGAGAGATCGCCCAGCGTATGGATCGCCATTCCGCCCATCAGATTAGAGCCTTTAAAGGTGCCATTCAGTTGATCGATGGTCAACATTCCTGCTATGTCGTGCGCGCGGACATCGCCGAGCACGTTAGCGATCTTGACGTCGGCAGCAACGCCTCGCAAACGGGTGTCACCGCCAACCGAGCCGACCGTCACAGCTTTGCCCATATCAATCAAGCGCATATCGCCCTGCACCGAACCGATGCTAACCAGGCCAGCGACATTCTCTACCACAAGGTCGCCGTTCACAGCACCAATCGAAAGGTTGGCCGCGCCGAATCGTGTCGCGCAGTCACCCATCACGTTATCGACACTGGCTTCATTGTTCAGGTGCAAGAGAGCTAAATCGCCGCCCACCTGACCGATCCGTACGACCGCGTTGTCGGGAAGATGGATAACCAGAGACACATGGCACTCGACACTCAAGGCACTTTCTTGCTGCTCGACCATCACGTCAGTGCGTTCACCGTCCACAACCAATTCGATTTGATCGAAATCGCCGCCTTTGACGGCCAGATCATTGGACGCATTGGTTACTCGGAGAACGGTTTCTTCGCCGATCTCAAATTGCAGCCTTTCCATTGGTTCCTCCTACTCGACAAAAACTTCGACGCGCTCACCGCCCTGATCGTCCTCGACTTCCACCAGCTTACCTTCCGCGCCTTCTTGGATTGCCTGCATCAACTCTTCCCAGTCGATCTCGTTGATCTCAGGCGAAAAGCGCGCACCCATCTTGGCCGCCACACTGACCAGGCTCAACGGCAAATTGACATTGACCTTGGTCCGGCCAGACTCGACATCGGTGACACGCACGCGGAACCAGCGGCCGCTCGTGCTGTTGGGAGACCTGACCTTGGGAGCCGACTCGCGCAACGCAGCAAGCAACTTGGCCCCTTCTTCAGCAGACACTTTGCCTTCACTGACCATCTGTAAAATTCTTGCTCTTTCTTCACTCATTTCAAACCTCCGTTTGTTTTATCAATAACCGTTTGCCGATTTGACAACATGCTCGCTTACCACTGCCCTGACAAAAACGTGTTGGTCATATTGCGCTGCAGAATTTGAAACCGCTGCTTCTCTGCCCACGCCTGAACCTGCTGCGCTTGGAGTGTGGATAACACATTTGTCACAGGCCGCCGGATCTGACGCTCGCGCTGTGGCTCAAGCACACGCGCGCGAGTTTGACCGCTCATTGCCAGTTCCATTTGTAACTCCCTTGTTAAAAAAATTGCACTCATGCGAAATTTTTTCAAGCTCTTGACTGTGATTATATCACTGATATTAAATTTTGTCAAGAGTTTTTTAATATTTTTAATAATGAGAATGAAAATATTCAAGTTTGGGAAAACACCGCATCACGGGTGAAAAAGGTGAGAGAATCGAGCGAGGCTATGCTAATAAAAATGGGGCCGATCGGTCCCCAGCAAAACTTTCCGATCGGCCCCAAGGGGAAAAGTCCAGGTTATGTTCGGCTATCAGTATATCAAATCCAATCGCCAGTGTCATCGGACAACAGGCTAGTATGGATTCAAACAAAAGATCATCTTGAGCCAGTCAACCGTACAACAAATGTCGTATGGTGTGCAGCTTTTGTTGTGCACACTAGATGACGACCTGAACATCCTCCAACGAAGCCAGACCGGTGCGCAGCGCATAAAGCGCGGCCTGCGTGCGGCTGGACAATTCGAGCTTGGTGAGAATATGGCTGACGTGCGTCCGTACTGTCGCTTCACTGATCGATAGCCTGTCGGCGATGTCCTGGTTTTGCTCACCTTGCGCGACCAGCCTCAAGACCTCTTTTTCCCGGTCGGTCAGCGGATCTTCAGGAATCGCTTCGACTGAGGGCTCACACAGTTCGTGCAATAATTGGCGTGCGATGGCTGGATGCAGTGCCGAATTTCCTTTGGACACCTGTCGAATGGCTCTGATCAACTCTTCCGGCCCTGAATCTTTGAGCAAATAGCCGAGCGCGCCAGCTCGGATCGCGGGAAAAATTTTGTCGACACCCGAAAAACTGGTCAGTACAAGGATGTGTGTCTCAGTCTTGAGAGCAGAAATGCGTTGAATGGCCTCCAGGCCATCCATCCCCGGCATAACAAGATCCATAATTACTACATTCGGCCGCAATCGCTGCATTTCCGAGATGGCAGTCTGTCCATCATAAGCCTCACCGACAACCTGAATGCCGGCCTCGGTTGCCAACAAAGCGCGAATTCCTTTGCGGACAATGGCATGATCGTCGACAATCAACACCCGGATCGACTCTTCCTTATATGCAGGCGCTCGGGCCATCTGCTATGCCTCCCAACTTGCAACTTATCTTCGCATCCGTGGATCCAAAGCATCACGCAACCCATTACCCATCAGGTTGCCGGAAAGCACGGTCACAAAGATGAAAATCCCTGGAATAATGATCAGGTGAGGCGCGCTATAGAGGTACTGCTGCGCGTTGGTGAGCATATTGCCCCAACTGGGCGTCGGTGGCTGCACACCCATCGCCAGAAAACTCAGTGCAGCTTCGGTCAAGATGACATTCCCCAAAGCCAGCGTAGCCGAGACAATGATCGGCGAAGTGGCGTTGGGCAAAATGTGACGCAAGATGATGCGCGAGTTGGTTGCACCAACCACCCGTGCCGAGTCAACAAAATCCCGCGCCTTGAGGGACAAAAACTCACCGCGCACCAGACGCGATGTGCCCATCCAACTCAACGAGGCGATGACAATAGCCAGTCCGGTCACGCTGGGTTTAAAAACGGTCGAGATCAGCAGCAACAAAAACAAACTGGGCACGGAAAGAATAATGTCCACAAAACGCATCAGAAGGTTGTCAACTGCACCGCCGTAAAACCCGGCAACCGATCCGACAAGCGTGCCCAGCGAAAGGGAAATGAACACCGTCAAAAAGGAAACGTACAACGATACGCGCCCGCCATAAACCGCCCGCGTGAGCACATCGCGCCCCAGTTCGTCGGTGCCGAGCCAATGCGTCGGCAGGTCGGCACTTTTTTGATAGCCCGGTTTTTTGAGGATGCCGCCCAATTCGATCTCTTCCGGCGTAAAGTCCAGCATATGCCTGGATAACAGCGGCGCGCACAGCGAAATAGCGATCAAAAACAGCAGCACTGCTGTGCCGATCATGGCCAGCTTGTCGCGCCGAAAACGCTGCCACGCCATTTGGAGCAGTCCAGGTGTCTTTTGCTCTTCGACAAAGCGCAAATTAGCGACAGCGCGCTCGCGCGTGCTCGAACTACCGATCATTTCTGCGGCCATAATCCTACTCCATTTTGATCCTGGGGTCCAGGAATGAATAAGCAATATCGGCAACCAGGTTACCCAAGATCACCATCACCGTGCCGATGACCAGCGTGCCCATAACCATCGAATAGTCGCGTTTGGTCGCTGCATGCAGAGCCAACCGCCCCATCCCCGGCCAACCAAAGATCGTCTCGGTGATCACCGCACCGCTCAAGATGCCCGGAATCGCCAGGCCGACCAGGGTCGCCACCGGGATCAGCGCGTTGCGCAAAATGTGGCGAACCGTCACCCACGTTTCAGCCAGGCCCTTGGCCCGCGCCGTGCGCACATAATCCTGATTCATGACTTCCAGCATACTGGCGCGAATAAAGCGGTTCCACCCGGCCACGTTCAGCACCGACAAAATCGATGCGGGCATAATCAGATGTTTGACAAAATCCGTCAAGTTCTTTTCCTGACCCAGAGTATACATTCCACCCGACGGCAGCCAGCGCAACCGGACCGAAAAAATCAAGATGGCGATCAAGCCAAACCAAAATGCCGGGATCGATACCCCTGCGGTACTGAACACGGTAGCGACGTTGTCAAACACCGAATACTGTTTCATGGCCGAAACGACCCCGATCGGGATGGCAATGCCGAGGCTGATGACAAACGAGGTCAACCCAAGGATAAGCGTATTGGGCAAGCGCTGCTTGATGTTTTCGGCCACCGAAGTTTGATCGATGTACGAGATGCCCAGTTCGCCTTGCAGCAAACCTCTAAACGCATTCTCACTATTGGGCATTGCCCCCAACCAAATGAAATATTGCATCCATGCCGGTTTGTCGAGGCCCATATTGGCCCGAATACGAGCAATGTCTTCTGGTTTGATATCCTTGTCCAGTTCGAAGCGAGCCAGAGGGCCACCAGGCACCGCATGAATCAGCGCAAAAGAGATGATGGTCACGCCAAAAAAGACCAGAATTGATTGCAAAATGCGGCGAATGAGGAATTTAGTCATGTTGCCTGCCCTCTTGAAAAAAGATGGGCTGGGGCATCAACGGCCCCAGCCCCATTCTAGATACAGTAACACATTTCTGGATACGCCGATGGCTCAGTTATTTAGCGATCAACCCACCATTTTTCGCTGTTCCAGGCCTCATTGATGTCATTCCAAGTAAATTCGTGCAGACGCTTGTTCCAGCAGCCCGTGCCCTGGCGGAAGTAGAGGATGGGCGCCGGCACATCTTCGGCCAGGAGGCGCTGCATCTCGTAATAGTATTCCTTGCGCTTTTCCTGATCGACCGTCAGCAAAGCCGCATCGATAACCTCGTCGACCTTGGGGTTTGAATACTTGTTCATGTTGAACCCGCTGCCAAACGAATCGGTATGCCACATTGTCTTCTGGTCGGGATCGGTATCCCAGTTAAAGCCAACGAGGATCATCTCAAACTCGTACGTCTCGGTCAGTTCGGCCAGCAGCGCATTCCACTCGATAGGCGTCGGTTTAGCATCGACGCCAATTTCCTTCCAGTACTGCTGCATCACTATGAGGTCCGACTCGCGCTCGTTGTTGCCGGCGTTGGTGTGCATCTCGAAGGAGAACGGCGTGCCATCCTCTACACCCGTCACGCCGTGCGCTTCGCGGATGCCGTCACCATCTTCGTCCTTCCAGCCGGCTTCTTCAAGCAAAGACTTGGCCTTTTCGACATTGTAATCGTAACGCGGCGCATTGTCTGGATTGTAAGCCCAGGAAACAGGCGGCATTGTCGTGTCGGCCACATCGCCCAGACCTTGCAAAACGCTATCGACCATTGACTGGCGATCCAGCGCATAGAGCAGGGCCTGGCGGGTGCGCACGTCCAGGAACAAAGGCGATTTTTCGGGATCGAGTTGATAGATGTAGAACGTAAAGGCGAACCGGGGGTAGGAGATGCATTCGAGATTTTCCTGCTGTTGGGCATCTTCCCACAACGCAGCCGTCACTTCGGCAAAATCCACTTCGCCGGTCTGAAGTTGGGCATATTCAACCGTCTGGTTCTCGACGACTTTGTAATACCAGAAATCGATGTTCGGCGCGCCCCTGAAATAGTTGGGGTTCTTGACCAGGGCCACGTGATCGTCCTTGACCCATTCGCGGAACATGAACGGTCCCGTGCCGATCGGCGACTTGGTGTTAAATTCTGCGGCATTGAACTCGGCCGCGGTCAGGCCGCCCAAAATATGCTCGGGAATGATCCCATAGCCGCACTTGGAGACCAGGAACGAGGCGTCCACCTGGTTGAGGGTAAACTTGATCGTGTAATCGTCGACGATCTCGATCTGTTCCGGAGTCAAGATATTGGACAGGTCGGCGCGACGCGGCGAGTTGACATCGGAGTTGAGGATCATGTCATAGGTAAACTTGACATCCTGGGCGGTAAATGGCTCGCCATCATGCCAGGTCACGTTCTTGGAGAGATAAAAGGTAAAGGTCAGGCTGTCTTCGGACACTTCCCACCGCTCGGCAAGGTCGGGAACAACACTGAGGTCATTCACATCGATCCCCACCAGGCCGTTGTACATCATGGTGTTCACATCGCTGGATGCGTCATCGGTGGACAGAATGGGGTTCAGAATTTCGGCATCGGAAAAAGTGCTCGCAATGACCGTGCCGCCTTGCTCGATTGCGTCTGGATCGGGGGTGGGAGTGACCACTTTTTCCACTTCTTTTTCAACGATCTTGGTCACTTCTTTTTCGACGACCTTGGACTCGCCTTCAACGACGACGGTCTCTTTGATCGTCTCTTTGACGACCTGGGTCACCACCTGCGTGACCTTGACTTCCTTTTCGACGATGACCGTCTGGGGCTGGCATGCCGACATAACCAGAACGACGATCACCATCAAACTGAGCAACAGGCTCAACTTGCGCATGTTTCTTCTCCTCTCTGAATATGAATTGGGGAAAATTGAACGTCAAAAATCAGTATATCAGAAACTCACATGCGCTGTCATCGGAGAAAAGGGGGGTTCAATGTACGAAAAAAAGACCGCCCTTGAGGGCGGTCTTGTCAGTTTGGGGTGTACGATGCCTACAACAAAAGCGCAGTTGGTATCAGCCACTAGGGTAACTCGGCGTCATCCAGCGAAGCCAGCCCCTTGCGCAGCGCATACAGAGCGGCCTGGGTGCGGCTGGACAGCTCCAGCTTGGCAAGGATGTGGCTGACGTGCGTGCGCACGGTCGCTTCGCTGATCGTCAGCGCGTTGGCAATCTCGCGGTTGCTCTGTCCCTGTGCGACCAGCCGCAGCACGGCGATCTCGCGCTCGGTGAGTGCTTCGACAGCCTCCTGGAGCTGCTCCGGCTGGGAAATCTGATCCAGCAGTTTGCGCGCCACCGCCGGATGCAGCGTCGAGTTGCCGCAAAAAACTTGCTTGATCGCGCTAACCAGTTCTTCGGGACTGGAATCTTTGAGCAGATAACCCAACGCGCCGGCCCGGATCGCTGGCAAGATCATCTCGACGCTCGAAAAGCTGGTCAAAACCAGAATGCGGATTTCGGGCTGATCTTCGACGATCCGCCGGATCGCTTCCAGGCCATCCACCTCGGGCATCACCATATCCATCAACACCACATCAGGCTCAAGCTTTTTGACTGACTCAATGGCCTCGCGGCCATTCTGTGCCTCACCCACCACATCGATGCCGGGTTCGGTGGCCAGCAACGCGGCAATGCCCCGGCGGACAATGGCGTGATCGTCGGCGATAATCACACGAATCGCATTTTTTGTCTGCTTTATCACTGATTTACCTCCACTTTGATCGCTGTCCCCTGGCCGGGACGACTGCTGATCGTCAATTCTCCACCCAACCGGGTCACGCGCTCCTGCATACTGCGCAGGCCAAACCCGCCGCACTCGGAAATCGACGCCGGATCAAACCCGACGCCGTCATCGACAATTTCCAGTTCCAGGTGCGAGTCGACGGCGCGCAAATTGACATCGACGCGGGTTGCCCGCGCGTGTTTGAGCGTATTGTTAAGCGCTTCTTGAGCCACACGGTACAGGTCCTGCTCGATCTCGGGCGCAAACTGAACTTCTGGATCCATCTGAAACCGGGTCTGCATGCCTACGCGTTGCTCCACCGATTCGAGCCGCGCCTGCAAGGCCGCAGCCAGCCCCTCGCGCTTGAGGATCGGCGGGCGCAATTCAAAGATCAGCAAACGCATCTCGCGCAACGATTCCTGCGCTGTATTTCGTATCTCGCGCAGATGATCGGTGGTCATTTCGGTCTGGCCCAGTTCCAGTTGACGCACTGCCGCTTCAGCATACATCGCCACGCCATACAACGCTTGCATCACCGAGTCGTGCAAGTCGCGCGCCAGGCGGTTGCGCTCTTGAACCACCGCCAACTGCTGAGCTTGCTCGTAGAGCCGCGCATTTTCCACCGCCACGCCGATCTGGTTACCGATCGCCATCAGCAGCGACAACTCATCCTCACTGATCTCACGAAAGGTGTTCGCACCCAGGTCGATCACCCCGACAGTCTTGCCTTTGACCATCAACGGCACGCTGACCACCATCGCCAATCCCTCGCGCCAAAGCAGCGTTTTGAGCGGGGTGTCAATATAATCCTCGATCCTTCTAAAGACAGGCCGACCTTGCTGTGCGGCAATGCCGGACGTGCTGGACCCGAGCGGCATCTGCGTTGTGCAGTCGATCAGGTCAGACGACAAGCCGCGATGCGCGCGCAAGTTCAGGCATTGAGTGTCCTGATCGAGCAAAAAGGCCTGCCCTTTGGGCATGTTCATCACCGCCATCGCTTCGTCAAGTGCGTCATGGAGGATTTCGTTCAGATCGAGCGAGCGGCTGACCACTCCGGCAAGCCGGTTGAGCATCGCCAACTCGCTGGTGCGATCGGCAACGCGATTTTCCAGGTCATCATATAACGACTGAAGCTGCTCGGCCATCAGGTTGAACTGGTCGGCCAGCTTTTCCAGCTCATCGCCGGTCGGGATGGTAATGCGCTGCCTCAAGTTCCCGCCGGCCAGTTCGCGCGCTGCATCGATCAAATTGGCAATTGGACGAGTGATCCGCCGCACGCCAAAGGTAACGATAAGTACGGGGACGATCACCCCAAGCGCCAGCAGGCCGATCAACGCCCGGCCGTACAGACGGCTGGTGCGGGTCAATTCGGCCCAGCTTTCTTCCATCACCAGCCCCCATGACGTGTCCGGGATCGGCGCGAAACTGGCCACGATGTCCTGCCCGGCAAAATCGCGGGTGCGAAACGCACCCACATGCCCGCTCAAGGCCAGCTGCACAGCGCTCTGGTCGGCAAAGTCGGCGCCAATATACGCGGGATTCGAGTGGTAGAGAACCAGGCCGGTACCGTCGACGAGGTAAATGACCGTGTTTTCGCCCCGACGCAGTTTTTCGACCATTCTGTACAGCACATTGTCAGATGATGATTCGATACGAAATAACCCGGCCATCCCGCCGATAAACTGTCCTTCGCGGCTGATGATCGGGACGACGACAATGATCGCCTTTTCACCCAGCCGGCTGTCGACGACAATGTCCGAAAAAACGGGCTTGTCCGATCCCAGCATACGTCGAAAAGGCAGGCGCGTGGCCCAGTTATCGCCCCACCCTTCCAACGTCTCCGGCTCGGCAGACAGAATTTTGCCGTTCTCGTCAAAAAAGACAATGCCACTGTCAAAGATGGACATCACTTGACCGGATACGGGATCGGCGTACGAAGCCAGTTCGGTTGCCAAGAGCCTGGCCGAAAGGCGCGTCATTTCACGGTCGCGCTCAATGACCAGCCCTTCTGTCACTCGTTGATAGGCATAGAGGTTCACCAAGGCCACGGTGATCAAAATGATCGCCGTCGGCACGAAAGCCCAGATGATGATTTTGTTGCGCAGGCTCCCCCATTGAATCTTGGACAACATCCGGTGTGCTCACTTTGCTCAATCCTACACAGGCTCAGGTTGCCTTTGCGTCGAGCGTGCACCATCTTATCACATTTTGCGCATCCGTGCAACGTTTAGCCGAGTCTATGCTTACACAAACAGCCTAACCGCCGCTTGTGGGAGGTACGACGCCCGTCTGACTTGCTTTATCTTCCTCGATGACATACAATATGCTCAACGCTATGCGTTGCATTCTCCTTCCCGGCGCAAAGCTTGAAATAATAATATACCATAATCAATATACTTGAGTTTAGAGTTGAGAGCAGGCGCGTGAAAGCATGCGCTTGAGTCCAAGCGTTCCTTAACAATGAGAAAGTGAGTCCAGAGA